>CAZVOE010000123.1:0-9509 GCA_964628935.1 uncultured Acidobacteriota bacterium
TACTCCTCCACCTCGGCTTCGGGCGGCCAGGTGAGGCGGAGGCGAGAGGTCTCCGCTACGCGCTGATCGCAACCGTCGCGGTGCGGCTCGGAGACGGGCCTCCGAAAGCTGCGGGGCGCCGCCACGACTGAAGGGTCTCTTCGAATCCGACTGGAGCCTTCGAACAGGAAGTCTTCCAAGCGTTCGGACGCGGGACCGGCCGTCGGGGAGCCCCGGTCCGATGCGCCCTCTCTCGACTTCACTCGCGGGGGATCGAGCACGCCCTGGAGCGTCGCCGATCCTGCCGGGCGTGCCGGGTCTCCCTTCGCGACGCCCGCCCACGGGCGTTGCGCCGGAGGCTCACGCAGCCACGGCCTCGGGCAGCGGGAGGAGAATTCCGCTCAGCCCGGACAGGAGGCCGCGCTCATCGCGGCATCACCAGGACGCGGATGAGGCCGGTTCCCGCATCGAGCGGCTCGAGCGCCTTCGCGACGATCGTTCCCTGGCGGGGTTCGTCTCCGGCCCGCATCGCATGACCGGGCGTGGGCGACGCGACGAGCAGGTCGTTGGGTGCGATGGGACGATCCGTCGCGTCCACCTTGCAGAACACGACCGACCCCGCGAGGGCGATCGGCGCCACGCCGGTCCAGGTCGAGCCGGGATCACCCGCGACGATGCCGACGACGCCTGGGTCCTCGAACGTGTGGGCGACGGTCATCACGCCCGGACGGACCGGGTCGTTGGCGAGAAGATCGCCTGCCTCGACGGAGAGTCCGACGCTCACCGGCGCCGCGAGGGGAGGGAAGCCAAGAGGCGGGGAGGCCTCTCCGGAAGATCGGGCTCGGAGGGTTCCCGAGACGCCGGGACCGTCGGCCGGGACGGCGTTCTCCTTCGCTCGCCGGGCCTCGCGCGCGTCCATCGGTTCGGCCCGCTCCCGGTTCCCGACGGGTCGAGTGCCGGCGGCCTTCGCCGCCGCGAGCTCCGCTTCGTTCTCGGGGGTCAGCACCCGGCTCACTCCGAGCGGCGGATTCGCCGGATCGAAAACGCCCACGGCCGCTTTCAGCGCCTCCGCCCGCGACAGGTCCGGCGGCGCGCCCGTCCCGAGCGAAGCGGCCATGGCCGCGAACCGCTCGAGTGCGCTGAACCGGGCCAGCTCGGGGTGCCGCGCGTATTGCCCCTCGTGGGGGGCCATGTCGGGGATGAACGCCTCGACGTCCTTCTCCCTCACGACGCTCGATCGTTCGAACCCGATCCGGAGGCCGTGCACGACGTAGTCGAAGGCGACGTCGGGTCCGCCCGCCGGTCCCCGCACGACCATCTCGGTCGTCGTCAGCGACTCGACCGCGAGGGGGACCGCTTCACCGCGCGGCGTCAGATGCGCCGTCAGGCCGATGTCGGGATTGGTGACCCACTCGAACGTCTCGCCGAGACGGACGCGGGCCACTCCGTTCTCGAGGCGGCCGCTCCCCCGCGTATAGGTGCCGACCTCGTCGCCCTCGAGCGAGGCGTACGCGACGAGGCGGTCCTTCTCGTAGGGGTGATTCTGGACGAAGTTCTTCGCCCCGTTCGTCTGCAGGCCGGCTGTTGCGCTCGAGAGGTAGGTCTCGATGTCCCAGGAGCTCCACGTGCCGTGACGGAAGATGCCGCCGGCGTAGGTCCCGCCGCTCACGATGCCTGTGTCGCCGCTGGCGACCTCGGCGTAGCCGCTGTACACATCATCTTGGAAGACCCCACCCGCCCCTCCGCCCGGGCTCGCGATACTCCCAAGGGCGCTGATGCCGTACCCGTAGCCCGCGACCGACGCAGTCCCGTAGTCGTTCTGGTAGGTCTGCTCGAAATAGCCCGCCCAGTTGCCCCCATACCCTGTGACGCCAATCCCTGCATTCGCGAGGACAGCCTGTTCGGCGTAGCTGGACGGCGAACCCCTCCTGAAAACGCCGCCCGCCCAGGCCCCATAGCCCGCGACGCCGGTGTCCCCTTCGCCGAGAAAGGCCTCGCCCGTTTGGTCCGTGTCCTTGAAGTACCCTCCCGCTGTGTCGCCCCGCGCCTGGATCCCGTAGTCGCTGTAGGCCAGCAGGGCCTCGTCCGTGTACCCCGACGTCGAGCCGTTGCGGAATACGCCGCCCGCCCACGTCCCGTACCCCTCGACCCCCGTGTCCCCGTGACCGAGATAGGCCGTCCCCGTGTGCGCGGTGTCCTGGAAGTAACCCGCCGCAGGGCCAGTGAGCCCCGACCCGTCGTAGGCGCCGAACGAGCGGATGCCCCAGTTCCCTGTCGCCAGCGTCGCCTGCCCGGGGCTCGGGGCCGCATCCACCGTGAGCGCCCCCGACTTCGTCTGCGCCGTCGAAGACGTATCCAAGTAGTAGCTGCCCGGCCGGCCCCCGAGATTCGTCGCGTTCAGCGCGTAGGCCGCCCCGACGATCCGGGTCCGGGGCGAGAGGGTTTCGGACTGGACTTCCACCTCGAGCCACACCTCGGCGTAGTCGCGAAACACCGACGCGAGGTCCGAGTAGGTCCCCGGACCGGCCCCGTCCACGATCGAGCCCCCGCCGAGCTGGACGTTGAACAGCCCTCCGTCCACGGTGACGGCTCCGCCGTTGAGCGCCTTGTGGAAGTCGGTCAGGATGTGATCCCCGCCCGCGGCCAGACTGTAGAAGCGGAAGACCATGTCGTAGGTCCCGCTCAGGGGCGCATCGGAAGCGTCTCGAAGCACGCCCTGGTAATTGAGGAGCCCCGGGGGCGAGGCGGCCGAAGCCGCCGTGATCGCCAGAAACATCGTCGCTGCGGGCCATGGAGGTCTCATCGCCCACCTCCCGGGGAATCGGAGCCGCCTGCAAACGAATACGAGACCGTCCGCGCCGCCGCCTCCCTTGAGTGAGTAGGAAAGAGGAAGAGGACCGAGGTTCCGGTCGCGCAGGTCTTCGCGCTACTCCCCGAGTCGGCCTCCGCCGTCGCACGGACCGCGTCCACAGAGCCGGGATTCCCTCCCGACGAGCGCGACGCGCGACGAGGCGCCCACCGGCTTGTCACGGGCCCTTCGGCCGCGTTAGATTCCCGGCACCCTCAGGAAGCGCGCGTGCGACGGCATCGAGCCGAGTTCGAGTCGGACTCCACCAGGATCGCGAGGACATCGTCCCGTACGGCGACGACCGCCGAGAATGGGAGTCCACGCGTGCGGGCGTCGGCCGCGGCGCTCGACGCGAGGCGGAAGGAGAGCACGGTCGCGGTCGCCGAGCCCCCTCCGTGTCCGTGAACACCGCGGGCCGCCCCGATCGGAGATCCTGGCGAAGGAGGCTCCTCGCCGGCCTCCTGTTCCTTCCAACGGCCGAACCGCCTGCGCTGGCGGAGCGGCTCCCGGTCCGGGCCTACACCATCGAGGACGGGCTCCCGGCCGATCAAGTGACCGACATGCTGGGGGACTCGCGCGGATTTCTCTGGCTCGTGACCACCCAAGGCCTCACGCGCTTCGACGGCCACGAGTTCCGGACCTATGGCACCGACCCGGGCTCGGGCCCCCGCCGGCTCCACTCCCTCCTCGAGACCCGAAGGGGCGAGCTGTGGCTGGCCACCGACGTCGGGATCTGCAGGTTCGAGCCGGAAGGAAGCGAGCGGTTCTCCTGCCGAGCCCTCGGAGGTGGGGGTCCCGAAGGGAGTCCCGTCCTCTCCCTCGCGGAATCCGGCGACGGGCGCCTGTGGGCCGGGACGGCGCGAGGGCTCGCGCGATTCGACGCGCGTGCGGGCGGCGAAGCGACCGATGGGGGGGAACCCGGCGTCCCGTCGCGCGAGGTCCTGGCGGTCCTCGAGGATCGACGGGGCACCCTCTGGATCGGCGGGAAGCGCTGGCTGGACCGGCGATCTCCGGACGGGGCTCTCGCGCGCGTGGACCTGACCGCCCAGGGGGTCGACGAGATCGTCGGTTTCCTCGAAGACCGGACGGGCGCGATCTGGGCGGCGACCCATTCCGGACTCTGTCGGATCGCCCTCGATCCTCGCGATGGGAGGGAAGCGTGCTCCCGCATCTTCACGCGGGGCGACGGCCTGCCCAGCGAGTGGCTCCACGATCTCCTCGAGACGAGGGATGGCGCCCTCTGGGTCGCGACGGCGAGCGGTCTCGCGCAGGCGATCCGGGGGCCCGATGGCGAGATCCGTGGCTTCGTGGGGTACGGACCCGCCGAAGGCGTTCCGGGCGAGGTCCTCGCGCTCGCGGAGGACGCCGCGGGCAACGTGTGGGTCGGCGGCGAAACCACCGGCGCCCTCCGGATCGCAGCGCGCGGGTTCACCTCGTACGACGAGCGCGACGGTTTGGCCGGATCGAGCATCGCCTCGATCGGAGAGAGTCCCGGGGGCGGACTCGTCGTCGTCGTGGGACGCGTTCCCGTCGAGCAGCGCGTGCACGTGTTCGACGGAGCGAGGTTCCACCGAGTCTCCCTCCCCCGGCCCCCGTCCCTGCCGGACGGAGGGGGGTGGGGATGGAACCAGGTCACCTTCCAGGACGCCCGCGGAGACTGGTGGTGCCCGACCGGGCATGGGGTCCTTCGCTACGACGGCGCCGGCCGGCTCGTGAGGTGGTATCGGGCGCGCGACGGGTTGGGTTCGGAGGACGTCTTCCGGATGTTCCCCGATTCGCGCGGCGATGTCTGGATCGGCGGATGGGGGCCGCACCCGCTGACCCGCTGGATCCGCGTCGAGGACCGATTCGAGCGCTTCGGGCCGGAAGCCGGTTACGCGCCGGACCGCGTTCCGATGTCGTTCGCGGAGGACCGTTCCGGTCAACTGTGGATCGGCTTCTGGGGAGGCGGGCTCGCCCGCTACCGCGGGGGGCGGTTCGAGACCTTCGAAAGTCGGGACGGCGTGCCCCGCGGTTCCATCCGGGCGCTCCACGTGGACCGGAGCGGCGGGCTCTGGATCGCATCGAGCCGAGGCGGGATCGCGCGAGTCGCCGATCCTTCGGCGGCACGCCCCGCGTTCGCCCCCACGACGACGGAGGAGGGCCTCTCGACGAACGACTGTTGGTGCGTCACCGAGGACGACCACGGGCGCATCTACGTCGGCACCGCCGTCGGGATGGACCGGCTGGATCCCGGGTCGGGGCGCGTGAAGCACCTGACCACGGCGGACGGGCTGGCCGGCAGCCGGGTGGACACCTGCTTCCGAGACCGCCGCGGCACGCTGTGGTTCGGGACCCTCGAGGGTCTCTCGCGGTTGACGCCGGAGGCGGATCCGTCGGCGCCCCCGCGGCGTCCGTTGATCACGTCCGTCCTGGTGGACGGAGAGCCCCTCCCGGGAGTTTCCGAGCTCGGGTCGAGCGAAATCGAGGGGCTCGTGCTCGGGCCGCAAACGCGCAGCCTGGAAATCCGGTACGCGAGCCCCCACTTCGGAATCGGCAATCCCCCGCGGTACGAGATCAGCCTTCCCGACCAAGAGGCCGCCCCCCTGGTCACGACGCCGCAGCGCTCCATCCTTCTGCCACGGCCTCCCAGCGGACGCCACCGCTTCCTCGTGCGCGCCGTGAACGCGGAAGGGCTGGTGAGCGAGCCCGCGCGCGTGGCCTTCCGCGTGCTCCCGCCGATCTGGCGCCGCAGGTGGTTCGCCGCCGCGGTCCTCGCGGTGGTCGGCGGGGCGGTGTACGGCCTCTCTCGCCTTCGATGGACTCGCCTTCTCGCCATCGAGCGTGTCCGCACGAGGATCGCGACCGACCTCCACGACGAGATCGGATCGAGTCTGACCCAGATCGCGCTCCAAAGCGAAGTGCTTCGTCGGGAGCTCGCCGGCGCCGGACCCGACGCCGTCGGCCGGCTCGAGCGAATCGGCGAGGTCTCGCGACAGTTGATCGACGCGATGAGCGACATCGTCTGGGCGATCGACCCCCGCCGGGACCGATTGCGGGACCTGGTCCAGCGGATGCGCCGCTTCGCCCTCGACACGCTCGACGCGCGGGGAATCGCGCTCCGCTTCGACGCACCGGACGACCGCCTCGACCTGCCGCTCGACGCGGAGTCGCGTCGGCAGATCTATCTGGTGTTCAAGGAGAGCGTCGTCAACGCCGCGCGACACTCCGAATGCACCTCGGTCGAGGTCTCCCTCCGAATCTCGGGGCGGCGCGCGGAGTTGACGGTGCGGGACGACGGGCGGGGGTTCGACTCCGACACCGCTCCTGTCGGGACCGGACTCATAAGCCTCCGCTCGCGGGCCGAAGCCATGGGGGGAAGCCTTGCGATCGTGAGCGAGCCGGGGAAAGGAACCCGGGTCGAGATGACCGTCCCCCTTTCCGCCGGTCCCCGGCGGAAGCGGAGCGACGGATTCCGACTCATGTAAGGGAGTCGGTCCCGCATTCGGGAGCGGTATGCTCCGTACGTGAGCGAGTCCATCCGCGTCGGCATCGTCGAGGACCTGGCCGAGATCCGCGAGGGACTGGCGAGACTTCTGGGATCGGTCGAGGGATACGGCGTCGTGGGGGCCTGGGGCTCGATGGAGGAGGCCTTGCCCGGCTTGGTGCGAACCTCCCCCGACCTGGCGCTCGTGGACATCGGCCTCCCGGGGATGGGCGGCATCGAGGGGATCCGGGTGCTTCGGGCGAGGCAGCCGAACGTGGTCCCCTTGGTCTTGACCGTCTACGAAGACGACGACCGGATCTTCGAGGCCCTGTGCGCGGGGGCCTGCGGGTATCTCCTCAAGAAGACCCCGCCCGAAAAGCTCCTCGAGTGTCTGCGCGACGCCGCGAGCGGGGGGGCGCCGATCTCTCCCGAGATCGCACGGCGCGTCGTCGGGCTGTTCGGCCGGTTCCGTCCGCCGCGTCGCGCCGAGTCGGACCTGACTCCCCACGAGCGGCGGCTGCTGGGCCTACTCGTGGACGGTCACAACTACCGCTCGGCCGCCTCCCTGCTCGGTTGCAGCGTGCACACCGTGAACTTCCACATGAAGAGCATCTACCGGAAGCTCGAGGTTCACTCGAAGTCCGAGGCGGTTTCGAGGGCGCTGCGCCAGGGGCTCGTGGAATACTAGGCGGCCGACAACGGGAGGGGCACCTCCACGTGTCGTTCCGCCCTCGCGGGCGCGAGGTCTCCGTCTCCGGCGGCTTCGGCGCCCCAGGATTCACGGCGGGCAAGGAGTCAGCACCTGAGGCGCGGCGCAGACGACGGCGCCCGCGGGCCGCTCGTTGCCGGCCCCACAGGCCGCGGCGGGCGAGCAGGTTCCGTAGGACCCCTCCCCGTTCGGGTTGTGCGGGACGACGAGGTAGTACCGGTTCCCCGCGGACGGCGTGACGGTCTCCACGAGATCCCCACCCGCGTCGTTGCAGTCGTCGATCGCGGCCGAGGTGTGGCTGTACCAGGTCCCGAGCGTCCCCTCGTAGATCCCGTAGTCCTCCCCGCCATCGGCGCAGCTCGCCGCCCAACCGAGGGTGATCGGCGTCGTGTCGAGTTGGCCCGGGCTCACCGTCTTGTCCACCGTGATCGTCGTCGGCACGCGCCCGGGGTTCGCGAGGCACGACACCCCGTCCACGAGGCTGCTCACGGGCCAACCGGCGAGCGGTGCGAAAAGCGTGAACGCGGCGCCGTTCCACGCGACGAGCTGGCCCGGGAGGAAGGTGGTGAGCCCCGGCGGTCCCAGGTCGGTCGGAACGTCGAAGGCGAGGATCAGGATCCCTGGCCCCTCGTCCGCACCGATCACGTTCGAGGAGGTCGGGACCCCGGTTCCCGAGGCCGAAGCGTCGAAGGCCGGGTTCGAGGCACTCAGCGCCCAGTCGGCGCAGGTCCCCCCGCCCGTCGGCTTGTAGCGCACGAGATCGGCCGGGTCGAACGTGGCGGCACCGATCGTCGTCGGCACGTCGAAGCTCACGACGAGGTTCCCGGTGTCGCCGCCCTCCAGATAGAGCGCGTCCACGTTGGAGTCCGCGGGGACGGGCGGGGTGACGCTTCCCCCGCAGAAAAAGAGACCGTAGGCAGCAGCGCTGCTGTCGAAGCGGATCACGTCCCTCGGCTCGGCTGCGGCGGGGAGGGCGCCGGCGAGATCGCTCGGCGCCTCGACCGAGAACAACCAGTCTCCGGGGGCGTCCATTCTGTGGATCGCGTCCACGGCCGGGTCGCCGGGCACCGTGAACGAGAGCGTGTAGGACGGCACGGTCCCGTCGTAGCGAGAGATCTGCCCGGGCAGGATCGTGGTCGCGCTCGCGGTCTCCGTGGTGGGGACGTCCGGCGAGACAAAGACCGGCGAAGCGGCCCCCGCGGGCTCGCAGGCGACGAGCACGGCCACGAGCAAGGCTAGCCGTTTCATCCCTCGTCCTCCTTTCGGCCTCGAGGGCGGTTAGAAAGGAACACTGATCAGGTTGTCGCCGTACGTGTCGTTGCCGAATCCGTCGTTGCAGGAGTTGGGGGGAAATAGACCCGACGGGCCACCGGCGCACGGACCGGGCGCAGCACCCAGATTGCCCCGCGCGGTGTTCCGGCCGAAGGTGTTGTCGAGGGCGACGGCGGCGAGCCGGAGGCCGAAACCGTTGTTGCCGTTCAAGACGTTGCGCTCCGCCACGTTGCGGTCTCCCTCCACGAAGAGGCCGTGGCCGCCGGGCAGACCGAAGCCGTTGCCGGTCGCGACGTTGTTGAGGACGAGGTTATCGAGGCTCGAGGCGTCGATGTGAATCCCGTGGGACGAGCTTTCCCGAACGACGTTGTCGAACAGCTTGTTCCCCTTCGAGTCGCGCAGGAAAATCCCGGTGTCCCCCGCGCCGAAGACGGTGTTCTCGGACACGAGAGACCCGCTCGCGGAGGCGAGAAAGATGCCGACGCCCGCGGCATTGACGCGGTTGTTGAGGATCCCCGCGCTGCCGCTTCGGAAGAAGATCCCGTGACCACCGACCCCTCGGATCACGTTGCCCTCGATCGTGGCCATGTGTGGGCCGGGGCTGTCGATCACGATCCCCCCCGAGGCGCTCCCTTCGATGACCGTCCGACGGATGACCACACGCGCGGTGTCCTCGACACGGATCGCCGTACCCATGCCGCCCGTCACCCGGACGTCCTCGACCACGAGCTTGTCCCCCCCGCCCGGTGCTTCCAGGCCGGCCATGCCCATGAGCGTGCCGTTGTGGATCCTGATGTTGATCACGGGACCGCCGATCCGGATCACGGGGAAGGTCCCGGACGGCTCGATGAGTTGGAAGCCATTCAGGTCGAGGTCCACCTGCGGCGCCATGATCTCGATCACGGGCCCCAACCCAGAGCCCACGATGTTCCGCGTGACGACGTAGTGGCCGTCCCCCGCGAGAACCGTGGGCTCATGGAGCGGGATCCGTCCCTCGGCGGCCATGACCGGGAGACACAGGAGGCAGGCGAGAAGGCAGACGACGAACACAGTGCCTATACGGCTCATGGAACTCCTCCTCCGGACGCGGTGGGACCGCGGGCGGCCCCGACGTCCGCCGACCGTTCTGCGCGGTTCTATACGCCGGTCCCGTGCCTTCGTCAACGGGGACTCGAACGGTTGTAGGTAGCAAATGATTTGTCCGGTCGCCGTAGCAAGTGATTTGGCCGCTTTCG
>CAZVOE010000124.1:0-9307 GCA_964628935.1 uncultured Acidobacteriota bacterium
GGAGGAGGGCATGCGGGTCCAGATCCTCGGATCACACGTCGCGGAAGGCTTCACGCAGCACCTCGAGGCCGCCTTCCGAGCGCTCGGCCACGAAGTCCGCGTCATCGACTACTTCCCCCTTTCCTCGGGAACCCGGACGCTCGGTCCGGGGGTGCGCGCGGCGCAGCAGGCCTACGCCGCGGCGCGCCGTGCGGGGGGGGCGCTGTCGCGGCGGCTCGTCGGGCGCGTCCTGCGCGCCGCCGGACGCGACGGCCCGTGGGACCTGGCGCTCGCGGTTTACGACTGGCTCTCGCCGGAAGAGGTCGAGGAGTGGAAGCGCCGGACGGGCGCCAAGACCGCGCTGTGGTTCCCCGACGCGGTTTCGAATCTGGGCAGGACGTACTTCCTCCAGGCGGGCTACGACGCCGTCTTCCTCAAGGACCCCTACATGGTCTCGCTCTTCCGGCAGAACCTCGGAAAGCCGGTTCACTACCTGCCGGAGTGCTTCGACCCCGGCCGCCATCGCGACGAGGGAGGAGCCGGGCCCGCCGACGACCGCTTCCGCACCGACGTCGCGGTCATGGGGTCGGCCTACCCCTATCGCATCGAGCTCGTGAAGCGACTCGCGTCGCGGCGGGCCGTGCGCGTTTGGGGACCGCCTCCCCCGCGCTGGTGCGACGTCACCGGCCTCGAAGGGGTCCTCACGGGAGAGTTCGTCGCGTTCGAAACGAAGGCCCGGGCCCTCCTCGGCGCGAAGGTGGTCTTGAACGTCCTCCATCCGGCCGAGATCTGGGGGGTCAACGTCAAGACGTTCGAGTTCGCCGGGATCGGAGCCTTCCAGATCTGCGAGTGGCGGCCCGGCGTCGCCCAACTGTTCGTGCCGGGGGAGGAGATCGAGACCTACCGGTCCTTCGACGAGCTCGAGGCGAAGCTCGACCGCTACCTCGCGGACGACGCCGCGCGCGCCCGGATCGCCGGGGCCGGACGCGCGCGGGCGCTCGCGGAGCACACATACCGCCATCGCCTCGAAACGCTCCTCGACGTCGTGTTCCGGGGAGGCGAGGCCTGGCCCGTCGTTCCTCCGGTTTGATCGGCCCGCTCAGCGCACCGCCGGGCTCGCGTGTTTCCGGTACCAGGCGTACGTGTCGCGGAGCCCTTCGTCGAGCCCGATGCGCGGACGCCAACCGAGGGCGGTGATCTTCGAGACGTCGAGGAGCTTCCTCGGCGTGCCGTCGGGCTTCGAGGGATCGAATTCGAGGCGACCCCGAAACCCGACGACCTCCGCGACCTTCGCGGCGAGATCCCGCACCGTGAGGTCCTCCCCCCAACCGACGTTCAGGAGGTCGGGGGCTTCCTCCGCCTCCATCACGAAGAGGGCGGCGTCCGCGAGGTCGTCGACGTGCAGGAACTCGCGCCTCACGTTTCCGGTGCCCCAGACGGGGACCGCATCCCGCCCCGCCTCCTTCGCCTCGTGGAACTTCCGCAGGAGGGCGGGAAGGACGTGGGAGGTCTCCAGGTCGAAATTGTCCCCGGGGCCGTAGAGGTTCGTCGGCATGAGGCCGCGGAAGTCGAGGCCGTGTTGGCGCCGGTACGCGCGGCCCATCAGGATCCCGGAGATCTTCGCGATGGCGTACGCCTCGTTCGTCTCCTCGAGCGGTCCCGTGAGAAGCGCTTCCTCCGGCATCGGCTGGGGCGCGTGTTTGGGGTAGATGCAGGACGATCCGAGAAAAAGGAGACGCCGCACCCCGTGCCGCGAAGCGGCGTCGATCACGTGCGTCTGGATGAGGATGTTCTCCCGGATGAAGTCGGCGGGGCGGGTCGCGTTCGCGAGGATGCCCCCGACCTTGGCCGCGGCGAGAAACACGAATTCCGGCCGCTCCCGCGCGAAAAAACTCTCGACCGCCCTCCGGTCGGCGAGATCGAGCTCCTCCCGAGACCGCAGGATCAGGTCGAGCGACCCGCGACGCTCGAGCCGCCGGACGATCGCCGACCCGACCAAGCCGCGGTGTCCGGCGACGAAGACCCTGGCACCGTCAGTCATGGGCGGTGCGACCCTGGACCTCGTGGCCGGCGTCCCGCAACGTCCGCTCGCGACGCGCGAGTTCCAGGTCGTGGTCGACCATCATGCGCACGAGCTGGCGGAAGTCGACCTTCGGCGACCAGCCGAGCCGGCTCTTCGCCTTGGTCGGATCGCCCAAGAGGTGGTCCACCTCGGTCGGCCGGAAATATCGCGGGTCGATCTCGACCACGCGCTTCCAATCCAGATCGAGACACTCGGCCGCCGCGGTGAGAAACTCGCGGACCGAGTAGGCCTCCCCGGTCGCCACCACGAAGTCGTCGGGACGGTCCTGCTGGAGCATGAGCCACATGGCCTCGACGTAGTCGCCGGCGAACCCCCAGTCGCGCTTCGCGTCCAGGTTTCCGAGGTAGAGGCGTTCCTGGAGGCCGAGACGGATCCGCGTGAGTCCGCGCGTGATTTTCCGGGTGACGAAGGTCTCGCCTCGCCGCGGGGATTCGTGGTTGAACAGGATGCCGTTCGCGATGAACAGCCCGTACGCCTCGCGGTAGTTCACGCAGTGCCAGAACGCGGCGACCTTTCCGACGGCGTAGGGGCTCCTGGGATAGAAGGGGGTCGCCTCGCTCTGCGGCGGGGGAGAGGCGCCGAACATCTCGGAAGAGCCGGCCTGGTAGAAGCGGACCTTCGACCCGGAAACCGCCTGCCAATCCCGCAGCGCCTCGAGGAGCCGGAGGGTCCCGGTCCCCACGACGTCGGCGGTGTATTCCGGCTGGTCGAACGACACGCGCACGTGGGACTGCGCGGCGAGGTTGTAGACCTCCTCCGGCCGGGTCTTCTCGAGGATCCTGCGGAGACCCGTGCCGTCGGAGAGGTCCCCGAAGTGGAGCCGGAGTCCCGGCCGGCCCTCGTGGGGGTCACGGTAGATGTGCTCGATCCGGTCCGTGTTGAAGGTGCTCGCGCGCCGGATGACGCCGTGCACCTCGTACCCCTTCGCGAGCAGGAACTCGGCGAGGTAGGACCCATCCTGCCCCGTGATCCCGGTGACCAGCGCGCGCTTCATCGTCTCCAGTCCTCCGAGGGCGCCCGCACGATACCACCCCGTCGTCGCGCGGGGTATCATGCCGGACGCTCCGGGGGTTGCAATCGGGGCGCAGCGGGGGATATTTACGGCGTGCCGGGCCGGAAGGCACGTCCGCGAATCGAAGGGAATCCATGATCATCCTGGGAATCAACGCCTACCACGGCGATTCGAGCGCCTGCATCCTCGTCGACGGCCGACTCGTGGCCGCGATCGAGGAGGAGAGAATCCGAAGGCTCAAGCACTGGGCGGGTTTCCCGTCGGAGGCGATCCGGTTCTGCCTGGGCTACGTCGGCGCTCGGCTCGAAGACGTCGACCACGTCGCGATCGGCCGGGATCCCTCGGCCCACCTGCACGACAAGGTGCTGTTCACGCTCCGGAAACGCCCTTCCTTCGCCGCGATCCGCGATCGCCTCGCGAACATGGGAAAGGTGCGGGACGTCCGATCGACGCTCGCGGCGGCGTTCGACCTCGACCCCAAGGCGCTCCGCGCGAAGTTCCACAACGTGGAGCACCATCGCGCGCACCTCGCGTCTTCGTTCTACCCCTCGCCGTTCGACAAGGCCGCCTGCATGACGATCGACGGGTTCGGGGACTTCGTCTCCGCGATGTTCGGTCAGGGCGAGGGCAACGACCTCCGCGTGACCGACTGGGTGTCCTTCCCGCATTCCCTCGGCCTCTTCTACACCGCGTGCACCCAGTACATCGGCTTTCCGCACTACGGGGACGAATACAAAGTGATGGGGCTCGCCCCGTACGGCGAGCCCGAGTACCTCGACGCGTTCCGGAAGATCGTGCGCCTGACGGACGGCGGCAAATTCGAACTCGACCTCGACTACTTTCTGCATCACTCGAAGGGGATCGAGATGCAGTGGGACAACGGGCTGCCGGAGTTGGGCCGCGTCTGGTCGGACGCGTGGGTCGAGCGCTTCGGCCCCGCGCGGGAGAAGGGCGATCCCCTCGAGCCCAGACACCACCACCTCGCCCGCTCGGCTCAGGCGATGGCCGAAGAGGTCTATTTCCACGCCCTCAACCACCTCGCTCGGGAGACGGGGGAGTCGGCGCTCTGCCTCGCCGGAGGTTGCGCGTACAACTCGGTCGCCAACGGGAAGATCTTCGAGCGGACGCCCTTCCGGGACCTTCACATCCATCCCGCCGCGGGAGACGCGGGAACGGCCGTCGGCGCGGCCTTCTGGGTCTGGCACCGGACCCTTCGCAAGCCCCGCGATTTCCGGCTCGAGCACGCCTATTGGGGACCCGGCTACGACGACGCCGCGGTCCGGTCCTTCCTCGACGGTCGGGGGGCGCGCTACGAGTGGATCGACGACGAGGACACCCTGTGCCGCCGGACGGCCGAGCGGATCGCCGCCGGGGACGTCGTCGGGTGGTTCCAGGGACGGAGCGAGTGGGGGCCCCGAGCCCTCGGCAACCGGTCGATCGTCGTCGACCCGAGGCGCGCGGAGATGAAGGACGTCCTGAACGAGCGGATCAAGCGGCGCGAGGGGTTCCGGCCGTTCGCGCCGTCGATCCTCGAAGAGCGCTCGGGGGAATTCTTCGAGGAGTCGTACCCGGTCCCGTTCATGCTTCAGGTGTACCGGATTCGGGAGGAAAAGCGCGCGACGATCCCCGCCGTCACCCACGTGGACGGAACGGGCCGCCTGCAGACGGTATCGCGGAGCGGCAACCCGCTGTACTACCGTCTGATCTCGGCGTTCGACCGGGCGACCGGGGTGCCGGTCGTCCTAAACACCTCCTTCAACGAGAACGAGCCGGTGGTCAATCATCCGAGCGAGGCGCTCGACTGCTTCGAGCGGACCCGGATGGACACGCTCGTGGTCGGGAAGGCCTTGCTGCGCAAGAACGACGGGGCGGTGTGAGGATCGTCCTTCTCAACCAGTATTACGCGCCCGACGAGGCGGCCACGGCGCAGCTCCTGTCGGACGTCGGCGCGGGGCTCGCGGCGCGCGGGCACGACGTGTTCGCCGTTGCGTCGCGGCGCGCGTACGCCGACCCGTCGCGGAGGTATCCCGCGCGGAGCGTCGAGGACGGAGTTCGGGTCGTCCGGCCGAACGCGACGGCCTTCGGCCGCGGAAGCCGCACCGGCCGGATGGCCGACTACGCCACGTTCCTCGCCGGCGCCGGCTGGGCGCTGCTGCGAATCCCCCGGCCGGACGTCGTCGTATCGCTCTCCACGCCCCCGCTCGTCGCCGGGCTGGGAGCGCTCTCCGCGCGGTTCCGGCGCGCCCGGACCGTGTACTGGGTGATGGACGTGTATCCCGACCTCGCGGTCGAACTCGGCGCGATCCCGGCCGGGTCGGCGCTCGCGCGCCTGCTCTCCCGGGCGTCGCGGTTTCTGCTCCGTTCGAGCGACCGCGTCGTCGCGCTCGATCGGGCGATGGCCGATCGACTGGACACCGAGGGGGCCGAGGGGGCCGTCGTCATCGCGAACTGGGCGGACGGGGACTCGATCCGGCCGCGACCGCGGGAGGGCCACCCCTACCGCGAGCGACTGGGCTGGGACGGTCGATTCGTCGTGCTGTACTCGGGAAACATGGGGCTCGCGCACGAGTTCGAGACCCTTCTCGACGCCGCGAGTCGGTTCGCGGGCGATCCCGAGGTCCGATTCGCCTTCGTCGGCGACGGCCCGCGACGCCGCGAGATCGAGGAGGGCGCTCGGCGCCGAGGCCTCGAGAACGTCGAATTCCATCCCTACGCGCCGCGCAGCGCCCTGGGGGACAGCTTGACCGCCGCCGACCTGCACGCCGTGACGCTGCGCCCGCGGATGGAGGGGCTTCTCGTCCCGTCGAAGATCTACGGGATCCTCGCCGCGGGGCGACCCGCGGTCTACATCGGGCCCGCGGCGGGGGAGGTTCACGAGGTGGTCGCTTCGGGGTGCGGCCGCTCTCTCCGAAACGGGGACGCGGAAGGAGTGGCCCGCGCGATCGACGCGTACCGCCGGGATCCCGCCGCCGCGGCCAAGGACGGCTCGTTCGCGCGCCGTCTGTTCGAGGAGCGGTACGCGCGCGAAAAGGGGCTGGCCGCGTTCGTCGCGTTGATCGAATCGCTGTCCCCCGGCGCGCCCGGGAAGAAGGAGGGGGCGCATGCCGCCGCGTAAGATCCCGGTTTCGAGCCCGGACATCGGCGAACGCGAGCGAGGGTACGTGATGGACGCCGTGCGGTCCGGCTGGGTGTCCTCGCTCGGCGCGTACATCGGTCGGTTCGAGACGGCCTTCTCCCGCTATTGCGGGACCGAGCACGGGATCGCGGTCTCGAACGGCACGACGGCGCTGGAAGTCTCACTGAAGGCGCTCGGGGTGGGCCCGGGAGACGAGGTGGTGGTCCCCGCGCTCACGTTCGCCGCGGCGGCCGCGGTGGTCGTCCACGTGGGCGCGGAGCCGGTGCTCGCCGACGTCCACCCCGAGTACTGGTGCCTCAACCCCGAGGCTCTGGCCCGTGCGATCGGACCGCGCACCCGCGCCGTGATCGCCGTCCACTCGTACGGTCATCCCTGCGACATGGACCTCATCCTCGCGGTTTGCGCGGGGCGAGCCGTCGACGTCCTGGAGGACTGCGCCGAGGCGCACGGGGCCCGGTACCGCGGCCGCCCGATGGGATCGATGGGCCGGCTCGGGACCTTCTCTTTCTACGGGAACAAGATCATCACGACCGGCGAGGGGGGGATGGTCGTCACGAACGACGGGGCGCTCGCCGAGCGTATCCGGCAGCTCAAGGATCACGCGATGGACCCCGGGCGGCGCTACTATCACTTCGAGGCCGGGTACAATTTCCGCATGACGAACCCACAGGCCGCGCTCGGCTGCGCCCAGTTCGAGCGGATCGAGGAGTTTCTCGCCAAGCGGCGCTCCCTCCTCGAGTGGTACCGCGAGGAACTCGAAGGCATCGACGGGATCCGGCTCAATCCGAAGATGGAGTGGGCCGAGCCGGTGAACTGGATCGTGTGCGTCGAGCTCGCGGAGTCCCGCTCCGCCGAGGCGAGGGACGCGATCCTCGCCGCGCTCGCGGATCGCGGAATCGACACCCGGCCGTTCTTCGTGGCGCTCGGAGAGATGCCTCCCTACCGGGGCGCCCGAAAGGTCGGGGCTCGCACGGAAGGGACCCCCGTCGCCGACCGGCTCAGCCGGACGGCATTCAACCTTCCGACGTCGACGACGCTCGGGCGGGAAGACGTCGCGAGGATCGGGGAGGCGCTCCGCGAGGTCCTGAACGGCCCGTGAAGCTCCTCCTTGGCGTCGCCGCCTCCCTCCTGGAGTGGCTGATCCGGGACATCCCCGGCGGGCTGGGAAGGCGTGTCCGGGGCGCGTACTGGAAGCGGCGACTCGCGCGGCTCGGGGATGGGGCGGTCATCGACACGGGAGTCCGGATCCTCGGCGCCGGGTGGGTCTCGATCGGCGACCGCACGTGGATCGATCATGGGGTGACGATCCTCGCCGGCCCTCCTTCCGATGTCGGAGGACCGGTTCACCGCAAGCCCCACCCGGGCTTCCGCCATCGCGAGGGCGAGGTGGTGATCGGCGACGGCTGCCACATCGCGATCGGTGTGGTGCTGCAGGGGCACGGCGGGGTCGTCATCGGGAGCGACACGACGATCGCTTCCGGCGGTCTCGTGTACAGCATGTCCCACCACCATGCGAACCCCGCCGACCCTTCGGACCGTACGGCCTACCGCTTCTCGTCGATGGCCGATCCGAAGCTCCAGTCCCTCATCGTGTCGCCGGTGGTCTTCGAGGAGGCGACCGCCCTCGGCTTGAACTCGGTGGCCCTGCCGGGGGCGTGGGTCCGCAGGGGGGCCTGGATCGCGGTCCAATCGACGGTCATGGGCGAGATCCCGGAAGAGTCGATCGCCGCGGGCACCCCCGCGAAGGTCATCAAGAAGCGGTTCGAGTGAAGGCGTGAGGTCCGACCGGCCGCTCGCGGTGCTCCACGTGGTTCCCTCCTACTGGCCGGCGACGGCCTACGGCGGGCCGATCGAATCGGTGCACGGTCTGTGCGTGGCGCTCGCGAAGGGCGGGACACGGATCGAGGTCCTCACGACCGATGCCGACGGGGACCGGAGGCTCGAGCTTCCGAGCGGGAGGGATCGAGAGCCGGTCCCGGGGCTGCGCGTCCGCTACGCGCGGAGGTTCGCCGGGGATTCGATCGCGCCGGGACTCCTCGCCCGTCTCGCGGCCGCAGTGGGGCGGGCGGACGTGGTCCACCTGACCGCGGTCTACTCGTTCCCGACGCTTCCCACGCTCGCGGCGGCGCGCATGACGTCGCGGGGTGTCGTCTGGTCGCCTCGGGGATCGCTGATGGAATGGCAGGGGGCCACCCGAAGGGGGTCGAAGCGCCTGTGGCGCCTCGCGTGCCGTCTCCTCGCGCCCCGCCGGACCCTCCTCCACGCGACGTCGGAGGAGGAGGCGGAATCGTCGCGCAACGCGTTTCCGCGCCTCGACGCGATGGTCATCCCGAACGGCGTGTCGATTCCGGAGCCGTTCGAGCGGCCTCCGCGCGGAGAGGAGTTGCGACTGACGTTTCTCGGGCGCCTCCACCCGATCAAGGGACTGGAGAATCTCCTCGACGCGTGCGCCGTCGCGCGCGCGCGGGGATTCGAGAAGTGGTCGCTCCGGATCGCGGGAGGGGGAGAGCGCGCCTACCGGGAGGAACTCGAGCGGCGCGCCGACGTGGCCGGTCTCGGGGACCGCGTCCGATTCCTCGGCCCCGTCGCGGGCGAGGACAAGGAGGACCTCCTGCGCACGACCGACGTCGTGGTCGTGCCGTCGCACTCGGAGAACTTCGGGATCGTGGTCGCGGAGGCTCTGGCGCACGGGTGCGCCGTCGTGGCGAGCACCGGAACGCCGTGGCGGAGACTCGAAGCCGAAGGGTGCGGATTCTGGGTGGATCCCGAGCCGGAAAGGCTCGCCGCAGTCCTCGCGCGTCTCCCGGCGTCGGACCTCGCCGCGATGGGTCGCGCCGGACAGGCGTGGATGCGGAGGGAGTTTTCGTGGGAGTCGGCCGCTCGCCGGATGGTCGAGGCCTACCGCAAGGTGGCGGCGTGAGAGTCCTCTTTCTCTCCCCGGGCCTGTTCGACAAGGGGGGCATCGCCCGCTACGGGAGGTACCAGATCCGGGCGATGCGAGAGGAGTTCGGCCGGGACGCGGTCGTCGCGCTGAGCCTCGTCGGTCCCGCGGGCGGCGACCTCGAAGAGCCGCTCGAGGTGGCATGGCGGGGAGGTC
>CAZVOE010000125.1:0-9277 GCA_964628935.1 uncultured Acidobacteriota bacterium
GGCGCGGCCTTCGCACAGACCGTGTACGGAATCGAAATCTGGAGCGGCCTGAGGCGCGCGCGCGCAGCCGCCCTTCGCGCCGCGGACGGCGTGGTCGCCGACTGCCACAACACGGCGGAGTACGCGGCCCGCGAGGGGCTCGCTGCGCGGGCCCCGGCCGTGATCTGGGACTGCGTCGACCTCGAGCGGTTCCGCCCCGGCGAGCCCGACCCGTCCGTGCTCGAGGGGTACGGAATTCCCCGCGGGGAGCGGTTCCGGATCCTCTTCCTCGGGCGGATCGCCTCCGATGCGCGGTACAAAGGGACCGAGCGCCTGCTGCGCCTCCTGGCGCAGCTCCCGGCGGAGCGTTTCGAGGGGGTGTTTGCGGGCCGAGGGAACGACGTGGAGTTCCTCCGATCGCGCGCTCGCGCTCTGGGGATCTCCGAGCGCGTCCGGTTTCCCGGCGCGATCCACGAGGCCCACATGGCGGACGTGTATCGCTCCGGGGACGCCTTCTACCTCACGAGCGAGGCGGGTCCGGGGATGGGGGAGGGACTTCCGCTCACGCCGATCGAGGCGATGGCGTGCGGCACGCCGGTTCTCGTCGGAGACCGGGACGGCAGCCGCGAGATCCTCGACGGCGAGGGAGGATGGGTCGGCGCGCCGGAGGACCTTCGGGGTCAGGCGGGGTATCTCCTCTCGCTCGCCGCGGACCCCTCGACGCATCGACGGGCGCGCGCGGCCGCCCGTTCGCGGGCGGAGGCGGCGTTCGGATTCGAACGGTTTCGCGAGGAGACCTGCCGCTTCCTCCGCACGGTCGCGGGGGGCCGCTAGGCGATGTGCGGGATCTGCGGGAGCGTGCGCGTCCGCGCGTCGGCCCCACCGGTCGACCGCGACGAGATCCTCCGCGTCCGCGACGCGATGGCGCATCGCGGTCCGGACGGTGCCGGCGCGTGGTTCTCCGCGGACGGAGAGGCCGGTCTCGGACATCGCCGGCTCGCGATCTTGGACCTCTCCGAGGCGGGAGCGCAGCCGATGGCGAGCGCCGACGGCCGATACCGGATCGTGTTCAACGGCGAGATCTACAACTTCCGGGAGCTCCGGGCGAGCCTCGAGGACCGGGGCGCGAGGTTCCGGACGCGGTCGGACACCGAAGTCGTCCTCGCGCTCTACGGATCCGAGGGCGCCGCGGGGTTCGCCCGGCTCCGCGGGATGTTCGCGCTCGCGATCTGGGACGAAGCGGAGCGGAGCGTCGTTCTCGCGCGCGACCCGTACGGGATCAAGCCGCTCTACGTCGCGACGAGCGACGGGACGTTCCGCTTCGCGTCCCAACTCAAGGCCCTCGAGATCTCCGGACGGATCGCGCGAGGGGTGGAGCCCGCGGCCGCGGTGGGCTTCCTTCTCTGGGGCTCGGTCCCGGAGCCGTGGACGCTCCGGCGCGGCGTTCGCGCCCTCCCGCCCGGACACTTCCTCCGGGCCGGACCGGACGGCGTCGGAGAGCCCGCTCCGTTCGTCCGGCTCGCGCGCGGCGATGCGTCCCCGGAGCGGACGAGCGTCGCCTCCGCCCTCGAGCGGTCGGTCCGTCACCATCTCGTCTCCGACGTCCCGGTCGCGATCTTCCTCTCCGCGGGCCTCGACTCCGGGATCATCGCGGCTCTCGCGCGGCGGGCGTCCCCGGAGCCCCCGACGACGATCACCCTCGCCTTCGAGGAGTTCCGGGGAACGCCGCGCGACGAGGCCCCGCTCGCCGCCCGGGTGGCGGCCGCACTCGGGACGCGTCACGTCGAGCGGACCCTCGGCCGCGGCGACTTCCTCGGGCTGTGGGAACGGGCGCTGGCCGCCATGGACCAGCCGAGCATCGACGGGTTCAACACGTACGTCGTCAGCGGCGCCGCGCGCGATCTCGGCTTCAAGGTCGTCCTGTCGGGGCTCGGAGGAGACGAACTGTTCGGGAGCTACGCGTCGTTCCGCGACGTGCCCCGCTGGGCCCGTCGGGTTCGGCGGCTCCGGCGGGTTCCGGGGATGCGCGCGCTGTGGCCCCCGCTCTCGAGGCTCGTTCCCTCGAAGCCCAAGCTCGCCGCGATGCTCGAAACGGGGGGGAGCCTCCTCGGGGCCTACGCGCTGCGCCGGGGCCTCTTCCTTCCGGCGGAAGTCGCGAGGCTGCTCCCCGAGGACTTCGCCCGGGAGGGGCTCTCGGCCCTCGACCGTTCCCCGCCGCTCGAGGCCGCGCTCCGCGCCCAGGGGATCGCGATCGAGGCGATCGAGGACGACCCGTGGAGGGCGGTGCACTGGATGGAGTCGCTCCAATACATGAGGAACCAGCTCCTCCGCGATGCGGACTGGGCCTCGATGGCCCACTCGCTCGAGTTGCGCGTTCCGTTCGTGGACGCGTTCCTGAGAGGCGAGATCGAGTCCCTCGGTTTCGAACCGGCCCGTTCGGGCGGGAAGGCGGCGGTCGCTCGCGCGGTCGCCCCGGAACTCCCGGACGAGGTCTTCCGGCGCCCGAAAACCGGTTTCGGCATTCCCGTCATGACGTGGCTCGATCCGGGGGGCGGAGCGGGCGCGTCGCTCGGCGCCGATTCGCGGAAGCTCGCGCTCCTCGTCCTCGAGTCGTTCGCCGAGGGACTCGTCCGGGCGAGGCCATGAAGATCGCGCTCGTTTCGTCGGTGGGGGGGCACCTCACCGAGCTCGTGCAACTCCTGCCGGCCCTCCGGGAGCACGACCTGTTCTGGGTCCTGAACGATCGGTCCCCCGCGCTCCCGGACGGAGCGCGCGCGTACCGGATCGTCCACGCGGAGCGGAGTCCCCTCGTGCTGTGGAACTCCGTCGAGTGCGCCGCGATCTTCGCGCGGGAGCGCCCCGACGCCATGATCTCGGCGGGAGCGAGCCCGGCCGTCAGCGCCGCCGTCGTCGCCCGACTCGCCGGAATCCCGGTCGTGTACATCGAGCCGATCTCGCAGATTCGGGAGCCGTCGCTCACCGGGAAACTCATGCGATTCCTCGCGACGGAGGGCTACGTCCAGCACGAGCGGCTCCTTTCGAAACTTCCGCGGTTCCGGTACGTGGGGAGGCTCGGGTGAGAGTCGTGGCCGTCGTCGGGACGATGCGGTTCCCTCGGCTCCTCGCCCTGCTGGGCGAGCTGAAACGCGTCCGGCCCGAACTCTCGATCTGGGCCCAGCATGCGGGGGGCGGCCTCGCTGCGGGGATCGACGGAGCCCCCTTCGAGCCGCGTGAAAGACTGATCGAGAGGATGCGCGCCGCCGACGCCGTCGTTTGCCACGGGGGATCGGGAACGGTGCGGGACGCGATCCTGGCGGGGCACACGCCGGTCGTCGTGCCGAGGCGCTCGCGGCTCGGGGAACACGTGAACGACCACCAGTTCGAGATTCGGGACGCCTTCGCCGGGGAGATCCGGTTCGTACCGGAGCCGGACCCCGAAGTTCTCTGGGAAGCCCTGTGCGACGCCTCCGCGCGTCGGCGCCCGACCGGCGGGAGGGCCCAAGGAGCGCTCTCAGCGGAGATCGCCGCGTGGCTCCGCGGGATCCGACCCCCCCGGCGGGCTCGGCTCGTGTGGGCGAGCCTCCGCGCGGCTCTTTTCTGGTGCCCGATTCGAGGCGGATCGCGCGGCAGCGCGTAGGGGGTCAGGCGACGACCGGCCGCAAGGAGAGCCGGGAGACGGCATCGTGGGCCCGATCGAGCAAGGCGCCGACGGACGCGGCCGACTCGCCGTCCGCCCGGAGCGGGTCGCCGAACCGCACCGCGATCGTTCCGGGACGGGCCACGAGGCCACCGGGCGGCATCAACGACCACGACCCGACCACCGCGACCGGGACCACGGGGCAGCCGGTCTGCGCCGCGAGATGGAACGGCCCTTTCTTGAACGGGAGGAGTCTCCCGTCCCGGCTGCGGGTCCCCTCGGCGAACATCAAGATGGGGTTTCCCGCGCGAAGCCAGGCCTGGGCCGCGTCGAGGCTCCGGATCGCCTTCTCTCGATCGCCCCGGTCGATCGCGATGAAGCCGGCGGAACGCATGGCGCGGCCGAAGATCGGGATCCGGAAGAGCGAAGCCTTCGCGACGATCCGTGTCGAGACGGGCAGGACCATCGCGAGCGCCCAGATGTCCAGGTTCGACTGGTGGTTCGAGACGAAGATGCAGGGGAGCCGGCGCTCGAGGTTCTCCTGCCCGGAATACTCGACCCGGCACCCGGCCGCGAGGAGGTGGAGACGCGACCAGGTCCTGCCGATCCGGAAGCAGAGATGCCGCCCCGGGAGGACGATTTCCCCGACGATCGCCGCCGTGCCGAGCACGGCGGTCGCGAACACGAAGACGAACAATACGACGAGGCCGCGGAACACGGGAGGGCAGTATAGCGCCCGGCGCTTGACCCCGGCGGAAGACGGACCCTATCCTCCCGCCGTCGCATGCCGCCCTTTCTCCGAAGCACCCTCGAGGACCTCGGCGGGATGGTCGCGCTCACGGCGGAGACGCTCCGTCAGGGCTTGCGCAGGCCGTTCGAGGTCGACCTGTGGATGCAACAGATGCTCCACCTCGGCGTCGGTTCGCTCACGATCACGAACGTCACCTTGCTGTTCACCGGGATGGTGCTCGCCGTGCAAACCGCCTACTCGCTCTCGGCGTACGGCGGCACGACGTTCGTGGGCGATCTCCTCGCCCTCGCGGTCGTCCGCGAGCTCGGCCCGGTGTTGACGGCGCTCATGCTCGCGGGCCGGGTCGGTGCCGGGATCACCGCCGAGCTCGGCTCGATGGCGGTCACGGAGCAGGTCGACGCGATCCGAGCGCTCGGGGCGAGCCCCGTCAAGAAGCTCGTGGTTCCGCGGGTCGGGACCCTCCTCGTGGCGGCCCCGATGCTCACGATCCTCGCCGACGCGATGGGACTCTTCGGGGGGCTCGCGATGGCCGTCTACGACGTGGGACAGAGCGGAGCCTACTTCATGAGCCACGTCCTCGGCGCCCTCTCGCTCCAGGACCTCGCGAGCGGGCTCGGGAAAACGGTGTTCTTCGGTCTCTTCATCGGGATCATCGCTTGCTTCAACGGGATCCGGGCCACCGGCGGAGCCGACGGCGTCGGCCAGGCCACGACCCGGACGGTCGTGACCGCGTCGATCTCCGTGATCATCTCCGACTTCTTCCTGACGAAATTCTTCCTCCTTTTTTGAGGGCGCCGATGGGAGACCCCTTCCTCCGCTTCGTCGACGTCCACAGGTCCTTCGGGAGCAACCGCGTCCTCCGGGGGGTGAATCTCGAGGTGGAGCGCGGGGACTCGATCGTCATCCTCGGCGGCAGCGGCTCGGGGAAGTCGGTCCTCCTCCGGCACGCGATCGGGCTCCAGCGCCCCGATTCCGGGGAGGTCTGGGTCGACGGGACCGAGATTTCTGGGCTCGACGAGGACGAACTGCAGGAGTGCAGGAAAAAGGTCGGCATGCTGTTCCAGGCCGGGGCCCTCTTCGACTCGATGACCGTCATGGACAACGTCGCCTTCGCCCTCCGGGAGCACACCGCTCTCGGCGAGGCCGAGATCGCGGCGCGGGTGCGCGAGGTCCTCGCCCTCGTCGAGCTCGAGGGGGTCGAGGAGCAGATGCCCGCCGACCTCTCGGGGGGGATGCGCAAGCGGGTCGCGCTCGCAAGGGCGATCGCGATCGCGCCGCGCTGCCTGCTCTACGACGAGCCGACGACCGGCCTCGACCCGATCACGGCGGGAACGATCAACCGGCTCATCCGTTCGCTCCAGAAGCGGTTGGGGGTAACCTCCGTCGTCGTGACCCACGACATCGACTCGGCTTTCGCCGTGGCCGACCGCGTCGCCTTCCTCTACGAAGGGCGCATCGAGTTCCACGGCACCACCGCCGAGGCCCGGGCCTCCGACCACCCGCGCCTCCGGGCGTTTCTCTCGGGAGGGAACCATGGCGAAGTACCGTAGCCGCGATCTCGCGGTGGGCGGATTCGCGGCGCTCGCGCTCATCGTGCTCGCCGTGGGGATCATGGCCGTCGGTGGGGAGTCTCGGATCTTCTCGCGCAAGGTCGCCTTCCGGGCGGTTTTTTCCTCCGTGGACGGCGTGATCCTCGGCTCTCCCGTGAAGATTTCCGGCGTGACCGTGGGGACCGTTTCCGGCATCCGGCTCCCGGTCGATCCGGGCGCCCAAGGGATCGAGGTGGAATTCGGGATCGAACAGGCGTACGGGGGGCGGGTCCGCGAGGGGTCGACGGCGACGCTCCGGTTCCTTCAGTACCTGTCCGGAGAGAAATACGTCGAGGTCTCCGCCGGGGACCCGGCTCGGCCGCAACTGCCGCCGGGGTCGGTGATCCCGACCTCCGAGGGAAGCCAGTTCCTGGAGAAGGGGGAGGACATCGCGGAGAACCTCGCGGCGATCACGATCTCGGTGCGCGAGATCTTGGAGCCGCTCGAGCGGGGCGAGGGTCTCCTCGGCGAGATGCTTCGGAATCCGGAGTTCGGGAAAGAGGGGCTCGCCGCAGCCCGGGAAGCCCTCGAGAACCTCCGCGACCTCACGGGGAGCCTGACGCGGGGCGAGGGGTTCGCCGGCCGTCTCGTTTCGGACCCGGAGCTCGCGGAGCGATCGGAAGCGCTCGGAGCGGCGATCGACGCCCTCGCCGCCCTGCTCGAACGGGCCTCGCGCGGCGAGGGAGCGCTCGGGGACCTCCTGGCCGAGGAGGGGGACGCGAGGAAGACGATGGCCGAACTCCGGAGGGCATCGACCTCGCTCCGAAAAGTCGGCGAGCGGCTGGAGTCGACCGAGGGGACGCTCGGCAGGCTCCTGAACGATCCGGTGTATTCGGAGCAATTCGCGGCCGACCTGCGACTCACGATGCAGAACCTCGCCGAGATCACGACGAAGATCAACAACGGGCAGGGGACCTTGGGCCTCCTCGTCAACGACCGGACGCTCTACGACGGCGCCACGCAGGTGATCGCCGGGGTGGGGGACAGCAAGTTCGCGAACTGGCTCCTGCGCCGCTACCAGAAGAAGGGGATCGAGATCCGCGATCCTGCGTCGCCCCCTCCTCCGTCGGGAGGATCGTGAGGGGGCCCGGCGGCTCCCGTCATGGCGACGTCTCCGACCCCCGCGCTAGCATGCGGCGCGCAAAACCCCGTCCGGAGGACCGCGACGGCCCTGTCCCAGGAGTTTCCCCCGTGAAGAAGAAGCCGTTCGAGGAGTTGCTCGCGAAGGTTCCCACCCGCCAGGCACGGATCGGCGTCATCGGCCTCGGGTATGTCGGCCTTCCGCTCGTCGTGGAGTACGCCCGCGCGGGGTTCCGGGTCGTCGGCATCGACGTCGACGAGACGAAGGTCGCGAACGTGAACGCCGGACGCTCGCACGTCGAGGACATCCCCTCCCGGGAACTCCGCCCGCTCGTCCGGCGGGGGCTCGTGGAGGCCCGGAGCGCGTACCGGGGATGCGGGAAGCTCGACGCGATCTTCATCGCGGTCCCGACTCCGCTCCGAAAGACGAAGGACCCGGACATTTCGTACATCGTCGCGTCGGTGTCGGAAATCGCGAAGGAGATCCGCCCCGGCCAACTCGTGGTGCTCGAATCGACGACCTACCCGGGCACGACCGAGGAAGTCGTCCGGCCGATGCGCGAAGCGGGGGGGCTCCGGGCCGGGAAGGACTTCTTTCTCGCCTTCTCCCCGGAACGGGTCGATCCCGGAAACAGGATCTGGACGACCCGCAACACCCCGAAGGTCGTGGGAGGGGTCACGGCGCGATGCGCGCGAGCCGCGAAAGCGTTCTACTCCCAGGCCGTCGACACGGTGCACCTCGTGTCTTCGACCGAGGCCGCGGAAATGTGCAAGCTGCTCGAGAACACGTTCCGCGCGGTGAACATCGGCCTCGTCAATGAGATCGCGCTGATGTGCGAGCGCCTCGGCCTCGACGTCTGGGAGGTGATCGACGCGGCCGCGACGAAGCCCTTCGGGTTCATGAAGTTCTATCCCGGCCCCGGGATCGGGGGCCACTGCATCCCTCTCGACCCGCACTATCTCGCCTGGAAGCTGAAGACCCTAAACTACTCCGCGCGCTTCATCGAGCTGGCCTCCGAGATCAACGGCCACATGCCCGAGGTCGTCGTGCGGCGAGCGACGGAGCTCCTCAACGCTCGACGCAAGAGCCTCAAGGGGGCCCGGATCTTCGTCGTGGGGGTCGCGTACAAGCGGGATACCGGGGACCTGCGGGAATCTCCGTCGCTCGACGTCATCCGACTGCTCGACGAGCGCGGCGCGAAGGTCTCCTTCCACGATCCCTTCGCGAAGACCGTCGAGGTCAAAGACGGCGTCACGCGGAGGGTGACGCCGCTCACGCCGTCGAGCCTCAGGCGGTCCGACCTCGTGGTGATCGTGACCGACCACTCCGTCTACGATTACGACGCGATCGTGAAGAGCGCGAAGGTCGTGCTCGACACCCGCAACGCGACCCGCGCGGTGCGCTCCGGCCGCGCGAAGATCCACAAGCTCTGATCCGATGCGGAGGGTCGTCATCACCGGGGGCGCCGGTTTCATCGGCTCCCATCTCGCGGAGAGGCTCCTCCGGTCCGGCCGCGCCGTCGTCGTCCTCGACAACTTCGATCCGTTCTACGATCCGGAGGTCAAGGAGCGGAACCTCGCGGTCGTCGAGGGGGCGCCCGGCTTCCGTCTCGTCCGCGGCGACATCCGCGATCCTTCGGCCCTCGACGACGCTCTCTCCGAGCCGGCCGATCTCGTCGTCCACCTCGCCGCGAAGGCGGGGGTCCGTCCCTCGCTCGCGGACCCCGTGGGGTACGCGTCGGTGAACGTGGACGGGACGGTCCAGGTCCTGGAAGCGGTGCGCCGGCACGACGTGAAGCGACTGATCTTCGGATCGTCGTCCTCGGTATACGGGAACAACCGGAAGGTGCCGTTCGCGGAGGGCGATCCCGTGGACGAGCCGGTCTCCCCCTACGCGGCGACGAAGCGCGCGGGCGAGCTGCTGTGCCACGTGCACCACCATCTCCACGGGACCGACGTGGCGTGTCTCCGGTTCTTCACCGTGTACGGTCCGAGGCAGCGGCCGGATCTCGCGATCCACTCCTTCGCGCGGGCGATGCTCGAGGGCCGCGCGATCTCGATGTTCGGGGACGGCACGAACGGCAGGGACTACACCTACGTCGACGATATCGTGGACGGGATCCTCCTCGCGGCCGAGCGGATCCGGGGATTTCGGATCTGGAACCTCGGCGGATCCTCGCCCGTGCCGCTCGCGGAGATGATCCGACGGATCGCCGACGGCCTCGGCGTCCGACCCGAGAT
>CAZVOE010000126.1:0-9226 GCA_964628935.1 uncultured Acidobacteriota bacterium
AGGGATCGGAGCGGCTCTACGCCGCGCTCTGCGAGTTTGCGTGCGACGCGGAGAAAGAGGCGCGGCCGTGACCCGGCGCGGAGGGGCAAGGGCTCTCCGGCTCACGGCGCACGAGGCGGAGCGGACGCTCGAAATGGCGGCCGGCAGTCTGCGCGCGAGCGCGGACGCGTGGGGAGACGTGACGAGCGAGGAACGCGCCGAAGCCGTCGCGCTGGCCCGTTGGATGGAGACCGCCGCGGCCGATCTTCGGCTCGCGCTTGCCCACTTCGACGACTCGCCGGACGCTTCGGTGCTCAGAACGGGCGAGCCGAAGGGGGTGCGGTGATGTCGCGGCGCGGGTTCGACCGCAACGAGGCGGCGACAGGGATTCTCGCTCCGTTCCGGCGGCGCAGGGCCGAGACGCTCGCGGGAGGGGCTGAGTCGGTTGTGGTCGCGAAGATCATCCCGTTCCCTACCCCACGACGCGAGGTTTCCGCCGTCGACCTGTGGCTCGAGACCGCGCGCCTTTTCGACGAAGAAGCGCGACGGCGAGATGCCGGATCGCCCTGCGAACGTCCGCGTCCGCCTCGCGCAAGGAGGTAGTCCATGGCGAGCGCTTGGACCTACCACGGCGGCGGCGTGCTCTCGAAAGAGCGAAGCGACGGCCGGCGCGTCTACTTCATCAAGTACCGGCGGAACGGCCGCGCCATCGTGGAGCGCGTCGGACTGACGGAAGAGGCGGCGCGAAAGAGGATCGAGGCGCGACGGGATCAGGCGACCGATCCGAACTGGACGCCGCCCCCCGTCAAGCGACGGGAGGAACGGGAACGGGAGCGGGCAGAGAAACAGGCCGAGGCCCCGACCTCGACGGTCGCCGACCTCCTCGACGTGTACCGCCGGGAGTGCGTCAGGACGAAGCGGCGGGCTGACTGGCAGGGGTGGATGATCTCGCTCCTCGAGTCGGAATTCGGGACGCTCGCCCTCTCGGATCTCACCGCCGAGCGAGTCGAGGCGTGGCGGGATCGGCTCACGTCGGAGGGGAAGAGCCCGAGCACGATCCGCAAGTACGTCTACTTCCTGTCGGGGGTCTATTCCGACTGCATGCGAACCGCGAAGGGTCGCCGGCTCGTGCAGGACAACCCGTGCCGGCTCGTGGCCCTGCCGGACGAACCGAAGGGGCTCCGCAAGGCCCTGACGGCTGCGCAAGCCGCGGCGATCCTGACCGCGGCCCGGGACGATGCGGCGATCTATCGGTGGGCGGCGCTCGTGCTGCACACCGGCATGCGGGTCGAAGAGGCGCAGCGGCTTCGGTGGGAGGACGCGGCGTTCGACCGAAAAGACGGCGACCTCACAGGGGCCCGGTTCGCGGTTCACGAGACGAAGACGGGCCGGCCGCGCTACGTTGAGGCGGGGGCGCGCCTTCTCCCCGACCTCGCGAAGTGGCACGACGCGGACGGACCCGAGCCCTCAGGACCGATCCTCGGCGAGGCCTTCGAGTCGTTCCCCTACCAGCGGTGGCACGACGTATTCCGGACGGCGGAGATCCCGTGGGGGAGTGACCGCGGCGCGTTCACGACACGGAACCTCCGCACGACGTTCTGCATGCTCGCCTTTCAGAACGGCGCCCGCCCCGAGGAACTCGTGCAGCAGACCGGGCACTCCCTGGCAACGCTCTTCGGCTACTACGCCGAAGCGAGCCGGGAACAGCGGCGCCGCGCAGTCGACGCTCTCCCCGATCTTCGACGGGCGGGTCTCCGGGCGGTGAGGGAGTAGTGGTGCGCGGATACCAGAACGGCAACCCGCGCTCAGACCCCCTTTCGGGGCGCAGCGACTTGCACGGGCGTGCAGATTGTCGAAGGGTTGCCGCTAGGGTCGCCGGTCGCCATGCGTTCCGCCGGTTCCATGCGTCTCGAAAACTGCGGCGTTGCAACGCATGGAACGCATGGAATACCCTTTGCCCGGCTTGGGGTGCAAGTGGTCGCTGGTTCAAATCCAGTCGCCCCGACCAATCCTCTCTCTGCCGGGGGACGCGAGTCGATTGAAGCCGCTTTTCCTGGTCACGAACGACGACGGCTACGATGCGCCGGGAATCGCGCGTCTGGCCGAGGCCGTTTCCGACCTCGGGGAAGTGATCGTCGTCGCCCCCGACCGCGAGCGGAGCGGCGCGGGGCACGCGCTCACGCTCGGGAGACCGCTCCGGGTGCGCAAGCGCGAGGCCGGACGCTACGTGGTCGACGGGACCCCCACCGACTGCGTGCACCTCGGCGTTTTCCATCTCACGGACCGTAGGCGGCCGGATCTCATCCTCTCGGGGATCAACCGTGGCCTCAACCTGGGAGACGACGTCACCTATTCGGGAACCGTCGCGGCCGCGCTCGAGGGCACGCTCCTCCGGGTCCCGAGCCTGGCGTTCTCGGTCGCCGTCGACGATTCGGGCGAAGCCGAATACTCGTGCGCCGCGCGCTTCGCGCGTCATCTCGTCGCCGTCGTTCTCCGGGACGGCCTTCCCGAAGGCGTCTTTCTCAACGTCAACGTCCCGCTCGGACGCCCGAAGGAAGTCCGGGTGACCCGGCAGGGGACTCGGACCTACCGCGCGGCGGCGGTGGAGCGGATCGACCCGTCCGGGCGTCCGTATTTCTGGATCGGTGGCGCGGAGGCGACCCCCGCGGGGGAACGGGACGGGGACCACCGAGCCATCCAGGAGCACGCGATTTCCGTGACGCCGCTCCACGCCGATCTCACCCACGTGCCGTCGCTCGATCGTCTGCGACGCTGGGCTCTGGCCGCTCCGTGAGCGGCGCTTCCCCCGTTCGGCGCCGGATGGCCGAGGATCTGAGGCGGCGCGGCATTCGAAACGAGCGCGTCCTCGCGGCGATCGAGGCCGTGCTGCGCGAGCGCTTCGTCGACGAGGCGCTCCGGGACCGGGCCTACGCCGACTGTTCGCTCCCGATCGGAGAAAAGCAGACGATCTCGCAACCTTGGATCGTCGCGAGGATGTCCGAGGCGCTCGAGCCGGACGGGACCGGTCGTGTCCTCGAGATCGGAACGGGATCGGGCTACCACGCGGCCGTCCTTTCCCGGCTCTTCCAGCAGGTCTACACCGTGGAACGAATCCCCTCCCTTTCCCGTCGAGCGCTCGCGGTCGTCCGCGGGCTCGGGATCGAAAACGTCCATTTCAAGATTTTCGACGGGACTTACGGTTGGGGCGAGTTCGCCCCGTATCGAGGGATCGTCGTCACGGCCGCGGCTCCGGACGTGCCCCCCCCTTTGCTCGAACAGTTGGAGGATGGGGGCCGCATGATCCTCCCGCTGCTTCACGACCGGGCGGACGGCGGAGAGACGGAGCAGGTCTTGACCCGGATCGTCCGGAGGGGGGAACGGTTCGAACGGGAGACGCTCGAACCGTGCCGTTTCGTACCCCTCGTCGGGCGATTCGGCTTCCGCGAGGCGGAGACCCACGCCGACGGCGAGCGTTGAAAGGCCGAGCGATTTCCTGATACCATCCACGGGCTTTCGGGGTCGGGGCGTAGCGCAGCCTGGTAGCGCACCTGGTTCGGGACCAGGGGGTCCCGCGTTCAAATCGCGGCGCCCCGACCAACTTCTCCCTCAGCGACGCTCGGTCGCGCCCGACAGGCGCTCGGCCGGTGTGCTTCTGCTACGATGGCCGGTCGCCCACGGGCGAGGGGAGCGCATGAAAGTCAGCGACCTCAAGAAAGTCGTGCGGGAGGTCCCCGATTTCCCCAGGCCGGGAATCCTCTTCTACGACCTGACCCCCATTTTCCAGCGGCCCGACGCTCTACGCTGGGTCGTGGGACGGCTCGTCGAACGCTTCCGGGGGGAAGAGATCGATCTGGTCGCGGGGATCGAGGCCCGCGGATTCGTTCTCGCCGCGCTCGTCGCCCACGAGCTGGGCAAGGGACTCGTCCTGATCCGCAAGCCCGGCAAGCTGCCGCGGGAGACGTGGTCGGAGGAGTACGCTCTCGAGTACGGGACAGGGCGGCTCGAGGTCCATCGGGACTCCGTGGGGAAGGGGCAGAGGGTCCTCGTGGTCGATGATCTGCTCGCGACCGGGGGAACTGCCGCCGCGGCGGGAAAGCTCATCGCGCGAACGGGCGGAGTCGTCGCCGGTTTTGCGTTCCTCGCGGAACTCGAGTTCCTCTCCGGACGGCGCCTCCTTGGGGACGCCGAGGTGTTCACGCTGATGCGCTACGGCTAGGGGCCTGTAGCTCAGTACGGATAGAGCAGGAGTTTCCTAAACTCAAGGTCGCAGGTTCAAGTCCTGCCAGGCCCACCACCCGAGCGGGCGGGGAGCGTCGATGGCTCAGAAGATCACGCGGAAAGCACTCAAGCACGACGAATTCGTGGAGGCGGGGCTCGACGCGGGCGAGTGGCTCGAAGAGCACTGGCGCGCGGTGGCCGCCGGGACGGGGGCCGTCCTCGCGGTCGTGCTTCTCGTCGTCGGGTGGAACTGGTGGAGCGAGAACCGGCAGGCGCGCGCCGGACGAATCGCCGCGGAAGGGTTCGCGCTCCTCGAGCCAGCGAAGTCGGAGACCGGTGGGGGCGGCGATCCGGTCGCCGCCTCCGCGAAGTTCGAAGAGGCGGCGAAGATGGCCGGGAGGAGCCCGCTCGGAGACGTTGCGCGGACCTACCGCGCCGTCTCCCTCCTCCGCGCGGGGCGCGCGGAGGAGGCGGTCCCGCTGTTCGAGGCCGTCGCGGGATCCACGGACGATCCGGTGCTGCGCGGGACCGCTCGAGCCCTACTCGCGGACGCCCTCGAGGCGTCGGGGAGCGCCGACCGCGCGGCGGAGGTCCTGCGCGAACTCGCGGAAGCGCCCGATCCGGTGTACCCCCCCGAAATCGCCCTCGTTCGCCTCGGCGATATCCGGGCGCGTCAGGGTCGCGGGGAGGAGGCGCGCCGGGCTTGGCAGGATGTCCTGACCCGCTACCCGGAATCCGCCGCGTCGACCGAGGCCCGTCAGCGTCTCGCTCGGTCCCAATCGGCCACGGCTCAGTAGCGCCGTTCCGGTTCGTTTCCGGCCGCGTCCTCGGCGGTGATCTTGTAAAAGAGGATCGGCGACTCGAGTGCGAGACGGTCCTTGTCTTCGAATTCAGTCGACTCGACCGTCGCGAGGCGAAAGGGACGGATCACGAAGAACATGCTCTTTTTCGCGTACCTGTAGATGTGGTAGCGGACGACGGTTTCGGGTCGCCCATTCCGGTCGACCGTCACCGGGTCCCACGCCAGATGGACGCTCTTCGCGTCGTCGTCGATGCGCATGTCGATCCCGGTGACGTCTGCCGGAGGAACGCCGTCCACACGGAACCAGGCGTCGTCCTTGCCGGGAACCCAGTCGACGCCGTTCCAGGCGGCGACCCTCCACTGGTACTCGCCGTCCTCGAGCGGCTTCCGGACCATGTAGAGCGCTCCCGATTCACCGCCGAGCGCGGTGTACGCCCATCCGTTTCCGTCGGCGAGCTGATCGAAGGTGTGCTCGATCGTGTCGAAGGAGTCCTGGCTCAGCTCGATGCGGAACCGTGTCTTCGCGAGGTCGGTCCCCTCGAACCCGACCTTCAAGTAGGGCCGCGTGCCCACCGTCGCGCCGCTCGGCGGGTCGAGTGGAAAGACACGATCGACGGTCTGGGCGTGCGCGAAGGATAGGAAAACGCCGACGAGGACCGCCGCGGCGCCCCCTCCGCCGGCCCGCAGAATCGCCCGTATTCTCATTCGCCAGAGTCTATACCGCGACCCGGAAGCCCGGGCCACCGGCTCAGAACGGAATGTCGTCCTCTCCGAACGCCGCGGGTTCTGCGACCTCCTCCTCGCCCTGCCCGGCGGCCGGGGCCTGGCGATCGTCGGGGCGGCCGAGCAGTTGGAGGCGCTGGGCCCGAACCTCCGTGGTGGTCCGCTTGTTGCCTTCGCGATCGGTCCACTCGCGAGTTTGCAGAGAACCCTCGACGTAGACTTGGCGTCCCTTCCGGAGATACTCCGAGGCGATCTCGGCCTGTTTCCCCCAGACGACGATCCGGTGCCACTCCGTTCTCTCCCTCTTCTCCCCGCTCGGATCGCTCCAGCGCTCGGTCGTGGCCATCGTGAAGTTGGCCACCGGAGTGCCACCCTGGGTGTAACGGATCTCCGGATCCCGCCCGAGGTTCCCGACCAGAATGACTTTGTTGACGCTCGCCATCGCGCTCTCCCGCGTTCCGAAGAGCATCGGAACGCCATGTCGAGGAGGCAGCCCACTCGTGGGACCTGCCGGACTCTAGCGGCGCGGCCGCTCGAGTGTCAAGCGCCCCCTTGTGGAACCGGCCGACGGTCGGGGAGAATGCGCCGCCGTCGGAATTCATGAGCGCGTCGAAGAGTCTGCTCCGAAGCGCGGGCGTCGTCAGCCTGGCGACGCTCGTGAGCCGTGTTCTCGGCCTCGTGCGGGAGCAAGCCCAGGCCTATGTGTTCGGGGCGGGGTTCGCGACCGACGCGTTTTGGACGGCGTTCCGGATTCCGAACCTGCTTCGGGATCTCTTCGCGGAAGGAGCGCTCTCCGCCGCCTTCGTCGCGACCTTCACGGCGGAGCGAGGCCGAAACGGGGAGGAGGCGGCGTGGCGGCTGGCGCGTCGAACGATGACCACGCTCGTCGTCGTCCTCGGCGCGGGCTCCCTTCTCCTGTTCGGAGCCGCCCCCGCGGTCGTGGCCCTTTACGCGCCCGGTTTCGGGCCGGAGAAGGCGGCGCTCACGACGGCGATGACCCGCATCCTCTCGCCCTTCCTCCTGTTCGTCTCGCTCGCCGCCCTCGCGATGGGCATCCTGAACACGCACGGCCGCTTCTTCCTGCCGGCGCTCGCCCCCGCCTCGTTCAACGTGCTGTCGATCGCCGCGATCTTCGCTCTTCCCGCCCTGCTCGTGAGTCGGGGCTCGGATCCCGTCCTCGCGCTCGCGATCGGGGCGCTCGCGGGAGGCGCGGCGCAGTTCCTCGTCCAGGCTCCGGCCCTCCGCACGGTAGGGTTTCGGTTGGGTTGGGAGTGGGCCCCTCGCGATCCCGGCCTCCGCCGAGTCGGGCTCCTGATGCTTCCCGCGACTTTCGGCCTCGCGGCGGTCCAGATCAATATCTTCGTGGACACGCTCCTCGCTTCGCGCCTGGGCGACGGCCCGATTTCGTGGCTTCAGTACGCCTTCCGATTGATCCAGCTTCCGATCGGGCTGTTCGGCGTGGCGCTCGGCACGGTCAATCTCGCGCGTGTTTCCGAAGACGCCGCCAGGGGAGACCTCATCGCGCTCCGCGGCAACCTCGCGACCGCGCTCCGGGCGGTTGCGTTCCTCGCGATCCCCGCCTCGGCCGGCCTGATCGCGCTTCGCGAGCCGATCATCCGCCTGCTTTACGAGCGGGGAAGATTCGGATCGGAGGACACCGCGCAGACGGCCGCTGCGGTCTTCTGCTACGCGCTCGGGCTCTACGCGTACGCCGCCACCAAGGTCCAGGTTCCCACCTTCTACGCCCTCGGCGACACCCGCATTCCGGTGGTCGCGTCCGCCGCGGCGGTGGCCTCGAAGATCGGGGCGAATTTCGCTCTCCTCGCGCTCTTCCCCATCCTCGGCCTCCACCCGTTCCTGGGGCTCGCGGCGGGAACCGCCACGGCGGCCTGGGTGAACTTCTGCATTCTGGGCTGGGGACTGCGGCGCCGCGCGGGCTCGACCGCGGAGCACCGAGTCCTGCCGATGACGGTCGCCGTCGTCTCGCTCTCCGCCGTCATGGGAGCGGCGGTCGCCCTGTTCCATCGCGCGCTCGAGACCTGGTTGCCGGGGGGTGGCACCCTCGGCGAGACCCTTCGGCTCGCCGCGGGCGTGACGCTCGGGGTCGTGATCGTCGCCTTGGGCGGCGTTCGCCTCGGCTTCGACGAGACCCGGCGGTTGAAGCGGTTCGTCGATCGCGCATTGGGACGCGGCGGGAGGGGACGGTGAAGGTGTTGCTCCAGCGCGTCGTACGCGCCGAGGTCCGGGTCGAAGGCTCGAGGGTTGGTGGGATCGGCCACGGCCTTCTCGTTTTCTTGGGGGTGGAAAGGGGAGACACCATCGAACTCGCGCAACGCTTCGCGGACAAGTGCGCCGCACTCCGAATCTTCGCCGACGCGCACGGGCGCATGAACCGGAGCGTCGTGGAGGCAGGAGGCGAGGTCCTCGTCGTTTCCCAGTTCACCCTCGCGGCGGACACTCGGCACGGCCGGAGACCGTCTTTTTCCCGCGCCGCTCCGCCGCCGCTCGCGGAGGATCTCTACCGACGGTTCGCCGCTCGACTCGAATCCCGCGGACTCCGTGTGGCGACGGGTCTTTTCGGGGCGTCGATGGAGGTCGATCTCGTCAACGACGGACCGGTGACGATCCTTCTCGATCCGCCGCATGGAGTGGCGTGAACCGATGAATCGTGAGCGGCGCACATCTCCTCCACGAGCGCAAGGCTGGCCGGCGCGCTATCTCGAGCACCTCACCACCGAACGAGGACTGGCGGCCAACTCGGTGGACGCCTACCGGCGCGATCTCGCCTTGCTCGAACGGTCGCTCGGTTTCGATCGGCCGCTCGAACGAGCCACGGAGCGGGATCTTCTCGCGGCGCTGCGGCTACTCAGAGGCCAGGGTCGCGCTCCTCGATCGGTGGCGCGCTGGACCGCGGCGGTTCGCGGTTTTTACGGGTGGCTTCGCGAGCGAGGCATCGTTTCGGAAGACCCCGCACGCCGCCTCGATGCGCCGCGTCCGTGGAGGTCGATCCCGAAGTGCCTTTCCATGGTCGAAGTCGACCGTCTCCTCGAAGCACCCGATCGATCGAATCCGCGAGGGCTCCGGGACGCGGCCATGCTCGAGGTCCTGTACGCGACGGGACTCAGGGTGAGCGAGCTCGTGAGCCTCCGGCTGGGGGACCTGCGCCTCGACGCAGGGTATCTGACCTGCACCGGCAAGGGTTCGAAGGAGCGTGTCGTTCCGCTCGGCGCAACCGCGAATTCCGCGCTGCAACGATACCTCGCGGAAGGGCGGCCGGCGCTCCTCCGCGGAAAGCGGACGGAGACCCTCTTCGTCAATCGTCAGGGCGCGCGACTCACGCGGCAAGGCTTTTGGAAGAACCTCCGGAACTACGGAAGGGCGGCGGGGATCACGGGTCCGTTGACCCCCCACGCCCTACGTCACTCCTTCGCGACGCATCTCCTCGAGCGAGGCGCGGATCTCCGCACGGTCCAAGTCCTGCTCGGGCACGCGGACGTCTCCACC
>CAZVOE010000127.1:0-2837 GCA_964628935.1 uncultured Acidobacteriota bacterium
CGCCCCCACGCCCGCGATGCGTCCCCCTCGGACCTCGATTTCGGTTCCCGAGCCGTCCTCTGCCGCGCTCGTGAGGAGGAAGCGCGAGACCGCCGCGATGCTCGGGAGGGCCTCGCCACGGAAGCCGAACGAGCGAATTCCGACGAGCGGGGGGTCACCATCGAGCTTGCTCGTCGCGTGACGCTCGATCGAGAGAAGACAGTCGTCACGGTCCATGCCGTGGCCGTCGTCCTCGACCCGAACCCGCCGCTTCCCCCCTCCTTCGAGCAGGATCCGGATCCTGGTGGCGCTCGAATCGAGAGCGTTTTCCACGAGTTCCTTGACGACGGACGCCGGACGCTCCACGACCTCGCCGGCGGCGATTCGGTTGATCAGGGCGTCGTCAAGCAGGCGGATCCGACCCACGGCCGCTCCAGGAAAGAGCCGGCGATTGTAGCAGTGGCACCGCGTCATTTTGTCCCTTGGCTTCGCGGGTCGGCGCCACGGCGACGTGGGGGCGGGCACGTTTCTGCCGAGAAGCGTCTATCTCTATAGGTGTACTCGGGAAAGGGGAGTGGCCGAATTCGGGCAAGAAGGATCTCGAGGGAGCCGATCTCCACCCGATCGACCCTGCGGCACGCCCGTTGCTGCTCGCCTCCTTTGGGGGGCTGGAGGCAGCATGTTTCGTTCCTTGCTACCACGCGAGCTCTCGATCGACGACTATGTGGACGCCGACGAGGAATGCCGACTCGGAACCCTCCTCGCGGACGCGAAGACCGAGGACCAGGAGCAGAGCATTTACAAGCGCGAGGTGTCGCACCTCGTTCGCGTCGCCCTCGGGAACCTCGATGAGCGGGAATTCCTCATCATCCGGAACCGATACGGGCTCCTCGGAGGAGAAGAACTGACCCTCGAGGAGATCGGGCGCACCCTGAACTTGAGCCGCGAGCGCGTCCGACAGCTGGAACGGGAGGCGAAGCAAAAGCTCCACCATCACCTCGCCCGACACCGGGAGAACTTGCGCTTCTCCTTGGCGTGATCCCCTCGAACGTGTCTGGCGGCCGTTTCAGTAGATCGTGCCGACGGCGAAGTAGAACTCCCCCGACGATTCGCCCTCGCGCCGGTCGAGTTTGTGCCCGTACTCGAAACGCAGAGGGCCGATCGGGGTGACGAGGCGAACGCCCGCTCCCACGGTGAAGCGGAGGTCGGTGGGGTCGAAGCTCTGGAGTTCCGTGTACACGTTTCCCCAGTCGGTGAAACCGACGACCTGCAGGCCCTTCCAGATCGGCCAACGGACCTCCTGGTTCAGGATCAGCATCGCCTCGCCGCCGATCGGGATCCCTTCCACGACGATGCCCACGGTGTCGCGCTCGAACCCGCGCAGGGTCGCGCTTCCGCCGGCGAAGTAGCGCTCCGAGAGCGGAATGCTCACGGTCGAGCCGAACGTCTTCGCGGCGCCGAGACGCCCCGCGACCGAGTAGGAAGCTCCGCCGGTGAAGGTGTGCGTCGCCGAGCCCTGGACGAAGAGCTTCGCGAAGCTCTCTTCCGACAGGAACATCGGCAGGAAGAGTCGGAACTCTCCGAGCGCGTAACCGCCGCGCGTCGGGAGGAAGGAATCGTCGCGCGTGTCCCGGGCGAAGGTGACCCCGACGTCGCCGAGGGAGAGATCTTGCAGCTTCTGTTCACGGATCGCCTCGATCACCTCGTCCGTGACCTCGTAGATGTCGATGTCGACCTGCTGGAAGTTGTATCGAACGAAGCGCTTCCAGCGCGACGGGAGCTGCCGCTCCACGCGGAAGGCCAGGGAGTCGCGCTGGAGGTCGTAACCGTTCTCCTCGAGCGTTTCCCAGAAATAGGTCGCCGTCGTATCGAGGCGGCGGTTGAACAACCACGGATCCCGCCCGACGACCTGGACGCGCTTTTCGAGGCTGCTCCAGCGGGTTTGGAGCGTGGCGCTGCGGTGATAGCCGCCGAGATTGTCGTGCCCCACGGCGACGCTCAACCGCGTGCCGGCGTCGGTGTCGTAACCGAGACCGACTCCGAGGCCGAGCGGTTTCGCTTCCGACACGGCGATTCGAACGAGTCGGCCCTCGGGCCCTTCCCCCACGGCAGGCTCGGTCGTGACCCGGACGTCCTGGAAAACGCCGAGCCGGTAAAGGCGGTGCTGCAGCTCGCGGAGCCGTTCGCTCGAGATCGGCTCTCCCGGCGAGAAGGGGATCTCGCGCCGGACGATTTTCTCCCGGGTGCGGAAGTTCCCCTCGACGACCGCGCCGACGTAACGCATGCTCGGCCCGGTGCTCACGGCGACACGGGCGACCACCGCCCCGCGCGATCGATCGGGGCGCACCTCGACGCGTCCCTCGGGAAATCCGCGCTCGTCGAGTGCGGCGCGGATCCTCCTCACGGCCTCGGGCCAAGCGGCGGCCGACGCCGGCTGGCCGGCCACGAGCCCGCTCCACCGTTCGACCTCCACCCGGTCGACCGGCCCCTCGACGACCGCCACGACTTCCGCGATCCGCTGAAGCTCTCCCTCCCGAACACGGAAGATCACCTCCGCGGTGTCGCCGTCGACGGAGAGGCGCACGGCCGGCGGATCGACCTCCGCGTCCAAGAATCCCTCCCGACGGTACAGCGCGAGGATGGCGCGGGCGTCTTCTTCGAGCGTGGCGGGGGACAGCGGCCGGCTTTTGAGCCCTTCCTTCCGACCGGTCAGGATCTGCTTCCGCACCCGCTCGTCCGGGATCCGTGAGATGCCCTCGAGCGCCACCTTCGAGGCGCGGACCAAAGGTCCCGGATCGACGACGACACGGAGAATCCGCTCTCCGAGGGGACCGTCCTCGGTCCTCACGGAAACGTCC
>CAZVOE010000127.1:2847-9224 GCA_964628935.1 uncultured Acidobacteriota bacterium
GGATCAGGAGGTCGAAGCTCAAGCTCGCCAGCTTGGCGCGCGCCATGGCCGCGGACCCGAAGCTCCTCGAGCACGATCTCCGCCACCTCGGTCTCGCGCTCGAGTCCCGCGATCCCTTCGTCGAAGTACTCCCGGAGCGAGCGCTCGACCGCCCGTTCCTGCCTCCCCGCGAGCCCCTCGAGCACGAGCTCGGTCCGCGTGCCGCGCACCACGCGAACCTCGACCGCGCTTCCTCCACCCCCCGCGTCGAGGCGTGTGGTCACCCGCGCATCGATCCAGCCTCTGCGGGCCAGATCCTTGCGGATCGCCTCCGCGGCGCGGACGAGGTCCGCGCGGCGGATCGTCGTCCCGACCCGGAGTCCCGTCTTGCCCGCGAGACGACGGGCCTCGTCTTCGTCCACCCCCGTGACCACCGCCGAAACGAGTTGGACGCTCTCTTCGGAGCGAGCCGCAGGAGATCCCGATGGACCGGTCTCCCCGCCTCCGGACCGGCCGTAGCGATCGGTGAACTGCGCGGTCGCGACGAACGCCCCTCCGGATTCCTGCTCGCCCGCGAGGCGCCAACGTCTCGTCGCCTGCCATTCGACCAGGTAGGTGTCTTCCTCCACCGCTCCCACGTCGATCGTGTAGAGGATCCGCACGCGGTCGGTGACTTGCTTGCCCACCGTGACGCGGGCCGTGGGATCTTCTCCGCTCTCGAGGAGGGGGTTGATCCGCACCTGATCGAGGCGGAGCGCTTTCTCGAGCTGCCGCGTGACCCCAGCCGTGAGCACCCCCGCGAAATAGTCCGCCGCGAGACCTCCGGGGACCCCCGTCGAGCCGCCTCCCGCCGTCGCCGTCGCGGAGGCCGGGATCTCTCCCGTCAGGAGGAGGTAGATGATGTCCGACTCCGCGAGGGTCGGGTAGCTCGTGAGTTCGTACGCGAACCCGTCGAGCCTCCCAACGATGCGGAGACGGACGTCGTAGTCGGAAACGCGGGTTTCCGCTCGGAGCTCCAAGAACGGCGGGTTCGACTCGTCGCCGTCGAACTCGAGGCTCCCGCCGAGGACGCGATAGTCGACGTCACGGAACCGGAGGGTCCCACCCTCGAAGAGCACGATCCGTCCCCCGAGCGCCGGTCGGCGGAGTTCCCCTCCCACCCGGAGCGAGACGCCCGCCTCGAGCCGCCCCACGTTGTTTCGGAGCCAGACGTCGTCGGCGCCCTCGATTTCGACGTCGAGCGCGATGCCCGACGGGAGGTCCTCGAGACCGCTGCGCTCGATCTCGCGGCCTCCCGTTCCCCCCATCCGGGCGAGATCGAAGTTCTCGCCGTACAGGCCGCGGATGAGGCTCAACCTCCCGCTCAACACGCTCCCCTCGCTCGTCCCGGCAAGGCGGAGCGCGCCGTCGTAGAGTCCCCGGAATCCTTCCGGAAACTCCACGGTGACTTCCGACACGCCGACGGTGGCGTCGAACCGCACGAGCCCCTCTCTCTCGACGTGGAGTTCGCCGCGACCCTGGAGCTCGCCCCCGCCGAAGAGCGCCCGAAACGCGTCTACCCGCGCGCTCCGCCCGTCGAACGTCAGGGCCGCTTCGATCCCGTCGAGCGTTTGGCGGAGACCGACCCGGCGGAGCCTCCCCTCCGCGACTCTGGCCTCGCCCTCGAGGCTCGGAGAGGCGAGCGTACCGCCGAGATTCACATCGACGTCGAGCTGCCCCGCTCCCCTCAGTTCCCGTCGGAGCACCGAGACGAGCGAAAGATCGGCGCGACCTCGGAGCCGCCCGCGGATGTCGTCGGTGCCGAGATCCCAACCGAACTCGACGTCGAGAGTCGCGCCCGCCGTGACGAGGCTCGTCGGTTCGAGTGTCAACTTCCGGTCGCGGAGCGAAACGACCACGGGCCGTGCCGCTTCCAGGCGACCCGCCGGGACGAGGATCGCGAACGGATCGAAGGAGGCTTCGAGCACGATCGAAGAGGGATCCGACAGGAACCCGCGGACCCGGGTCGAGCCGCTGAGGTGGGCCGAAATCCCGGATCCCTCGAGACCGGGCGGTTCCAGCACGAACCGATCGAGATCGAGGCGGGCCTCGAGTGGCAGCCCCGCGGTCAGTTCGAGCGCGGCGCCGAGGCGCCAGGCGCCCGCCGACGCCGGTTCGAGGGCGAGTGCGAGGCGGCGGCCTTCGAGCGAGAGCGTACCGACGGCGGGCCCCGTGCTGGAGGGGCGGAGGATTCCGGCCAGTCCGATCCCGTCGCTTTCTAGCTCGAGACGGGCCTCCGGCCCGCCTCCCCTCGTCCACCCCCATGAACCCGTCCCCGACCAGGTCCCCTCGAGAGGAACGCCCGCCTCGAGGATGCGGTTCGAGGACCCGGGACGCAGTCCCCGGAACCGGACGCTTCCCCCGGCCCGCTCCCGCGCGGGCTCGTACGTTCCCTCGAAATCCGCCGTCAGGAGCGGAGCCTCGAGGACGCCTGCGACCAGGTCGAATCGTCCGCCGCCGGCGGCGATCGTTCCCGAGAGGCGGTCGAGCGGCTCTCCCCAGAGGGACCCGTTCTCGAGCCGGAAACTCCCGCTTCCGCCGAGGCCATCCGCCGTTCGCAGAAGATGGATCTCCCCGCCGAGCAGGCCCTCGAGAGCGTCGAACCCTCCCCAGTGCCGGAGGAGGGGCCCGACGCGCACTCCGGTGGCCTCTGCTTCGACCGAAATCAACTCGAAAGGGTCGACCCCGAGACGGGCCGAGACACGGATCGACTCCTCCCCCCGCTCGACGCGGCCGTTCGCCACGTCGACGAGGTTCCCCGAGCGCCGTACCGCGAGCGCCGCGTGGTCGAACGCGTCGTCTCCCCACGACCCACTCGCGAGGTCGAGGCGGATCTCCCACGCGGGCACCCTCCCGAACGCGACCTGGCCGCTCAGCGTGCCGCGACCGGAGAGGGGGGTCGCGGTCCACGACGGGAGGCCGACACCGAGCGCTTCCAGGATCCGGATGGCGGCTTTCTGGCTCGCTCCAGCGTGCTCCGTCTCGGCCTCCCAGTCGACGCGCGCGGGCGCCCCGCCGGACCCGAGCGGGAACTCGAAATCGACCGATCCCTCGAGACCCGGGGCGAGCACACGGACGCCGTTCCCCCGCAGGCTCCCCCCTGCGAGGGTCAGATCCCCGCTTCCGCCGACCGGAACTCCGCTCCCTTCGGTCGGTACGGCCCCAAACCGCGCCCCGGCGGTCCACGAGGTCACGTTCGCCGAGGGGATCGACAGACGCACTTCGGCATCGATCCGGGCTTCGATCGGCAGGGGCCGATGGAACGCCGTGACGAGCCTTCTCGCCTCCACGCCGCGAAGGCGGATCTCGCCGTGGACCCCGCGTTCCGCGCCGAACGGGACGCGAAGGCTTCCCTCCATGCCGCCACCGAGGAAGTCGCCGCGGATCTCCTGCAGTTCGACGCCGGCGGGGTCCACGCTCGCCAACGCGTCGAGCCGGGGCACGACGAAGCCCGCGATTTCGGCGTCGCGCGCGGAAGCCCGCCCCTCGATCCGAAACGGCTCTCCTGGACCGCGGCGGAAGCGCGTCGAGGCGTGAATCCGCCCGCCGAGCGGAAGGCCGGGCTTCGAGAACCAGCGACCGACCTCGGCCGCCTCGGCGTCGATCTCGGCGGCTGCGCTCCAGGTCGTCGCGCCCTTCTCGAATATTCCCCAGACGCTTCCCTCGACCGAAGCACCAGGAGCGGACGCACGGACCGTGGGAAGTTCGAGCGACCGCTCGCGCTGGACGAAGGTGCCCCGCACGTCGAGGGCGATCGGCGCCACCAATCCGGCCGCCGCCACCGCGGCGCGGGCGGAGACCTCTCCCACGAGCGCTCTCCTCGAGGCCGACCACCTTCCCGCGACGCGCACGACGTTCACCTCGACGCGCGTCCCCGAGGATGCGTCGGTCCATTCGATCTCGCCTCCGTCGAGCGCAACCTTGTCGAGCCGGATCTCGAGATCCCGTCCGCCTCCCGGAGCGGGAGACCATTCGCGGACGAACGCGGAGGACAAACGAACCTCCGGACGGTCGACCTCGACCGAGGAAACGCGAATGGATCCGGTGGCGAGGCCGGGAACCGCGGACCACGCCAGGCGCATCCGTCCGGACTCGACGCGCGCCGAAGCGGTCTCGCCCGAAGGCGCCGCCAGATCCACGCGGGCGTTCCGGAAGCGGGCCTCGAGCCGGATCCAGTCGACCTCGAACGAACCGAAGCGCACGTCTCCCCGGAGTCTCTCCGAGAGGGAGCGTTCGATCGTACGCTGGACCCACCCGGGCGACGGCCGCTCGGGTGCCGGGGCGGCGAGGACGGCGGCCGCGGCGAGCGACGACGCGAGCCACGGGGCGAGCCGCCGGCGGATCACTCGAGGCTCTCTTCGCGGACGAGAACGGCGCACTTGAGGTAACGGCTCTCGGGAAACCCGAGCCGTTCCGGATGGTCGATCGATGCCCCCCGACGCTCGGCGAGCCGGAAGCAGCGTCCCTCGTCGGCGGCCGCGTCGGCGAGCATCCCGTAGAAATCGGACTCGGTGAGGTGGTACGAGCACGAGCAGCTCACGAGCGTGCCGGCCGGGGCGACCAAACGCATCGCACGGAGGTTGATCTCCTTGTAACCCCGCCGAGCCGCCTCCGCATCGCTCCGGCCTTTCGCGAACGCCGGCGGATCGAGGACGATGACGTCCCAGCACTCCCCCGCCGCCGCGCGTCCCCTCAAGTCATCGAACGCGTTCGCCTCTCGGACTTCGAAGTTCTTGAACCCGTTCCGCGCAGCGCTTTCCTCCGCCCGCGCGAGGGCCTCGGCCGAGGAGTCGACGGCGACGACACGATCCGCGCGCACGGCGGCGTGGAGCGCGAACGAACCGTGGTAGGAGAAGACGTCGAGAACATTCCCGCGCGACAACTCCCCGACCCGGATTCGGTTCGCGCGCTGGTCGAGAAAAGCCCCGGTCTTCTGGCCCCGCCAGAGGTCGGCGAGGTACTCGACGGCCCCTTCCCGTACCGCCACCGCCGCGGGCGGGCTTCCCCGGAGCGGCACGACCTCGCGGGGAAGACCTTCGAGAGTTCGCGAGGCGGCGTCGTTTCGCGCGAGGACGCTCGCGACCTCGAGCCGGTCCTCGAGCGCGTCGAGGACGGCGCCGAGGATCCTCTCGGCCGCGAGGGTCTGCGCCTGAACCACGGCGTGCGTCCCGTACACGTCGACGATGAGGCCCGGTAGCCCGTCGCTCTCCGAGAAAACGGCCCGAAACGCTCCTTCCGGTTCCGCGAAGCCCGCTCGCCGCGCGAGCGCCGCCTCGACGCGCGCGGCCCAGATTCCGTCCCCGGGCCACTCCTCGCCCCGCTCGAGCATGCGGAGGGCGATCTGCGAGCGAGCGGAGTGGAAGGCGAACCCGAGGGGGCGTCCGGAAGACCCCACGACCCGGACGACATCGCCGTGCGCACCGTCGACGCGGAGCACGTCGCTCGCGAACACCCACGGATGGCCCGAACGAACCCTTCGGGCGCCCCGATCTCGGACGACGGCGACCCCGCGCGGGGAGACCCCGCTCACGGATCAGTCCTCGGGTTCTTCTTCGTCGTCGGGTTCCGAGTCGTCCTCGTCGATCTCCCCGGCGACCTCCGGAAGATCTTCTTCGGCGGACTCTTCGTCCTCCGCTTGGTCCGGCTCCTCGACGAGGTCCTCCTCGCCCAATTCTTCGTCGGACCCTTCTTCGTCCTCGACCGATTCCTGCGTCCCCGCCAGCGCGTAGGTGGACTGCGGGAGGAGTCCTTTCTCCTCGAGCTCCTGGCAGCGGACGCAGTGGCGGACCCAGGGGACGACCTCGAGCCGCTTCGGAGCGATCTCCTCGCCGCACTGCTGGCAGTTGCCGTACTCGCCGCGGTCGATCCTCCGAAGCGCTTCTTCCACCAGGAGGAGCTGCTTGCGGTCCATCTCCGTCAGGGACAGGAGAAACTCGCGGGCGTACGAATTCACGGCGTAGTCGATGTAATCCTCGGTGCCGTTGTCGAGATGGCTCTGACTGTCCCCCTTGCTGATCGTGTAGGCCTGCATCAGCTCCGCCTGCTTTCGGAGGAGCCGATCCCGGTACTCCTGGAAGCGTTTTCGCCTCGCCGCCACGGACCCCGCCGCCGGCCCCTTCTTCGCCGGTCGTGTCGCTTTCGCGGGCACCGTGGGTCTCCCGGGCGGGCCCTTCCGCTCCGGCGCCGGCTTTCCGGCGGGCGCGGGGCGCGGGGCGGCCTTCCTCTTCCCGGCCGGAGCAGCCGCCTTCGGTTTCGCCTTGGCTGCTTTCTTCGAGGCCGTTCCCGCGGACTTTTTCGCCGGCTTCGGGGCGGTCTTCTTCTTGCTCGCCTTCGCCTGCCCGTCGCGCCCCGCCCCGCGG
>CAZVOE010000128.1:0-9198 GCA_964628935.1 uncultured Acidobacteriota bacterium
CGTCTGTCCCGCGGTCGCCGACGCGAGCCAGGCCGACTCCGACGGGGACGGGAGCGGAGACGCCTGCGATTGTCAGCCCGCGGACGGGGGCGACCGGCGGCCGGCGGAAGTTGCGAGCCTGACCGTCGCGAGGAGTCACGGGGGCGCGACCGATCTCACGTGGAGCGCCGCCGCCGGGACCGACGCGTTTCAGGTGACGCGAGGCGATCTCCGCTCGTTCACGACCGGCGACTACGGGGCGTGCGCGGCCCAGGGGATCTTCGGGAACGCCTGGTCGGACGCCTCGATACCGGTGGAGGGGGGAGGCTTCTTCTACCTGGTTGCGGGCGAGAGCTTCGACTGCGGTTCGGGGCCGCTCGGGGCGGCGTCGAACGAAACCGAGCGCGCGAACGCGAACCCCCTCGCCTGCACCGGGATCGTCGTCACCGACCGGCGCCCGATCGGCGAGGCGGCGGTCGCGGGGACGGTCACCGGGACCTTCCAGAACCTCCAGTCGTCGGACAACGTCCGGGAATCGATTCAGGAGGTGATCTCCTCGGGGGGGAACCCCTCGAGCCGCTATTCGTTCCTCGAGCACCGCTGGAACGTCGACACCGCCACCGGCTCGCGTCTCGAGCTCCACGTCGAGGGCTCGCGCACGTCGAGCGCGGACGGCGACTCGTTCCGCTTCGAGTGGTCGGCCGACGGGACGACCTGGACAGCGGTTTCGATGCCGGCGCTTCCGACCACGGAGGGGGGCGACGTCGAGGGTCTCCTCCCCTCGAACCTCTCGGGGACGGTGACGATCCGGGTCGTCGACACGAACCGGGCGGCGGGGACCCAGAATCTCGACACCGTGTCGATCGACGAGCTGTGGATCCGGGCGGTGCCCTGAAGGGCCGGACCGGAGGCGGAAATCACTTGGCGAAAGCCGCGAGGAACGAGAGGCTGAACCGGATGCAGAGCTTCGCGTCCCTCGCCGCGTTCCAGGCGAGCCTCGCGGGATTGACGCGCAGGAGGCGCCCCCGGCGAAGGGCTTCCGTCGTCTGCCGCCAGTACGCGTTCAACTCCGCCCGCGAGCGGACCCGAATCGACAGCGGGTTCCGATACGCTCGGAAGGAGGCGGTCAAACGCCCGCGGGCCTCCTCGTAGCGCTTCTTCAGGTCGTCCACGTTCCGCTGGATTCCGGCGCGACCCCGTGTGGCGAGCCAGACCTCCTGCATCTCGAAGTAGATCGCGGCGGTTCCACGGACCCACCGCCGGAAGTCCCGGAGGCGTCCCCGTAGGTGCCGCCATCGTCCGTCGACGCAGAACCCCGGCCTTCGCTGGAGGCGGTCTTTGAGCCGGAAAAACCCTCCCATCATCGGGTGGCAGCGTTCGACGAACATCGAGTGCTTGTACCAGCCGAAGTTCTTGAAGAGCCCCCAGTAGGTGACGGCGTTGGCCCGGGACAGGATCCGCTTCATCCCGTCGACCGAGTAGAAGGTCCGCCACGCGTCGAGGTACGCGGACACCCACTCCTCGGCCCCCATCCTCGCGTGACGCATGACGACATGCGTCGAGTCGTACCGGTTGTAGTCGCCGTCCATCCACTCTCCGCGGCGGACCATCTCCCGATGGTCGCGGGAACCGGGAAGGGGCATCAGGATGAAAAACGACGCCTGGTCCGCGCCGATTTCGTCCCGCAGGCGGATCGCGTCCTCACGGACGCTCTCCGCGGTGTCGTGCGGGAAGCCGACGATGACGGCGGCGTGGCAGGCGATGCCGGCCGCGTGCCACGCGGCGATCATGTCCCGGTAGTCGCCGACCTTGTTCTGGCGCTTCCCCGACGCGGCGAGGTTTTCCTCCCTCAGCGACTCGATCCCGAGAAACACCTGACTGCAGCCGGCCTTGGCCGCCTTGTCGACGAACCCCGGGATGCGGTGGGCGGTCGTGTCCACCTGCATCATGAACTGGACCGCGATCCCCTCCCGTTCCCGCATCTCGACGAGACCGTCGAAGATCTCTTCCCAGGCCGGATTTCGGGAGAAGTTGTCGTCCGTGAAGAAGTAGTAGTCGATCCGGCGGTCCCGGTTGGACCGGATCCGGTCGAGGATCCGGTCGACCGGCCGGTGACGCATGGTGCGCCCCTGCACGTTGATGATCGTGCAAAAGGAGCAGTGGAACGGGCACCCGCGCGCCGTGTCGATCGTTCCCATGAACGGGTAGGCGTACTTCCGGTTGAGCTTCGGATCGACCGTGGGGACCGGCGCGTCCGAGAGGTCCGGCCGCTCGGAGACGTCGTAGAAGCGGCGGAGGCGATCGTGGAGGGCGTCCTTCAGGAGGTCGGCCCAGCGGTCCTCGGCCTCGCCCTTGACGAGGGTGACACCGCCCGCCATGAGCGCTTCGCACTCCGGGGGGAACGTTTCCTCGCACATCGCGATCGAGCCGGAGACGTGGAAGCCGCCCACGAGGACCGGCACGTCCAGCGCGCGGAACTCACGGGCAAGGTCCGCGGCGCGCGGAAACTGGTTCGTCTGGACGCCGCAGAGGGCGACGACGAGGCGTCCTCCCCGCCGCCGGTAGCGGCGGGCGAGACGCGCGGGGTCGACGCGGCTCACGTGCTCGTCGATTCTCCGCACCCGGACACGGACCGGCCCGAGGTCGCCGCGTTCCGCCACGCGCTCCGTGAGCGCCGCGAGCGTCGCGAGCGTGTTGCTCGGGAGCACCCCCCGAACGAACCGCATCACGTAGCCTTCGTCGTCGTACTTGCTCGGGTTGATCAGGAGAACGGTGAAGGTCGGCACGCGCGCCTCCTCCGCCCACTCTACACCCGCCGAGAAGTCCTCGAGGCCCTCCCCGGCTTGCGCCGGACGTTCGTCCGCCTAGATTCGGTTTCGGAATGGTGGACGAAGCCTCGTCGATCCGGGCGAAGCGGCGGAACCTCTCCGTCCGCCGGGGCCTGCTCCTCGTGAGCGTGGGGGCCCTCCTCCTCGATGCCGGGATCCGGGCGTCGGGGCCGGCCGCCGTCGCCCTGCTCGTCGCCTTCGCCGCCTCGAACCTCGCGCTGTTCGCCGTTCCCCTTCGCGTGGCCGCCACGCGCCGGTTCGACGCCTCGATCGCCCTCCTCGACTTCGCCCTCGTGGGGCTCGGGATCGTCCTCGCCGGCGCGGAGGGCGGGGCCCTCCCGGTCTCTTGCCTCCTCATGGTCCTCGTGGTCGCCCTCGGGAGCCACGGGACCCACGTGGTCGCGGGGGGAACCGCCGTCGGTGCGCTCCACGCGTGGCTCGTCCTCGCGCGGGGCCCGGAGTCGGTCTTGGGGCACGAGTTGGCGCTCCAGATCCTCTTCCTGACCGCGGTCGGGATCCACTACGCCGCCCTCGTCGAGGAGGCCCATCGCTTCCGCAGGCGCCGCTTCACGGAGCAGAGCGAGCGTCGCGAACTCTCCACCCTGCTCCAGATCCTCGACGCGATCACGTCCTCCCTCGACGAGCGGAAGGTCGCCTTCACGATCGTGAAACGCCTGGCGGAGATCGTTCCCTCCCCGCGGTGTTCCCTTCTCTGGATCCGGCCGGGCGGCGACCGTTGTTTCGTCCTCGCCTCCCACGACGCCCCCGCGCTCGAAATGCTCGAGGTCGACCTGGCGAAGTACCCCGAAGTCCGACGCGCGATGGAAACTCGGAACCCGGTGATCATCCGCGACGTCTTCACCGATCCGATCATGGCGGATGTGCGCGAGAAGTTCCGGGATCTCGATTTCCACTCCATGGTGATCGTCCCGCTCACCTTCGCGGGCGACCTCCTCGGAACGCTGTGCCTGCGGGCGACCCGCTGGGACGACCGGTTCACCGAGCGCGAGATCGACTTCATCCAGGCGGTCGCGCGGGCGTCCTCGAACGCCCTCAAGAACGCCATGCTCCACCGCCAGGTGACGAACCAGTCCGAAAAGCTCTCGTGCATCCTCGAGAAGTCGGCCGACCTGATCCTGACGACCGACGCGGAAGGACGGATCACCGAGTTCAACCGGGGGGCCGAGCGGGTGCTCGGCAGGAGGCGCGACGAAGTCCTCGGGAGATCCTGGCGGGAACTGCTTCCCGACGGAGCCGACGCCGCGGAGCTCGAACGGGCTCTCGCCGCCGGGACCTCTTCCACCGTCCCCTGCGTCCTCTCCGGCCCCCGGGGGCGCGAGGTCGAGTTGCGGTTCGAACTGAGCCCGCTCGATCCGGATGACGCGACCGCCGAGACGGTCTGGATCGGGCGGGACACGACCGAGCTCAAGAAGACCCAGCAGCAGCTCCTCCAGGCGGAGAAGCTCTCGACGATCGGCCAGGTGATCTCCGGGGTCGCGCACGAGCTGAACAACCCGCTGAGCGTCGTGGTGGGGTTCTCCCAGTTGATGAAGGCCAAGCACGGGAGCGGGCCGTTGACTCGCGACCTCGAGCGGATCTCGGACGCCGCGATCCGATCCCAGAAAATCGTCTCGAACCTCCTCTCGTTCGCGCGCGCCCACACCCCCGAGCGGAAGCTCCTCGGGGTGAACGGGATCCTCGAGAAGACGCTCGAACTCCGGAAGTACCAGCTGCGCGCGCACGGAATCGAGGTGAGCACCGACTTCGACCCGCTCCTTCCGATGACGATGCTCGACTTCCACCAGATGCAGCAGGTCTTCCTGAACCTGATCCACAACGCCGAGCAAGCGATCGGCGAGGCGGGCCGGAAAGGAAGGCTGCGGATCCGGACCTGCCGGGCAGGAGGGTCCGTGCGGGTCGAAATCGAGGACAACGGAGTGGGGATGGGCCCGGACGTCCTCGATCGGATCTTCGACCCGTTCTTCACGACCAAACCTCAGGGAAAGGGGACCGGCCTCGGCCTCTCGATCTCCTACGGGATCGTCAAGGAGCACGGCGGGACGATCCGTGCGGAGAGCCGCAAGGGGCTCGGCTCGGTCTTCACGGTCGAGGTCCCGATCGTCTCCGCGGACGAGGCCGTCGGCGATCTTCCCGAGATGGCGCGGACCGCGCCCGTGGAGGCCGCGATATCGGGCCATCTCCTGATCGTCGACGACGAGCCGATGATCCTCGACCTCCTGGTCGAGGTCCTCTCTTCGGCGGGGCACCGTGTGGACACCGCCGCCGACGGGCGCGAGGCGCTCCGCAAGATCAAGGCCCAGGGGTACGACCTCGTCTTGAGCGACGTCCGCATGCCGGAGATGAACGGGATGGACCTCTACCGCGAGGCGACCGCCTTGCGCCCCGAGATGAGAGGAAGGTTCGTCGTCGTCACGGGGGACCTCATCGACCGCGAGGTCACGGAGTTCGTGGTCGGCTCGGACGTCCGGATGATCGGGAAGCCCCTCGACATCGCCGCACTGCAGGATCTGGTGGCGGCGTCGGTCGAGGAGGTCCGGGCGTCGGTGCGAGCGCTCAAAGCCTCCGAAGCGCGAGAAGCGTGACGTCGTCGGCCGGCTTGCCTTCCTGAAACGCGGCGATCTCCCGCGAGAGGCTCTCGCACACCTCGGCCGCGGTCCCTGCGCAGGCCGGACTCTCCGCGAAGGCGAGGAGTCGCTCGTCCCCGTAGAAGGTCCCGTCCTGCCGCCGCGCCTCGGGGACGCCGTCGGTGAAGACGATCAGGGTGCTCCCGCGCTCGACGACGGTCTCCCGCTCTTCGAACCTCCTTCCCGGAAGGAGACCGACCGGCCCGCCGGTCGGCTCGCCCAAGGGGGCGACCTCCCCGCTTGCGGAGCGCACGAGCGGCGAGGGGTGTCCGGCGTTGACGTACCGGAGGCGGCCCGTCGCCGGCTCGTAGCGACCCACGAACGCCGTGAGGTACATCGAACCCACTTCTTCCTTCTCGAGCGCGTCGCTCGTGGCGGTGATCGCCTCCGCGAGCGAGTCCGACGCGGCGAGCGCGCGCCCGAGCACCGTCTTCGAAGCGGCCATGAACAGGGCGGACGGGAGCCCCTTCCCCGACACGTCGGCGACGACGAAGACGAACCCGCCCCCCTTGGGGAAGGCGTCGTAGAAGTCGCCGGCGACGTGACGGGCGGGGTCGTAGCGCGTGGCCAGGTCGAATCCCGGTCCCGACGGAAGCCGCTTCGGCAGGAGCGCCTGCTGGATCTTGCGCCCGACCCGAAGTTCCCCCTCGATCGCCTCTCGCGCCGCGGTTTCCTTCCGCAGCGCCTCGACGTGGCCCTTGAGGTCGACGACCATCCGGTTGAACGACCGCGCGAGATCCCCCAACTCGTCCAACCGATCGACTCCCTCGACTCTCGAGTCGAGGTCACCGGCGCCCAGCTCCCGAACCGCCTCGGCGAGACGCGTAACCGGTCTGACGATCCGCGTTCCCATCGCGAAGACGACGGCGAGGATCAAGAGGAGGCCGACGGACAGTACGACGATCCCGTACCGGATCTGGCTCCGTGAGAAGGCCGTCACGACCGACTCGGGGACGGTCGCGATCACGACGCCTTCGATCGAGGAAACCGGCGCGTAGCCGAACCACCGCACCTCGGGGGACCGGATTCCGGGAAGACGCGCGATCCCGGACCCCCCCGACGAGGCGTCGCGGAAGAGGGCGGCGACGTCCTCGCGGCCCGACTCTTTCACGATCTCGTCGAGCGTCGTCCCGACGAGCGCGTTTCCCTCGGAGTCGTGGACGATCCGCCCCTCGCGGTCGGCGACGAGGAAGACGCTCGAGGCGTCCCGGAACGCCGCGACCCGGTCGGAGAAGCCTTCGAGGGCGCGACGGGGATCGCCGGCGCCCCCTGTCGCCCGGATCCGGTCGTCGATCCAGACGGCCAGGGTCAAGACGCGTTCCTCGACCGTCTCTTCGAGGCGGACGAGGTTCCTCGCCCGCAATTCACCCACGAGCAGGGCGACGATCGCGGCATAAACGACGAGGAGCGGGATCCCGATGGCGAGGACGAGCCGCCAGCGAATCGAAACCCGCAACTAAAGGATCCCCTTCGCGCGCAGCTCGTAAACCACCTTCTTGATCACGGCGTCGATGTTCTGGGAGGGGGACCCGGAAACCCAGGTCTCGGTGACGCCGGTCCAGATCAGCTCTTCCTTCCCCGCGTCGTAGAGGTTCGTCTCGAGGCTCACGACCTGGCTCTCCGTCACGTATCCCGGCGAGATCGCGGTCGTGTACCCGACCGACCAGTAGGAGTAGTACGAGCCGTACCAGCCGGGGTAGTACGGGGCGACACCGACCGTCGCGTACGACGGAGGGGTGTAGGACTGGACCGTCTTCTGGTCGACGAGGCGCGTCACGAGAACGTGCGTGACCCCGTTCTCCTGGAACTTCGCGAGGAGCTTCTCCTTGTCGAGCTCCTCCGGCATCTCGGGAATCCACTGCCAGCCGGGGATCGCCTCGTAGCCGCGGCCCGCGAGGGTCGCCGCGAAGCTGTCCTCGTAGGTGCGGCGGATCGAGAAGTCCCGGGCGACCCCGAGGACGAAGACCTTCTTGATCGTTCCTTGCTGGTAGTTCGGGGCGGTCCAGGACGTGAGCATCTTCGTCGAGGGGGCGCAGGCCCCGGTGGCGACGAGGGCGAGGAGACCAAGACCGAGGAACGGAACGCGAGCGCGCATGGGGAAACTTCCGTGGAAAGGAGGCATGCTACACCAGCGATCCCGATGCTCGATTGCCATTGACTTTCGTCAACCCTCGAGGGGTTGACTCCCCCCCCCCGTAAGGTACGAGGCATCCGTCGGCGGAGCCGCCGAGTCCCGTCGGACCTACCACCGACCCGCACGGGGGGGACCGATGCAAGCCTCTCGACCTTTCCGTCTCTTCTTCACTGCCTCGCTTCTCCTCGCGTCGAGTCCTACTCTCGCCGAATCGCCGCAGGAACGCGCCCGCGAGTTGCTCACGCGCTCGCTCCAGGCGATGGGCGGTCGAGCGCCTTCGGACTCCGAACTGACGGCCGACGTGCGCGAGGAAGCCGGATCGACGGTCGAGACGGGGACCCTACGAGTTCGCACCCGCGGCCTCGATCAGTCCTCGGAGCGGCGAGAGGTCCAGTCCGTCCAGCGGGAGACGGTCTATTCCCGCGGCGACGCCTCGGAGCGCACCGCCTCGGGGACGGTTCGATTCAGCCTCGAGCTCGCTTCGACCTCACGGTCGACCGTCGTCCCCGTCGTCTTCGTCGCGTGGGCGCTTCAAGATCCCGACGTCGTCGCGGAATACGTCGGCTCGGAGGCGCTCGATACTGTCCGCTGCCACCGGCTGCGGATCTCGGACTCGCACGCATCGTCTCCCGATCTCCCGTCGCTCGCGGAGTTCTCCGTCTGGGATCTGTGGATCGCGGAAACGGGCGACTTGCCCGTGCGACTCGCGTGGGATCGGCGCGAGGCCGGAGGGGCCGCACCACGCATCGCCATGGCGACCGTCTGGTCGGACTGGCGCTGGGTCCAGGGAATCCGGCAGCCCTTCCGGATCGAGGTCGAGTTCAACGGAACCCCGTGGCGCACCCTCGTCGTCGAGGACGCCCGTTTCGACGTCGGCCTCAACGAAGCCGACTTCGCGGTCGAGTGAGGAGGCGGCCATGAAGCGACTCCTCCCGCTGCTCGTCGCGCTCGTCGCTCTTCCGCTCTTCGCGCAAGATCCCCCGCCCCCGCCCCCTTCGACGGGCTTCCCACCCTACGGCTCCTTCGAGTTCCTCGCCTTCGACTCCGTGAACCGACAGAACTTCAACGTCCACTTCGCGATCCCGATCGCCTCGAGCCCGGGAAGGGGTTTCGACCTCTCCCACGCGATCACCTACGACTCCGCCATCTTCATGGTCAAGAACGGCGCGTGGACCCCGCTCGTCGATTCGAACGGCCTTCCGACCTGGGGATGGAGAGTGGACCTGACCGTCGGGACGATCGCCTGGGACGAGTGGAAGGAGACATGTCCGAAGCCTCCGGGTCAGTCGTATTCCTTCAAGGTCAGTTGCAAGGGGCGCTACTCGCTCACCGATCCTTCGGGGACGTTGCACGAATTCTCGTCGGTCCTGATCTGCGAGAGTCCGCCCGGGTCCGGCGACCAGTGCGACCCTTTGGTCCGCGACACCCGACAAGGGACGACGAGCGACGGCACCGGCTACTTTCTCGACGCCACGAACCCAACCGCGCCCTTCGTCCTGACCCCCTCGGGCCACAGGATCGACGCGAACCAGAAACTCACCGACCCGAACGGGAACTTCATCGAGCGCGTCACGACCTCCCCCAACCACTTCGAGTGGAAGGACAGCCGGGG
>CAZVOE010000129.1:0-9160 GCA_964628935.1 uncultured Acidobacteriota bacterium
ATGAGGAACGAAGAAACAAGCATGATCAGCCGCTGTTTGTCAGCACCCTGTTAGTCGCGGCGATCCCGGCCCCGCACTTTCTCCTCGTCGGGAACGAAGACCCCGAGCACGACCGTCACCGCGCTCACGACTAGAGCGCCGAGGAACGCGGCGGAGAACCCGTTCACGCGGAAGCCGAGGTCGAACACGTGGACGGCGAGCCACGACGCGAGCCAGAGCGAGATCGCGTTGATCACGAAGACGAACAGACCGAGGGTCAGCAGGATCAGGGGACACGTCAGGAACTTCAGGATCGGCCGCACGACGGCGTTCACGAGTCCCAGAATCACGGCCATCACCGCGTAGATCCAGTAGGCGTCCGGATCGACCTCGATCCCCGGCACGAGCCAAGCCGCGGCGAAGAGCGCGACGCTCGCGATCAGCCACCGCAGGAGCAAGCGCATCGAATCCTCCTCATCCCCGCACCACGGCGAGGGCCGCGATGGCCGCCGCGAGCATCGCGACGAGCGGGGGAGCGACGACGAAGAAGAGCCCCCGGCCTCCGGCCCACCCGACGACCGAGAGCTTCACGAGCATGTTCGCGACGAACGCCACGACGATGCCGACGAGCGCCTGATCGGCGCCGATCGTGCCGGCCCCCGCGAGGGTCGCGGCCGCGAGGGTGACCCCGTGGACGTCGGTGGCCCCTCCGAGCAGCGAGGCCGCGAAGAAACCCGCCTCGCCGTACGTCCGCTGCGCCGCGGAGGCGAGCGCGAGGATGACCGCGAGACCCGAGGCGAAGAGCGCGGCCGACCTCAGCGCAAGGGGATTTTGGACTCCGATCGTGCCGGACACTTCCTCCGTCACCTTCCGGCCGAACCCGGACGCCACGAAAGCGCCGGCGAGCCCGACCGCGACCGGTGCTCCGACGACGAGGATGGCCCTCGCCGCGAGCCCGGGATTCGCGACGACCACGACGAGGACCTGCGCGGCGGCGGACGCGACGTTCGCGAGCACGATCGCGACCGCGAGGGGCCGAAGGGGAAATCCCTCCTCGCGGGCCTTCTGCGAGAGCGACAGGGTCGCCGCGGTCGAGGACACGAGGCCCGCGCCGAACCCCGCCGCGGCGAGACCGCGCCCGAGCCCGAGCGCGCGCACGGCGATGTAGCCGCCGAAGCCGATCCCCACGATCAGCACGAAGAGGAGCCAGAGTCGAAACGGATTGACGATCCGCCAAGGGTCGAGAGCCCGGTCCGGGAGAAGCGGGAGGACGACGCACGCGATCACGAGGAACGTGAGCCCGGCGTCCACCTCGCGCGGCGCGAGTTCCTCGCGCGCGAACTCGTGGATGCGCGGCTTGAGCGCGAGGACGAGCACGGCGAGAACGCCGAGCATCAGGGCGAGAACGATCTCGCGGTGGGCGAGGTAGCCGAGCGCGAAGGTGGCGACGGCGGCGACCTCGGTGGTCGCCCCTCCGGACGACGGCCCTCCGCGGAGATGAACGCCGAGAACGAGCGCTCCGACGGAGGCGGCGAGCACCGCGGCGAGCGCCGGCTCGCGCAGGTGCGCGGCGAGGGTGCCGAGGAGCGCGAGCAGCGTGAAGGTCCGCGCGCCGAACGGCGTTTCTCCACCGGCGGAGGCGTGGGAGCGCTCCCGCTCGATGCCGATCAGGAGACCGAGCGCGAGCGAGAGAAGGAATGGCCGCGCGACTTCGAACACGGTCCGATTATGGACCACGTTTGACCGTTCCCGGGGTTGGCGACTAGCCTCGCTGCCGGATGCGCACGCGAATCGTCCCGGATCCCGAGACCCTCGCGCGGGAAGCTTCCCGCCTCTTCGTCGAGACGGTCGCCGAGGCCGCGGCGCGGAGCGGGCGGGCATTCGTCGCTCTCGCAGGCGGCTCGACCCCTCGAAGAGCGTACGAGATGCTCGCCGCGGGCGGGGGGGCACCCATTCCTTGGGAGCGTGCGCTCTTCGTCGCAGGCGACGAACGCGACGTCCCGCGGGAGGATCGGGACCGCAACGAACGAATGATCCGAGAGGCGCTCCTCGACCGGGTCCCCGGCGCGGGCGACCGGCTTCTCGAGTGGCCGGTCGGCGAGGCCCCTCCCGACGAGGCGGCCACGCGGATGGAGGCGCGGCTCCGCTCCGCGTTCGAAGCCGAGGAAGGCGTGGTGCCCCGATTCGACCTGGTCCTGCTCGGCCTCGGAGTCGACGGCCACACCGCGTCGCTCTTCCCCGGCACCGCCGCCCTCGCGGAGCGCGAGCGCCTCGCGGTCGCGAACCCCGTCCCGGCGAAGGGCGGGATCCGATACACCTTGACGTTCCCCGTGTTCGAGGCGGCGCGCCGCATCGTCTTTCTCGTCGCAGGGAAAGAGAAGGCGGAGGTCGTACGCCGGATCCTCGACGAAGGGGAACGCAGCGGCCTGCCCGCGGCCCGGGCGCGGTCGCGCGAGGGAGAGACGGTCTGGCTCCTCGATCGGGCTGCGGCCGGCGGGGGAACCCCGGTGTGAGCGGGGCGCTCCGTGTCGCCTGGCGACTTCCCGCCCTCGCCGCCCTCTGCGCGGCGGGCGCGATCGCCATCGTCGCGACGAACCTCGCGTGCGCCGTCCTCCGACGCTCTCCGGTGCGCCTGCGGCTCCGCGCCTTCCGGCTCTGGTCGCGCCTCATGCTTCGCCTGCTCGGGGCACGCGTCGAGACGGCCGGGGTCCCTCCCCGCCCGCCGTTCTTCCTCGTGTCGAACCACCACGGATACGTGGACATCGTGGTGATCTCCTCTCGCCTCGAGGCCGTGTTCGTCTCCCGCGACGACGTCTCGAGGTGGCCGGTCTTCGGGTGGCTGAGCCGGTCGGTGGGGACCCTCTACGTCGACCGGGAAATGAAGCGGGACCTTCCCCGCGTCGCCGCGGCGATGGAGAAGGTGCTCGAGGAAGGGATCGGGATCGTCCTCTTCCCCGAGGGGACGAGCACCGGAGGAACGGAACCTCTCCCCTTCCGACCATCGTTGCTCGAACCCGCCGTTCGGCTCGGAATGCCGGCCCACTTCGCCGCGATCTCCTACAGGACCGGCGCCGGCCTCCCCTCCGCTGCGGAGGCGGTCTGCTGGTGGGGCGAGATGGCGTTCGTACCGCATCTCCTCCGGCTCCTCCGCCTCCCCGGGTTCGAGGCGAGGATCGTTTTCGGCGACGCGCCGATCGTCGGCACCGACCGGAAGTCGCTCGCCCGGTCCCTCGAAGGCGCCGTTAGAATCGGCCTGTGTGCACCGTGGCCTTCATCCCCCTCGAGGAAGGCGGATACCTCCTCGGCCACAACAGGGACGAGAGTCGGCTCCGTGCCCGCGGAGTCCCCCCCACGATCCATCGATTCGGGGACCGGACGGTGCTCGCCCCGGGCGACCCCGACGGCGGGGGAACCTGGCTCGGCATCGATGCCCTGGGGCGGTCGGTTTGCATCTTGAACGCCGCCGAGCCTGCGGGACGCGCGCTCCCCGAGCGGCCCAGGAGCCGGGGGCTCGTCGTTCGGGACGTGCTCGCGCGCGGCCTCGACTCGGCGCTGGCCGGCCCGCTCGCGGACGTCCGTGCGTTCGAAATCCTCGCCGCCGAACCGGGCACGGGCGGCGCGGCCGCGACGTGCATCGCGGTGCGTTGGGACGGGCGGGCCCTTTCTCGCGAGCGGCGGGCGGGGCTCGTCGTTCGCGTGTCGTCGACGCTCGACCCGATCGGGGTGGGCCGTGAGCGGGAGGCCTCCTGGCGCCTTCGGTTCGGCGATCGGGCTCCCGCTTCCGCGGACGAACTGGGTGCGTGGCTCGCTTCGCACGAGCCGGAGAAAGGCGCATGGTCCGTGTGCATGCACCGAGACGGGGCCGGGACGGTGAGCCGCTGTGTCGTCGAGGTTCGCCCCGGCTGGGCCATTCTCGAGTACACCGACGGCCCGCCCTGCGAAGCGTCCTCGCCGCGGAGGACCTACGGCTTCCCCGTGCACCCCGCGACGCTCCGTGCCTAGAATGAAACGTGCCGCGGGCCCCGCGCGGACCCGCCTTCGGAGTCATCGATGAACGCCCTGAGGCACCGATTCGCCGTCGCCCTCCTCTTCCTCGCGATCGCCCCGACGGTCACCCTGGCCCAAAACCAATCGCGGATGTCGGGGGTCGTGAGGGATCCCGAGGGGAACCCCGTGAAGGACGCGGTCGTGAAGCTCCAGCCGAACGACGACAAAGGCACGTTCGTCGAAGCCACCTCGAAGAAAAAGGGGAACTACCTGATCGGGATGATCCGGCCCGGGGCCTACAAGCTCTCGGTCGACGCTCCGGGGGACTGGGTGATCCTGAAGATCCAAGGCCATGCGATCGACCTCGCCGACAACAAGAAGCGGCTGTGGGAGACCGACACGGAGATCACGGAGGACAAGATCCCCCCGATCAACGTCGGATACTTGAACCAGATCGAACTGAACATCACGGTCGGCCCCCCTTCGATGACCGCGGAGGCGAAGGCGAAGGCCGTGGCGGACGCGATGCAGTCCTCCTACGAATCGGGCCTCGCGAAGGTGAAGGCGGGCGACTACCGGGGCGCGCTCGCGGACCTCGAGCCACTTCTCGCCGAAACCCCCGACCACGCGGGGACCAATTATCTCGTCGCGTACGCGAAGGCGGGGCTGAAAGACTACGACGGCGCCCTGCCCTTCGTCGATCGAGTGCTCGCCTCCGATCCCGCGTTCGCCGGGGCGCACGTTCTTCGCGGGCGCCTCCTCATGGGAATGGGCCGGAACGACGAGGCGGAGAAGGAGTTCCGGACCGAGATGGACACGGCGACCGACCCGGGCGTTCGTCTCGAGGCCTTGGTGGGGCTCGCGCTCGTCTACGAGCAGACCGGCCGTCTTCCCGAGGCGATCGAGGCGCTCGAGAAGGCCTCGGAGAAGGACTCGAGACGGGACCTGCTCCTCCGTCTGGCCGACTTCTACGCCAAGGCCGGGGATCGCGAAAAGGCCGAGTCGACGCTCGTGCGCGCGGAACAGGCGGGCGGGATGGACGACGTCGCCTGGCTCAACCTGGCGATCGGCTACATCAACGACAAGAACTACGAACAGGCCGAACGACTGGCGAGGCGCCTCATCGAGAAGGGCTCCACGAATCCGAACCTCTCGATGGCGCACTCCGTGATCGCACGCTGCGAACTCAATCGAGGCAAGCTCGATTCCGGAGCCGCCCACCTCAGGAAAGCTCTCGAGCTCGATCCGAAGTCGCCCCTCGCGGCGGAGAACCAGGAGATCCTGTCGGCGCTCGGGAGGTGAACGATGGCTCGACGGTCGATCTCGTTTGTGTTCGCCGCCGCACTTGTCTCCCTCCCCGGGTGCGCACCCGTTCTCCAGCCGCAAGAGGCGACCGTCGAGGAAGGAAGGCTCGATCCGAAACTCGCCCAGGCAACCTGGATCGAAGAGGGCTCCCAGGTCGCGCTGATCGTTTCGACACGCGCCGCGCGCTACAGGCTCAAACAGCCCTTCCTCCCGTTCGAGATCGCCGTCGTGAACCGCGGTCTGGAGGGGATTACGCTCACGCGCGAATCGTTCACGCTGGTCGATGCCCGCGGAAACCGCTACCCGATGGCGGGACGTCAGGAGATCTACGGGGACTACGGGGGAAGCACCGACGTCGATCGCCGGAATTTCTCCGAGGCGGCCCCGATCGTGCTGGGGAAATACCAGGGCTTCTCCTACGTCCGGAGCAACTTCACCCCCGGTTTCGACGATTCCATCGCGATCGATCGGATCGCGCTTCCGCGCTTTTCCTACATCCTCGATTTCGTCTACTTTCCGACTCCTCCCGGCTTCCTAGAGGGAGAGCCGCTCGAACTGCTTCTGAGCGCCCCGGAGCTCGAGAACCCGGTTTTCGTGCGATTCACCGTGCGGTGAGTGAACCGCTCCGGCTTTCCGGTCGACCCACCCGGGGACGACGAGGACGTCTCGGCGAGGTGTGCCTGCGATCCCGGCGTGCCCCCGGACTTTGAGAAGCCAGCGTGCTCGTCGGGACTCGCCGACGGGCGCTCGACTTTCGTTCGGATTTCGCCTTTCTGCGGGGCCCTCGATCCAAGCCCACCGCCCAATTCAAGCGATTGGATCGGTCCGTCGTTCGGGGGTTGGAGTCTGTACGATAACCCTTTTGTTTGGAATGTTTACGCGAGCGTTCGTTCGTCCTCGCGGTGGCCTCGCAGTTGCAGGGAGCGCGGAGGGCATATCGGTCCGGGAGCTGTCCGGGGAGGGCCGGAGCTATCCGTTACCGTTTTCCAGAGGGAGGAAGGTCAGCATGAGACGAGTGCTAGTCGCGATCGCGCTCCTGCTCGTACCGACGCTCGCCCTCGCCCAGGCGGAAACCACCGGTCGCGTGACCGGAACCGTGCTGGACGAGGACCGTAAGCCGGTCGCGGGTGCCGAGATCACGTTGGAGTCGCCGGCGTTGCAAGGTCAGCGCAAGGCGTCGTCCGACGCCAACGGACGCTATCTCACATCCCTGCTCCCCCCGGGCGTCTATACGATGACCGTGAACGCGCCGGGGAAGACCCCGCTCCAGTACACGTTCCGCGTGGGGATCGGTCAGACGGTTCCGATCGACGCGGTGCTCAAGTCGGGAGCGGACCTGGTCGAGGACGTGGTCGTGTTCTCGCCGGCCACGAAGCTTCAAACCACGGCGGGCGGGGAGAATTTCAATTTCGCGGACACCATCGACCAACTCCCGGTGACGAACCGAACGCTCGAAAACGTCGCCACCCTCGCCCCGAACGTGTCGTTCGGGCCGACGCCCGGCACGCTCTCGATCTCGGGTGCGCCTTCGTTCGACACGAACGTGCTTCTCGACGGCTCGGAGGTCTCGGATCCGTACTTCGGTTCCGCGCCCACGATCTACCTCGAGGAGGCGATCGAAGAAGTACAGGTTCTCACCACGGGCGTGGCGGCGAAGTACGGCAGGTTCCAGGGGGGCGTCATCAACGCCACCACGAAGTCCGGGGGCAACACGTTCGACGGAACGGCCCGTGTCGACCTGTCGAAGCAGTCCTGGAACGCCAAGACCCCGTACAACGAGAACCAGAGCGATACGCTGCAGAAGGTCTACTCCGCGACGATCGGCGGGCCGATCCTGAAGGACCGGCTGTGGTTCTTCGCCGGGGGCCGTACGATCCCCGAAGCCGCGACGACCGCCACGACGCTCGAAACGGGTGAGTCGTACACGACCGTCCGGAACGAGGATCGCTGGCAGCTCAAGCTGACCGGCGCCATCACCCCGAATCACGTCATCGAGGCGAGCTACCTGGAGTATACCGCGGATTCGACGGACCGCGCTGGCCTCCCGGCCGGCGATGCGTTGGCCCTCGGTCCGCGCTCGGACCCGCGCGACATCATCGCCGCGGAGTACCAGGGCGTCATCACCGACAAGATGTTCATCAACGCCCAGGCCACGCAGAAGCAGGTTTCGATCAAGTCCGGCGGCGATCCGGCGAAGGGCTCGCCGTTCCTCGACTTCTATGGCGCGGGGTTCCAGATCTTCCACAACCACTGGTGGGACTTCAACGACGCGAGCGTCCGTGACAACGAAACCGCCAACCTCGGTCTGACGAACGTGCTGACGACGGAAAACTGGGGTGACCACACGCTCGAGTACGGCCTCCAGTACGTCAACTCGATCACCTCCGGCCAGAACATCCAATCCTCGACGGGCTTCAACCTCCTCAACTACGACGCTCTCTTCGCGTCCTACCTACCCCCGGGTTTCGGCGACTTCGCGACCTGCGTGGGTTCGTCGTGCACCTTCAACATCGCGTCCTACTACGATTTCGGGCTTACCTATCGCTGGGAAGCGATTCCGTTCTCCGGCGACCAGACGCTCAAGAACACGGCGTTCTACCTCCAGGACACCTGGGAGATCGACAAGTGGCGCTTCGACCTGGGGGTGCGCTACGACGATTGGCAGGGGAAGGGTCCCTTCCCGACTCTCGACCTGGACTTCCAGGAGATCTCTCCCCGCGTGGGGGTGACGTACAACGCGACCCCCGAGTGGCAACTCCAGGCCTCGTGGGGCAAGTACGTCAGCCGGTTCAACGACAACGTCGCGAGCAACATCACCGGCGTCGGCGGCGCGCCATACATCGTCTCGATCTACACGGGCCCCTCGCAGTCGGGACTGACCTACGATGAAGTCGAGGCCCTCCTTCGCGACGACGCGAACTGGGGCATCATCACGACGATCAGCGATCCTCGCCAACCGGTCCGCTATCTCGATGCGAACGCCTCCGCGCCCTACGCGACCGACCTGAACCTCGCGGTGAAGCGAGCGCTGCCGAGGAACACGGGTTCCTTCACGGTCACGTACACTAAGCGAGAGTTCAAGGACCTGCTCGACGACTTCGTCGGCGACCAGGTCGTGAACGGCTCACCCTACACGACCGTGACGGATCCCAAGGGCAGCGGAGCCTCCTTCGACTTCGACAACGAGATCTGGGACAACTGCTCCATCTGCCGTCGCGATTACGACGCCATCACGGCGACGATCGACTACCGGCCGAGCGCCAAGTGGGACATCGGAGGGAACTACACGTACTCCCGGACGCGCGGCAACTACGAGGGTGAAGGTCGAAACACTCCGGCCTCCGGCTCGATCATCGGGAACTACCCCCGATCGGTCGACCAGGCGACCGCGTTCCCGTACGGCTACACGGACGACGACATCCGACATCGCGTGCGCACGTGGGGTAATTACCGGTTCGACTTCGGTCGTGCCGGGAATCTGACCCTGGGCGGCATCTTCTGGTACCGCTCCGGACAGGCCTGGAACCGCACCGCGGGAGCGTCGATGACGTCCGACCCGGCCTATCTCAACGAGGCCGGCCAGTCCTACACCAAGTACTTCGACGGCCGAGGGAACAACCGGTTCGACGGATTCTGGAACCTGGACGCGACGATCAAGTACCAGTTCTCGTTCTGGCGCGACCTCGGGATGTACGTGAAGGCGGACATCCTGAACGTCACGAACGAGGACGCTCTCATCGCGTACGACACCACCGGCACCGTCGTCACCGGCTCCAATCCCGCGCGCTGGGCTCCGCGCCGCGCCGACGAGGCGACGGGAACATGCGAAGTCCTCGGCGGGCCCCCCGTCGCGTACCCGAACCGGAATTGCCGCAACTTCGGGCGGATC
>CAZVOE010000130.1:0-9085 GCA_964628935.1 uncultured Acidobacteriota bacterium
CTGACGCGCGGCGCGCGTCACCGTGCCAGGGCGCGCGCGTGCTCCGCGCGCGCGAAGACCCGCTGGAACTCGTTGAGGTCGTCGCGATCTGGGTGGAGGAGTCCCGTCTTGTCGTAAACGAGCAGATTCTCGGGTCGCACGCCGAGGTCGAGAAGCACGCGCGCGCATCCGGTCCCGACCGTTCCGGCCCCGCAGAGGACGACCCGGACTTCCTCGACCTTCTTGTCCACGAGCGCGAGGGCGTTCAGGAGCGCGGCCGCCGCGACGACCGCAGTCCCGTAGAGGTTCTCGTGGAAGACCGGAATGGTCAGCGAGTCGCGGAGCAGCTCGTACAGACGCAGCCCTTCCGGGGCCCGGATGTCCTTGAGGTTCACCGCGCCGAAGGTCGGCTCGAGCCGGCGGATCGTCCGGGCGAGCGCCTCCGGGTCCCGCTCGTCGAGTTCGAGGTCGAAAACGTCGAGGTCCGCGAGCCGCTTCAGGAGGATCGCCATGCCTTCGAGCATCGGCTTCGCCGGCGCCGGGCCCACGTCCCCGAGCCCCGGAACCGCAGTGCCGTTCGTGAGAACCGCGACCAAGTTCCCGCGCGCCGTGTACCGATAGGCGGCATCCGGGTCGGCGACGATCTCGGCCGCAGGGAACGACGCGCCCGGAAGGTAGGCGAGGCGGACCTCCCGCGGGGTCATGCACGGGGTCGTGGCCCGCACCTCGATCTTCCCGGGCCGGTCGGAGGCGTGGTAGCCGAGCGCGTCTTCCTTACGGATCATGGGATCTTCTCCTCCCTCTCGAGCGCGACGTAGCCAGGCACCGGCCGCGCCTGGAGCACCCAGAGCCGATCGTCTTCGAGGGCGAACTCGATGTCGAGGGGGTATCCGTAGGCGGCTTCGAGGCGGGTGGCGATCCCGACGATCTCGAGCAGCTCGACGTACTCGAGCGCCGCCCGCCGGCGCTGATGGTAGCGGCTCTCGACACGATGCGTCCCCGTTCCCCGCGCTTCGTCGCGGACGATCATCTCCGCCTTGTCGCCGATCACGTAACGGAATCGGAGCGGCCCGTTCTCGAGGTCCCCCTCTCTCGCGATGGTGATCTGGTCGGCTCCGACCACTCCCGAAACGATCCCCTCGCCGAGACCGAGGCCGGCGTTGATCACGATCTCACCGGCGTCGGAAGCGGCGGCGTGGACGGTCTGGACGACCCCCGACACGCGGGAGTCGACCATGCGCTGCACGATCACCCCACCTCCGGCCTCGCTCGCCTCCGCCCCGTCTCGGGCGCGGGCGTCCTGGGCGCGGGCGCTCCAGAGGCCGGCCCAGGCCCGCTTGACGTGCTCGGTCACCGAGGCGGCGCCGCGGACGAAGAGGAAGGTGTCGAACTCCCCCGCGCGTGCGGCGGTCTCGGTGTCTTCTCCGAGCGCCGACGAGCGGACCGCGACGAACGGATCCTCGCTTCCCTCCCCCCGAAGGGAATCGTAGGCCCGTTCGATCTCCTCCCGAACGTTCTCCGGAAGCTCCGCCTGCGCCCAAAGCCCGGCGATCGCGCGCGACCTCGCCGTGACGTCGCGATCGGCTTGGGCGAGCACGTCCGCGATCGCGTCCTCCAGAACCGGCCGCTCTCCGCCGCCGGCGGCGGGACCGACGCGCGAGCGGAGCGCTTCCCGGAACGCCGCGTCGGTCACCGCGAACCAGGGCGGGACGCGCTCCGGTCCGGCGAGACGGGCGACCTCGCCGAGGTTCGCCGCCTTCCACCCGACGAGGGGGGCGCACTCGAATCCCGCGTCCTCGCGGCGGAGCACCCGTTTCCCGCGCGCGGCGTCGAGGAGCCGGCGATCGCGCTCCGCGAGGAAGTTCCGCGCGGCGGCGACCGCCGGATCGGAGGAGACGACCCCGAGAATCGCGTCGAGCCGCGCGAGAGTCCGCAGCCGGTGGCGCAGCCGCGGATCCCCCGACTCGACGAGCGCGGGGAGAATCCCTACCACGTCCGACCGAATTTTCGCGAGGCGGGATCGCGCGGCGGCGTCCACGGCCGCGGAGCGATCGTTCTCCGCGCAGGGGAGAGGAAGGCCGCACCGAACGACGGCCTCGCTCGCCTCCCGCCAGACCTCCGTGAGCCGCTTCGCCTCGCGGCGCAGCGAGAGGACCTCGTGAACGGTCGCCGCCCCGGGGATTCGCCTCGACGCCAGATCGATCGCCTCCGCCCGGAGCCGCGACAGTTCGAAGTGGAGGCGCGCGAGGTGATCACGCGCCGGCTCGCCCACCCTCGGATTCGCGAGGAGGAGCGCGAGAAGTCTCCCTCGCTCGGGGCTCCCGCCCGTCGCCCCGGCGAGGTCGGATCCGAGGAGAATCTCGCGCACGGCGAATCGGGCCAGGACCGGGTCGGAGAGTCTCTAGAGCACGGCGCAAGCGCGGTGCCTCGCGCGAAGGCGCTCCCCGCGAAGCGCCAGCAGTTCGACCGGGTCGTCCGTCTCGCCGAGTCTTCTCTCCGCTCGGCCGAGGCTCCGGAGCCCGTCGTGGAGCGAGAGCGCGTCCGCTTGCTGGCCGAGGATCTCGAGCGTCCCGCGGTCGGCGTCGACCACGACGAGGTCCCCCTCGCGCAGAGGGTGATCGCGTTCGACGGCGTCTCGGCGCACGGTGGCGATCCAGTCTCCGATCCGAACCTCGTCCTCACGGTACTCGCCGACGCGCACCCGCACGTGGCCGGGGCCCGGGCCGTCCATCGCCCATGCTCCCGACACGATCAACGCGGGCTTCCGGTACTGCGCGGCGATCAGCCCCGCGTGGCTCAGAATGCCGCCGCCGGTGGAGACGACCCCGCACGCCCGAGCGAGGACCGGGCCATCCTCGGGACGGAGCGCCGCGGCGACGAGGACCTTTCCGTCGAACTCCTCCGGGGCCCGGCCGAGCGCCCCCAGGATCGCGCGTCCCACGGCGCGGCCGGGAGAGGCCGCGACGCCGTCGGCGACGCGCTCGCCCGGGTAGAGACGAGGGCGCTCGTGAGGGTTCGGCCGCCGCATCTCCTCGCGGATCCGCTCCGCCTCCTCGATTGACTCCCGGAGATCGAGGTCGCACGCCGAGGGCTCGTACCCGTTCGCCCGGAGGATCGTCGCGAGAGCGGCGCCGTCGGTCGACCCCTCCTCGCTCCACGATCCGTCCGCGCGGTCGCGGCTCCGCCCGAGCGCGCCAGTTGGGGAGTAGATCGCGAGACGGATCATCCCGCGCGCCCCCCGGAGGACGTGGAGCCCGATGGACCCGCCGCGGAGCGCGATGCGCGCCCGCTGCACTTCGTGACCGTTCAGACTCCCGGTCGTCCGAAACGAGAGCGCACGCTCGAGGCCGAGCGCCGTGCGGGCCAGCCGCACCGACGCGGCCAGGCTCTCCACGTCCCCGTCGAGAAGCGCCGCGAACGCCTCGGTCTCGTGCACGTTCCGGAAACGATCGATGGGTGCCCTCTCGAGACCCGCGGGCCCGGCGATCAGCGCTCCTCGCACGCGCGCTTCGCGGAGCGGCGCGAGCACCCGCGCCTCGAGCCCGGTCTGGCCCGTGAGAGAGGGATCGGCAGGGTCCTGCGCCGCCCCCTCGACCCCGAGCGCCGCGACCTTCGCGAGAAACGGGGCGAGCACCCCGGGAGCGAGCCGCTCGAAGCGGTCCCGATAGGGCGGCTCACCGTTCCAGAGGACCTCCGTCTCCCCGGCCGGCCCCTCCTGAATCCCCGCGAGAATCCCGAGCCGATTCCGGGTCAGCATCCCCTCGAGCGGAAGCCCGCCCCACTCGACGAAGCGGCGCGCCCACGCGCGCGCGGCGAGGCGTCGCGCGTCGGGGCGCAGCTCGAGGTCGCCCAGAACCCAGTCGAGGTCCATCAGGTACGGCGCGAGGCGAAACAGGGCCTCGGCCTTTTCGAGGAGATCCCCCAGGTCGATCGCCCGCTCCTTGTCGTAGCGGGCGTGAACCCGCGTGTTCGGCTCGATCTCGACGTGATACCCGAGGGCTCGGAAGAAGGTCCGCACGGCGTCGAGGTCCTTCCCAGGGTGCGCGTCCAGCTCATACCGACTGACCCCGTAATACTCGAGGTCGACCATTCCCCCCTGGAGCGGCGGCGCGAAGTCGATGCGGACGAGGGCGGGGTGGGTGCCGTAGGTCAGATAGTAATGCACTTCGTTCCCGTAGCAGAAGACCCGCACGCCCGGGAACGAAGTCCGGCCGTGGAGCAGTTGTCTCGCGAAGCCCTCCGCCACGATGCGAACGGCGTAGGGGATCGCCTCCGCGCTGCCTCCGCCGGGCTCGGCGGTCTCGAAGTCGATATAGCGGATCCTCTCGAAACGACCGACGATCTTCCCCGCGGCCGCGAGCCGCACGTCGACGGTGCGGTTCGTCGCGCGCCCTGCGGAGACGAGTCGGAACCCCAGTTTGAGGCCGGCCTGGTGGAGATAGCGCTTCAAGCCGTGCAGCGTGCGCACCGCGCCGAGGGAAGGGGGATCCTCGAACGCCATCACGAGCCGGGTCAACTCGGGGGAGAGCAGATCGGAGGAACGCTGGCGCTCGATCTCCGCGGCGATCTTCGCCTTCAACTCGGCCCAAACGGCGGGGAGGATCGCACACTCGTCGGCGTGCGGTCGGAAGAGAGCGACGTGGTCGGCGACGATCCGGTCGAGGAGCGCGACGAGCCGCTCGAGCCGCGAGAGGCCGAGAGGAGCGATGTCGAGAATCTCGCGGAGCGCCTCGGCGTGAGCGAGGTTGTACCCGCGGTAACGGACGATCGGGTCGTCCCCTGGCGCCGCGGTCGTCGAGGCGGGAGGTCCGCCGTGGCCGAGGAAGACGAGGAAGTCTCCCGCCCGCCTCGCGCCCTGAGCGGAGAGGAGAAGCTCCGCCTCGTCGGGGGAGACGAAGAACGGGATCGAGTTCCCGACCCGCACCGCCGTAACCTGACGAACTTCGAGGCCGAGGCAGACCCGTTCCCAGCCCATGTCGGCGACGATCTCGCGGAAGAGCGGCCCGCCGCAGAGGGAAGCGGCGGCGCGGAGCGAGTCGAGGGCCGGCGGCGGAGATCCTCGCCGGGGGGCGAGATGAACGAGGTCGGCGTGCGTTGCACGGGTGTACTCGAGATACGGCTCCAGAAAGGCCCAGGCTTCGGCGCCGAGGAGCGCGCGGGCCGTCGCGGCGCTCGCGGGATCGCCGGAGCGGTCGAGGAGCCTCGCCGCGACGCCGCGGACCACCGGGTCGTCGTCGTCGAGGAGGATCCGGCGGAGGGGGTCGTCCCCTTCCCGAGCGCGGCCCCGCACGAGCGCGATCAACGCCTCCTGCGCGTCGTCGGAGGCGATCCCCGCCGACCCGGCGTCGAGGAGGCGCGCCGCCGTCGCGAGCACCCGCCGTCCGTCGACCGGCTTCCCCTTCGCCGCAAGTGCTCCCGCGGCGCGGAGGCCACGCACGACGAGCACGGGATCCCGAGCGCCCACGAGGGGCTCGAGGACCGCCCAGGGATCGCCCGCACGGCCGGCGGCCGCCTCGAGGAGGTCGGCGATCGGGACGCCGTCCTTGCCGGGGAGGGAGCGGAGAGGACCGGCGAGCGCCCGGAGCGCCTCGACGTCCCCGGGGGCGAGGACGCGGCCGAACCGCTTCGCCACGGCCGCGCAGCGCGCGCGCACCACCTCGTCCCTGCGCATCGCGACGGAAAGCTCGGCGATGAGGCTTTCAACGAGCGGGCCGAGGCGAGTGGGGTCCGACTCCATGGTGCGCCCGGGGGCGGCCGACGTCCGCTCCCGGACGGCATCGTAGGGGCCGGGCGGGGGGGCGGTCAATGGAGGGGAGCCGGGCCCGTCTCGAAGCGCGGCACGAAAGAATCGTCGAGAGGTCCCATTTGGAGACCTGAGCCCGTATCATTTCCCCATGGAACGAGACGCCGTACAGCGGATCATCGCCTCCCAGAAGTTCGACGTCCGGAGGGCCTCGATCCGCGAGATGAACAACCTGGTCAACGCCATCGAGACGGAGCTCGGCGTGCGGTTCATCCGGATGGAGTTCGGGATTCCCGGCCTCCCGACGAGCCCGATCGCGATCGAAGCGGAGATCGACGCGCTTCGCAATCGCAGGGTGGGGCACGTGTACGCCCCCTTCGAAGGAGTCCCCGCGCTCAAGGAAGCGGCCGCGCGGTTCGTGAAGCTGTTCATGAATCTCGACGTGCCCGCCTCGTGCTGCATCCCGACCGTTGGCGCGATGGAGGGGTGCTTCGCCTCGATCGCCCTCGCGAACCGGATGCACCGCGACCGCCACACGGTGCTGATGCTCGCGCCGGGATTCCCCGTGAACCGGCAGCAGGCGCGATTCCTCGGGGTGAAAACCGACAGCATCGACTTTTACGATCACCGTGGCGACAAGCTCCTCCGCGCCGTGGAGGAACGTTTCGCGAAGGGGGACGTCTGCGCGATCCTCTGGTCGAGCCCGAACAACCCGTCGTGGATCGTCCTCAAGGAATCCGAGCTCGAGGGGATCGGCCGGCTGTGCGATGCGTTCGACGTCCTCGCGATCGAGGACCTCGCCTACTTCGGAATGGACGTGAGGCAGGACTACCTGAAGCCGGGGGAACCCCCGTACCAGCCGACGGTGCTCCGCTACACGAAGAGCGGCGTCTGCATCATCAGCAGCTCGAAGATGTTCTCGTACGCGGGACAGCGCATCGCGATCGCCGTCGTCCACCCCGACCTCGCGGGGCGCGAGCTACCGGACCTCCAGGATCGTCTCGGGGCGGCCCACGTCGGCCACGCCCTCCTCCACGGCGTCCACTACCCGCTCGTCGCGTCGGTCCCCGAGAGCCCCCAGTACGGGCTGCTCGCTCTCCTCGAGGCGGCGAACGCGGGGGATCGCTCGCTCTTCGAACCGGCCCGGGAGTACGCGCGCCGCGCGAAGCGGATGAAGGAGATCTTCCTTTCCCATGGGTTCCGCTTGGTCTACGACAACGACCTCGGGGAGCCGCTCGCCGACGGGTTCTACTTCACCCTCTCCTACCCCGGCTTCGACCACGGCGCGGACCTGATCTTGGAGCTCCTCCACTACGGGATCAGCGCGATCACCCTCGAGACGACGGGAAGCTGCCGGGTGGAGGGGCTCCGCGCGTGCGTCTCTCTCGTCGGGGAGGAGCGGTTCGCGGAACTGGAAGAGCGCGTGAAGGCGTTCCACGCGGACCATCCGGTGGAGGTGAGGGCCGGGGGGTAGGGAGGGCGCCCCATCGACCGGCGGGCTCGCGCTCGAAGCGTGGAATGCGGCTCTGCTCCTCCCGATACATGGTGTGCCTCCCATCTCGAACCGCCTTGCAACCGCAAGAGAATCCGTCGTCGGATGCCGATCGATCAACTCACTCAGCCGCGGAAGATTCGTCGGCGAGACCGACCGCTTACCGGGACGATTCGCCGACCGGACTCGAATCAGCGGTGGAGTGGCGACGGGTTGAACATCCGCTGCTGGAACGGCGACCTCGTCCGGATGGCCTTTACGCTCGACTGCCACGACCGCGAGTCGTGGGTCGCGTCGCGGTCCCGCGACCGATGAAGAGCTCCGACGTGCAGCTGTTGCTCGACCGGTCGATCTGGGGACGCTTCGGCGAGGCCACCCTGCGGAGTCCGATCGAGATCGAGTGGCTGACCGACAACGACGGGATCGTCACCTCGCCCGCGACGGGGGTCTACGTCGAGGATCTGGGCTTCCAGCCGATCACGACGCCGGCGGATCGCCCGGAATGGAAGCAGATGGCCGAGGCCTTCGTGAACACGTCGAACGGGACTGCGTCGGAGGGGCGGACCTGACGGACGCGGAAACGGTCATGCGGCAGATCCCGGTTTGGCTCGACGACTACAACCGGGTAGCTCCGCATTCGGCGCTCAAAACCTCTCGCCAACGGCGTGACGCGAGCGGAAAACACAGACTCTAGGTGTCGAGAAAAACGGGGGTCAGACCACGTTTCCATAGGTCCAGCCCGTCGGGAGACCGGCGGGGCTCCAGCAGTGTGTCTTAACGGCTGTCCATCATGGGCTGGGCAGTGGCGCAGCGCGTAGTTCATCAGCGTCCACCTTCCCAATGACACCCAAGTCAACGAGTGGAAGGGAATCGCGCGTTCGCCACAAACCGTCGTTCAGGTTCACTTCTGGCGAGCGGAAGAACTCCCGATCGTCGCACACCAGGGAGAAATAGTGCCACCGACCCTGGAAGGCGAACGTGACCTCGAACTCTCCCGACACGCGTCGCGAGTACCCGTCGGTGTTTTGTCGCGCCTTGTGAATCCAAAGCTCGCACGACCGCGGCTCAGGGGCGTCTCGCGGGCTGACAACGCCCCTGACCCGGACGAACTTGTCACAGCCTGTCACAGTGAAGATCAGAAAGAGGGTCGCGATCTTCTTCATTGGGATTCACCCTCCGAAAGGCAGGTTCGGAGCGCGTCCTCGTTGAAATTCGCGAAATTGGTCGCGTCGACCTCGAACCGAGTCGAGAGGTAACCTCCATCGACGAGCGTGGCCCACACATACGAGAAGTAGCCGAGCTGCCCTCTGCCCCACTGATCGATGACATGGCGCAACTCGTGCAGGACGAGCCAGTGATCGCTCCAGAACGCTGCTTCCGTCAGGTAGGTATCAACTCTGTTCGGAGTGGCTATCGCGTAGAGGAACGTGTTGTGGCCGATTTCTATTGAGGCGATTGTCTTCGTTGAAACACGGAAAATCTGGGCCAGACACTCCCGCATCTTCGGTGAGGACTCGTTCTCGTAGGCCTTCCAAGGGTAGGGTGCGTCCGGGTACATCGTGGCCCACTCGGACTCGGTGGGCGTGATGAATCGATTGCCCTTCTGATACAGATGGATTGCGAGCCTTGGATCGAGACCGGGGAATAGGTTGAAACAGAGAAGCCCACCGGGGTGGAGCGCAGCCTCCAAGTCAGCGTCCCACGGGAGATACCCGAATCCACCTCCGCCACCGCCGAAACCTGCATCGTGGGTCTCGTAGAAAGGGTGCGGCTGCAGCCCGAACGGATCCGCGAAGTTCACGGGGTCATTCGTGGAGTACGCATACCGGTTCCACGACTGCCCGTCCCCCATGCTCCCATGCACCGGATCC
>CAZVOE010000131.1:0-8934 GCA_964628935.1 uncultured Acidobacteriota bacterium
GTTTAGGGGCGGGCGGGAGAGGGGGTCAAGGAAGGCGGCCCCCCTTCGCCGTCAATGCGCGGTCGCCGCCGGCGGTCGTTTCGCCTTCGAACGAGAGGGGGTTCCCGCGGGACGAGGGGCGCTCTCGTCGAGGATCGCCGCGGCGAAGACCTCGCGCACGTCCTTCGCGAAGACGAAATCGAGATCGCGGCGGAGATGCTTCGGAACCTCTTCCAGGTTTTTCCGGTTCGCCTCCGGCAGGACGACGACGCGGTTCCCCGAGCGGCGTGCGGCGAGAACCTTCTCCTTGATTCCCCCGACGGGGAGGACGTTCCCCCGCAGCGTGATCTCGCCGGTCATCGCCACCCCGCGGCGCACCGGCCGTTCGGTGAACGCCGAGATCATTGCGGTCGCCATGGTGACGCCGGCCGAAGGTCCGTCTTTGGGGATCGCCCCCTCCGGCACATGCACGTGCACGTCCCGCCCCTCGAAGTACTCTTCGGGGATGCCGAGCTCGAGCGCGTGGGCCCGCGCGTAGGACAGCGCCGCTTGGGCCGATTCGCGCATCACCTCGCCGAGTTGGCCGGTGAGGATCAGGTTCCCCCGCCCCCGCATCGTGGTGGCCTCGACGAAGAGGACGTCGCCTCCGGCCTCGGTCCACGCGAGGCCGGTCGCCACCCCGACCTGGTCGGAGGAGAGGGCCTCCTCCGGGGTCGCCGGGGCGGGACCCAGGAACGATTCGAGCGACGAGGCGGTGATGCGGGCCTTTCCCTTGCGTCCCTCGGCGACCTGCCGCGCCACCTTCCGGCAGATCGCCGCCACGCGCCGCTCGAGATTCCGGAGCCCTGCTTCCCGCGTGTACCCGGAGATCAGGGCGCGAAGGGCGTTCGGGGAGAACTCGATCCGCGCGGGCTCGAGCCCGTTTTCCTCGATCTGCTTCGGGAGGACGTGCTTCCTGCAGATGACGAGCTTTTCCTCCTCCGAGTATCCCGACAGCCGGATGACTTCCATGCGGTCGCGGAAGGCGGGCGGGATCGGGTCGAGGAGGTTCGCGGTGGTGATGAACATCACGTCGGAAAGGTCGTACGACAGGCCGAGGTAGTGATCCCGGAAGGTCGAGTTTTGCTCGGGGTCGAGCACCTCGAGGAGGGCCGCGGAGGGATCGCCCCTCCCGTCGGCGCCGATCTTGTCGACCTCGTCGAGCATGAAGACGGGGTTCGATGCCCCGGCCTGGTGGATCCCTTGGATGATCCGGCCCGGCATCGCCCCGACGTACGTCCGCCGGTGCCCGCGAATCTCGGCCTCGTCCTTGACCCCCCCGAGCGACAGGCGGACGAAGGGCCGCCCGAGGGCCCGGGCGATCGAGCGGCCGAGGGAGGTCTTGCCGACCCCGGGGGGCCCCACGAAGCAAAGGATCGGCCCCTTGCCCGCCTTCCTGAGTTTTCGGACCGCGAGGTACTCGAGGATTCGGTCCTTCACCGGCTCGAGTCCGGTGTGGTCCTCGTCGAGGATGCGCCGCGCCTTGTCGAGGTCGAGCGAGTCCCTGACGCGCTTGCCCCAGGGAAGGCCGACGATCCAGTCGAGGTAGTTCCGGACCGTCGCAGTCTCGGCGGAGTCCGGGTGCATCCGCTCGAGGCGCTTGAGTTGGCGGTCGAACTCCGCCTGCGCGGCCTCCGGGAGGCCCAATCCTGCGGCCTTCTCCCGGTACTGCTCGATCTCCTCCTGGAGCTCGTTCCCCTCCCCCAGCTCCGCGAGGATCGCCTTCATCTGATGGCGGAGATAGAACTCGCGCTGCGAGCGGTCCATCTCGTCCTTCGCCATCGAGTCGATCTCTCGTTGCATGGACAGCAGGCTCATCTCCCGGTTCAGGAACTCGTTCACGCGCCGGAGCCGCGCCACGGGATCGAGCGTTTCGAGGATCTGCTGCGCCTCCTCGACGCGCAGCTCGAGGTTCGACGCCGCGAGGTCCGCGAGTCTCCCCGGGTCCTCCAGGTTGCCCGCGATGACGGTGACCTCCGAGGGGAGGTTCTTCCCGAGGCCCGCGGCCCGTTCGAGCGCCCGCTTCACGGAGCGGAGGAGCGCTTCCTTTTCGATCGACTCGGGATCGTACGGGGTGTCCTCGAGCTTCTGCACCTTCGCCGACATGTACGGGGCGAGGGAGGCGATCTCCCGGACTCGAGCCCGGCACACACCCTGGACCAGGACGCGGATCCGTTCATCCGGAAGCTTGAGCATCCGCATCACGACGGCCACGGTGCCGACGTCGAAGAGGTCGGCGCCGCCGGGATCCTCCACCTCCTTGTCGCGCTGCGCGACCAGCAGGATCATCCGCTGCTCGGCGAGCGCCTGATCCACGGCGCGCACGGAGAGTTCCCGCGCGACCGATAGCGGCGCGATGATGAACGGGTAGACCACCATGTCCCGCAGGGGCAGCACCGGAAGCTCCGCGGGGATGCGGAGCGATTCGTCCTGCTGCGGGTCCCGCGGAGCTCGGCTCACGACGACTTCACCTCGATCCGCACTTCTTCGCCGCGTCGGTTCGGGACCTTCGGAAAACGGATCTTGAGGCAACCGTCGGCGAAGACGGCCTCCGCCTTGTGGGTATTCACGGGAACCCCGAGCGGGATCACTCGCCGGAAGCGACCGAACGCGCGCTCGGCGAGGTGATACCGCGCCTCTTCGGGGACGTCCGCACGGGCCTTTTCCCCGCGGAGGATCACGTTCCCCCCGTGAACGGACACTTCGAGGTCGGCCGCCGCGACCCCCGGCAGCTCCACCTTGACGACGACGTCGTGCTCGGTCTCCAAGACGTCCGCGTTCGGGATCCAGGACCCGGCCTCACGGCCGGGCGCGTCGAGGTGGAGGAGGTTGTCGAAGAGGCGATTGATCTCGCTCTGGATGCGAGCGACTTCGAGGAACGGCCCCAGGCTCTTGGACACGGCCCCCCCTACTTGCGCATCTCGAGGAGATCCCGGAGTTCCGCCATGAACTCCTGGACGTCCTCGAACTGGCGATAGACCGACGCGAACCGGACGTAGGCGACCTTGTCCAGCTCGCGGAGGCGCTCCATGACCTTCTCCCCGATGGCGCGCGCCTCGATCTCGCGATCGGCGGTTTCCGCCACCATCTGCTCGACCTCCGCCACGATCGCCTCGAGCGCCTTCGCCGGCACCGGCCGTTTCTCGCAAGCGCGGTGGAGGCCCTGGAGAAGCTTGTTCCGGTCGAACGGCTCGCGCCGCCCGTCCTTCTTCACCACGAAATAGGGGATCTCCTCGACCCGCTCGTACGAGGTGAAGCGCCGGCCGCATTCGAGACACTCGCGCCGGCGGCGGATCGCGTCGCCGGCCCCGGTTTCGCGCGAATCGACCACCTTGTCCCGGAGATGGCCGCAAAAGGGGCACCTCACGACACCCCCTCCGCCCCGGCGGGGGCTCCGAGCCCCCGAACCTGGCGCGCCGCCGCCACGAGGTCGTGCCACGAGACCTTCTCCGTCCGGAGGAGCACGGGACCGACGGCGAGCACGGGGACCACGATCGCGAGGTGCATGAGGATCCCCGCTCCGAGTGCAACCTCGAGCGGCACGCCGAAGAGCCGCTCGAGCCCCCACGCCATCGCCGCGTGGTACCCGCCGGCCCCTCCCGGAGTCGGCACGGCGACGCCGAGGGCGAGCAGGGGCATCATCACGAAGACCGAGGCGAAGCTCACCGAGGCGCCGGAGGCTCGGATCGCGATCCAGGTCCCGGCTCCGATCAGAACCCAGGCGAGGAGGCTGTGGGCGAGGACCGGGAGGAGAAGACCCGGCCGGCGGAGCGCCTCCGACCCCTTCGCGACCGCGAGCGCGGCGTTCCCGACCCAGCGCACCGCTCTTGGACGCGATCCGAGCCATCGGGACAAGGGGCCCGAGGCGGCGGACGCGGCGACGAGACCTCCGAGGAGCGCCACAGCGGCGACCACCGCGACGAGCGCCGTCGCCCGGATCGTGTCGGCGTGGCCGGCCGCGGCTCCCTCGAACGAGACGAACGGAAGCGCCGCCCCGAACAGAACGACGATCGCCGCTCCGTCGAGGAGACGATCGGCGACGACCGAACCTAGGCAAGGTCCGAGCGGGAGCTTCTCCCGCCCCGCGAGGAGCAGGGGGCGCACGACCTCCCCCACGCGGCCCGGCACGAGCCAGGTCGTCATGTAGCCGAGAATCACCGCCGCGAACATCGGCCGGAACGGAATGGGTGTCCGGACCGGCGCCAGGAGACGGCCCCAGCGCCACACCCTCGGAACGTTGTGAGCGAAATTGAGCGCGCCTCCGAGGACGACCCCCGCAAACGACGCGGTCGCGATCGCGCGGAGCAGCGCGCCTCGTTCGACGTCCTTGAGGACCCAGGCGAGGAGAGCCGCCGCGAGAAGCACCCCCGCCCCGAACTTCGCCGCCTGCTTCATCGCCGCGCAATCTAGGTCAGTGCTTCGGAAGCGGTCAACTGCCCTCGAGAAGCGAGAAGGTGCGGCTGGCGCCCAGAAGATCGGCCCCCGCCGCGAGGATCGCCTGCGCGGTGGAAACGTCGCGGATCCCTCCCGACACCTTGAGCCGAGCGCGTCCCGCGAGGCGCGCGGCGAGGCGCCGGACGCGGTCGGGGGCGAGCCCCGGCCCGTACACGCCGGTCCCCGTTTTCAGATACGCGACTCCCGCGGGGATGAGCACGTCCTCGACGATGCGGTCCACGACCTCTTCGTCGAGGAGTGCGCACTCCACGATCCCCTTGACCGGCCTTCCGGACGCCGCGTCGACGACGGCACGCGCCGACGCGCGCGCCTCCGCAAGCCGCCCCTCGAGCGGGGGACCGATAGGCAGAACCCAGTCGACCTCCGCCGCTCCGTCCCGGACGGCCTGAGCGACCTCCCGAAGGACGACGTCGTCCCGGGACGAGGCGGCCGGAAACCCGGCGACCGAGACCAGGACCACGTTCGCATCTCCGAGCGCCTCGGCCGCAACGAGGATGTGGCGTGGCGCGACGCAGAACCCTCGCACCCCGAGCCGGACGCACGCGCGCGCCTGCTCGACGATCTGCGGGACGGTCGTTGCCGGATCGAGGGCCGCATGATCGATCCGTGCGGCGAGGTCTCGTCTCACGACTCTCCCTCCTCCGGAGGCATCGGCCGGACACGGACCGTCTCGAAGCGCTTGACGAGCACGGTCCCGCCGGCCGCCCCGCGCGCGCGACGAACGAACTTGCGGCGCGTCCACTGGACGTCGACTGCGGCTTCGCGGCGGGCGTCGCTGTACCAGGCGGCGAGCGCGGCCGCTTCTTCGAGGGTCGCTCTGGGGGGTGTGCTCCGCCGCTCCGGGTTTCGGATCACGACGTGTGCGCCGGGAACCCCCTTCGCGTGGAGCCAGAAGTCGTCGGGCGCGGCGATCTTGAACGTGAGGCGGTCGTTCTCCCGTCCCGACTTCCCGACGAGGATCGCGTAGCCGTCCCGGCTCGTCCGCATCCGCACTCCCTCCAGGCGGGGGGGCAAGACGCTGGCGGCTCGCCGTTGCTGCGCCGAGGAGGGGCCGAGATCGACGGGGATGCCGAGTAGGCGCATCGCCTCCGCGAGGGAACCTGGGTCTTCGGAGTCGAGCGCCTCGAGCCGGGCGCGCCGCCGCCCGAGGGCGTCCGCGCGCGAACGGGCGGCCTCGATCCCGCGCTCGGCGCGCTTCGCCTTGCGGAATTCCTCGGCCGCCGCCGCGTGGGGAGGTCTCCCGGCGACCGCCGGGACGCGGACCGGCGGCCCTTCCGGGTCCTCGGGGTCCGGGACGACGAAGTCGTCACCGTCCCTGGCGACGGTGGAGAGGCCGGCGAGAAGCGCCTCTCCCCTCCGCCGGTGGACGGCCGGATCGTCGAACCGGCGCGCGTCCGATTCCGCCCGCCGCTCGGCCTCGGTCACCCGGTCGAGCTCTCGCCGGAGGATCGCTCGAAGCCCGGCGAGACGCACCCCAACGCGCACGAACCGATCGACGGCTTCGTGCCATTCTCCCGCGGTCGCGGCGGCGTCCTCGCGGCGGAAACGGACCCCCGGAGCGACATCCTCTCCCGGATCCCAAGGCAGAAGCAGGAACTTCGAGGGATCGAATCGTCCCCCGTCGAGCGCGGCGCGGAAGTCCTCCGGTCCGACCACGACCGGGTCGACGCGACCTTCCCGGATCTCCCCCGCCCGGGCGGCGAGCACCCCTCCGACCGTCTCCCGGCGGAGTTCCGCCTCGGTTGCGAGCACACGGGCGACCTCGGGCCCGATCCCGAACACCGCGCGGCGTAGCGCCTCCGCCGTGGGGATTCCACCCTGGCGTGCCCGTTCGACCGCGTCGTCGAGCCCCCTGGCGGGCGACCTCAGGGGGTCAAGGCGGTCCCTGGGGGGCTGGGGGGGCCGGTAGACTTCTCCAGGGCGTAGGCGTCCGGCGAGCGCTTTCGGAGCGGCGTCCGCGCGAACGACCCTCCCGTCCCGGTCGACCCAGGCGAGGGCAGATCCATGCCGGGCCAGTTCCGCGACGAGCGCGCTTCCGTCCCGGAAGCGGATGCGGACGATTCGGTCGGCGTAAGGTTCGTCGACCCCCTCGATGAGCTCTCCGGCCAGATGGGAGGCGAGCGCCGACGCAAGCGGTCCGGGACTCCAGCGAGGCCCCTCCCACGCGCCGACCGGTCGGGCCGCCCACGGCGAATCCGCCGTGAGGGAGACGACGAGCGAGCGGGGACCCATGCTCGCCTCGACGACCATGCGATAGCGATGGTCCGACTCCTGGCGGAACGAGCGCACCACCGCGCCGCGCAGCGCCCCGTCGAGCGCCTGCGCTACCCTCGGGATGACCAGGAGTTCCACTGCGGCTCGGGGCTTGCCGCCCCGCTCAGTGCTCGGTCTTGACCTTGATGCCCTTCATCGACTCGGTCAGCGCCGTGTCGATCTCGGACTCGACCTTCTCCGGAGCCTTGTTGGAAGCCTCCGCGACCTCCGAGACGAGGAGGAACCGCGCACGGTCCAGCATCTTGCGCTCCCGGTAGGACAAGGGCTTGATCTCACTGAGCATGGTCAGGCTTTTCAGGACCTCCGCCACGGCCCGGATGTCCCCCGTCCGCATCTTCTCCGAGTTCGCCTGGAATCGGCCCTTCCAGTCGTCGTAGGTGGCGACGTCCCCGTTCTTCAGGACCTCGAGGACCCGATTGATCTCCCTTCGGGTCAGCACCTTGCGCAGGCCTACCGCGGACGTGTTGCCCACGGGGACCATGACGGTGCTGTCGGTGGAGAGGATCCGGAGGCAGTAGAACGAGGACTCGGTCCCGCCGATCGCCTTCGTGGCGACCTGCTCGATGACCCCGACGCCGTGGTTCGGATAGACGACCTTGTCTCCGACCTTGAAATCCAAGGAATCCTCCCTGGCGCCACGCGCTGGTTCTGCGTTGCAAACCCCCCAAAGCCTAGCAAAATTGCGCGCAATTTTCAACCCGCCGCCGGGCGCCGCCTTGACACCCCGGTCGGGCCGTCGCTACCCTCGCTCGTTCCGGCCGGAGTGGCGGAATGGCAGACGCAGGGGACTCAAAATCCCCCGGTCCTCGCGACCATAAGGGTTCAAGTCCCTTCTCCGGCACCACTTAGCGCGCATCGGCCTTTCGCTCTTCGGGGACTGTGACCACGTTGTGACCACGCGTGACGAGCTGCGCGACCGTGCCCGCCGCGTCGCGGAGCGTTTCGTCGGCCAGGTGCGCGTAGCGGTCGAGCATGGCCCGGGTCTTCCAGTTCCCCATCCGCTGCACGACGGAAGCCGGAACCCCCGCGTTGATCGCGAGACTCGCCATGCTGTGCCGGAAGGTGTGGAAGGTCACCCCGTCGGCGTGCTTTCGCCCGTAGCGGAGCCCCGCCGCCTTGACGACCCCCGGCAGGACTTCCAGGATGCTCGACGTTGCCCGGCCCCCGGACCGTCCGGGGAAGAGGGGCGCCGCGGGGAACCTGCACGACTCGAGCCGCGCCTCCACGAGCGTGCGGACCGCCCCCACGAGGGGCCACGCGAGCCGCTCCCCGTTCTTCGTCCGCTCCGTCAGGATGAAGGGATCCCCGTTCGCGTCCTTGTGGACCGATGCCCGGGTGAGCGAGCAGACTTCCGAGAGCCGCATCCCGGTGGAGCACGCGAAGAGGATGATGTCCGCGAGCCATCCCGGAGCGTTCGCCCGGAGGGCCTCGATCTCCTCCGGCCGGAGCCATCGCTCGCGCCGGTTGTCCACCGCGACGCGCTCGACGCCCCCCTCCCGGATCGGATGATGCTCGATCCACCTCCGGCCGTCCGTCTTCCGCTTCATGCACCAGGTGAAGAACCCGGAGAGCTGCGCGAGGGCGTTGTTACGGGTCGCCGGGGCGAGCCCCCGCTCCCGGGTCCATGCGTTGAGCGCCCCCTCGATCTCCTCCCCCTTGATGCTCGCGAGCGGGCGCGCCCCGAACAGGTTGCGCCAGTCGCCGTCGAGCCGCTTGTACGACTCCATGCTCCGCCCCTTCCCCTTCCGGGATTCGAGGTAGAGGTCGAGCGCCTTCTCGAAGAGGATCGTCTCCCGGGGGGCCGTTGCGGGATCCGCGTCCAGCTCGGCCGGATCGAAGTCCCCCGACGCGATCCTCCCCTTGATGCGGGAGAGCGCATCCTCCGCGGCCTTCTTCGCCTTCTTCTTCCCGCCGTCCGTCGCCGCGTTCGCGACCGCCCGGCGGTACCGCGTCCCCTGGAACCGGAAGTCGATCCAGTACGTCTCGCCTCGCATGTAGATCGGCATGCCTCACCTCCCCACGAGCCCGAGCCCCAGGAACAGGAGCACCGCGGATCCGAGTCCGAGGACGAAGCCCGCGATGATCGCGACCTCGATGCGATCCCATCCGCGCCGGGTCACGGCCGCGCCTCCTTCTCCGCGTCGCACGCAAACTCGCAGAGCGCGGCGTAGAGCCGCTCCGATCCCT
>CAZVOE010000132.1:0-2930 GCA_964628935.1 uncultured Acidobacteriota bacterium
GGCGGTTACCGCCGTCCCGGTGGCCCGTTTCTCGCCGAGACGGTACGCCCACGGCCACCCTCCCGTCAAGCACGCCCCGATGCCGCCGGTCCGCGAACCGTTGCGAGGTTCGTTCTACGGCCTGAACTGTGAAGTCGTGCCCAATCGTGCCCCATGTCGAAAACGAGCCCGATCGCCTACGCTGGCCCAGAAGCGACGATCCGCCGCCGGCAGTGCGATCCCACGCGCCGGGGCGAGATCGCGCAAGGGCGCCGAAAGGGCAGCGCCCTCGCCGCGATTCCTCACGCGCGCGAAGCCGGCCCCTCGAGCGCCTGGAGGAAGGCCCGGTACTCCTGGCGCAAAGCCTCGTACTCCGCGGCCAGGGCTTCCGTCCTGGCGGGAAGATCCTCGAGCTGCTTGAAAAGCTCGGCGAGGTCCTCCCGCGCCTTCTCCCTCGTGCACGCTCCGGTTTCGAGCCAGTACGAGTAGGCATCGAGCGCGAGCCTCCACGCCTTGACGGCGTTCTCCGGGGTCGGCTCCTTCACGAGTTCGACCGTCGCGAGAAGTAGCTTCAGGTCCTGTCGCCCTTCGTCCTTCTCTCTCACCGCACCCTCCGCGCCGCGTCACGTCGAGCCGCCTGGTCGAGCTCGCGCCGGAGCTGGCGGAGCCCTGCGTCTCCGCCGTACAGCGCCCCTATCTGGACGACCGTGTCTCCGTGCCGGATCGACGTGTTCGAGACTGGGGCCGCAGGGGCTGCCGTTGGAATGAGATCGGCCAATCCCCCGCGGAACCCCGCCGAGATATTGCGGATCATGTCCTCGGCCCATCGCCGGCCGCCGAGATAGGCGAGGCGGTCGTTGGCGGGATCGTCGAAGCCGCGACCCTTCGAGAAGTTGGTCTTGCGGATCGTCGCGAGTTCGAGCAGGCCCTTCGCGGCGGTCGCCGTCGCCACTGCGTACCCGAGGGGCGTGGGGCCGTAGATTTCTAAGGCGCGCATGACCGCGGTCGCCGTCGAGATGATCGTCTGCGCGATCGCAAGGGCCTTGTTCGTTCCGAAGATCGCCTGGGCCGCTGCGATGCTCGCGCTCCCGATCGCCTCGATGGTGTCGATCCGGTCGAGCCGCTTCTGTCGCTCGCGGGCATCTTCTTCCGCGTCCGCCCGCTTCTTCGCGTCGACTTCCCGCTGAAGCTGTTCGAGGATCGCGTCCGTGACTTTCTTCTGGGAGTCGATCTCCTTCTCTTCGCGCCGCGCCCGGTACTCGTCTTCGAGGGTCTCCTTCGAGAGGCGAAACGTCTCCTCGATAACGGCGACCTCGGCCCCCACGCGCTCAGCCTCGGCGACGGCGCGCTCGCGGAGCCGGTCGAGGAGTTCGAGCTCGAGCTGCTCTCGCTCCTCGCTCCACTCCTCCGTCGCGCGGATCTTCGCGGCGAGGAGGGCGTCCTCGGACTCCTGCTCGATGCGGGCGCGTTCGCGCGCGATGTTCTCGGCCGCCTGTCGCGCCTTTTCTTCGCGCTCGGCGGCGGCCTTGGCGTTGGCCTCGGCCTCTGCCCGCGCGGCGAGCGCCTCTTTCGCGAGTCGGTCCTGGAGGGCCTTGTACCGCCGCTCGCGGTCTCTCTGCTCCGCCTTCTCCAGGAGGTCGTTCGTGCCGTCCGCGATCTCCTCTGCGACGTCGAGCGATCCCTCGCCCCAGATCTCCCGGAGATCCTGCACCCATCCGAAGAAGGTCCGCGCGAATCGTTCGTCGGTGTCCAGTCCGACGAAGTTCTTCAGGAGCTGCCCGGATCGATTGACGGTCGCGTCGATCGTGTCGGCCCCTTGCTTCAGAAACTCCAGGAAGCCGCCGAGAGCGCCGACCGCCGGGGCGAATACTTCGCCGGCGGCGAGCTTGAAGCGCTTGAGGTTCGCCGTTACGCGGTCAATCTCCTCGGCCGTGTCGGCCTGCCCTTCGGCAAACCCCTTGTTCAGGCCGATCAGCTCCTCCAGGAGCTCGCGGCTGGTCTTCATCTCGCCGTTTTGATCCCGGAGCGACAGGCCGAACTTGTTCGCGGCGTCCGTCGCCTCGCCCTGGAGGAGCTGCGTGAGGCTCCCCACCGTGCCGCCGAGATCCTGCCCGCTCCGCTCGGAGAGGTCGACCGCGAGCTTGACCGAGGCCATCGCCCCTTCGACGGAGCCGAGGATCCCGAGGAAGCGCTGGTACGCGGGGATGGTCGCTTCGATCTTGTCGGCCCCGAGCGAGTCGATGAACGACCGCACCTTCGGGATGTTCGCTTCGGCGCCGAGCCCCATTCGATCGAGCTGGAAGGCGATCGCGTTGAAACCCCGCTCCACCCGGGCGAACTCCTGCACGGCCCGAGTCGCGAAGACGCCGATCGCGCCTACCGAGAAGGCGCCCACGAGCGCCTCGGCGAGCCGCTTCGAAGCGAGGGATGTGCGGTCGAGTCCCTTCTCGGCCTTCTCGCTGCTCTTCTCGAGCTCCTCGAGACGCTTCTTGAGTTCGGCGTGGCCCTTGATCAGGACCTCGATCACCGCGTGGATCCCGTAATCGGCCTGCATCACTCCCTCCCTGCTCCGCCGTCCTCGTCCGGTGCGGAGATCTCATCCCACGGCGCCTCAGCCCGAGCCCCCGGCCCGACGCGCCGTATCGAGAAGTCGGGCTTCGGGGGGTCCGTACGCAGCATCCGAAGGGAGCGCTGCAAGAGACTCAATTGCTCGTACATCGCGGAGACGATGAGCGCCAGAGCGTTGACCCGCGCCCGCAGTTCGGACAGGGAGACCCCTCGCGGAGCGGACGCCCCGCGGGCGTCGGCGCCCCCCTCCGAGGCTCGCGTTACGGTCGGGGGCGGGATCTCGCCGGCGCGGGGTCTTCGCTTCCTCATCCCGCCTCCCCGCGGGGCGCCATCAGCGCCTCGCCGAACGAAGCCGCCTGGCGGCGTCTTCGAGCCGGCGCGCC
>CAZVOE010000132.1:2940-8884 GCA_964628935.1 uncultured Acidobacteriota bacterium
GATCGGGGTGCTCCCCTTGACGGCGGCCTCGAGCCGCGCGGCGGCAAGGAGCCCTTGAATCCGCCCGTGGAGGCGCCGAAGGTCTTCCGTCGGGTCGCTCCCCGGCGCGGTCGCCCCGAGAGTCGCGTTCGGGTTGGCCGGCACGGCCACCCACGACACCTCGAGTAGCTCTTGCTCGAGATAGCGGAAGCCGCCCGTCCACTCGCCGGTCTTCGGGTCGACGAGTTTCTCCCACCGCCGCGGCATGAACCCGACGGACGTCGCGCGGAGCGCCCCGTCGTCGAGTAGCGCGAGAACCAGATCCACGGACGGGCTCGCGTTGACGGACGCCGCGCGATAGTCCATCACGAGGGCGGTCCCGCTCACGCGAGGGCGCTCGCCCGTCCCCACGATCGAATCGACCATGTAGACGTGATCCACGAGCCATACCGGGTTCCGGAGGTAGTTTTCGAAGCGCCAACCCGCCGGTTCGATGATGTCTCCGTATCGGTCCTTGGAATCGTCGGAGACGGTCACCGTGAAGACCCCGCCGGATCCGCGCAGTACAGCGGCTCCGCTCGTCTGCTTGAAGACGACCCTCCGGTCGAGGTCGCAGACGGGCGCCCCCCGAGCCGGCGCCCGCTCGGCTCGGCGCTTCATGGCCTCCCAGAGTTCCGCTTCGCGCCGCATCAGAGCGCCCACGTCTTCCGGAGATCCTCGGGAATGTCGTCCCGCGTCAAGAGGCCGGCCTCGATCGCGTCCCGGAACCACAGGTTCAGCCGCGAACCGTGTACTTCCTGCGGACCGCCGAGCGGGTGGAAGTCGAGGAATCGTAGCGGCCCGCACGGCGGAACGCCGGCGTCGTTGAAAGCCCGGAAGATCTCCCGCTCGCCGCGGATCGCCGCGAGGAGGGCGAGCGCCGCCTTCGCGACCGCGCGGATGCGATCGGAATACTCCGGGGTCCACGCCGCGCAGATCTCCCGCGCGGCGCGAATGCGCGCGTTGTCCCGGTCTTCGCGCTGAAGGGCGATCGCTTCGTCGAGGATCCGCGCTTCCTTGAAGGCGAGCTCGATCGCGTCGAACGTCGCGCGGCTGCCCGCCCCGACGTCGACCGCCTTGCCTTGCTTCGCGGCCATCACCGCCTCGCGGGCCCACTCGCTCGACAGCGCGGTCCCGTTGGCCTTTTCGATCTCACGGAGGCGATCGTCGCAAGCCTTCCGCTTGCGCACGAGATCGTCGAGCTTCGCTTGCTCGCCGGCGAGCTCGGGGTAGCCGTCGAACTGGATCGGGGGAAGGTTCGCGTTCGCTTGCATCGGGATCTCCTTTTCCGGCTGCGCCGGGGGGTGTACGAATTTCCTCACCTCGTCTCCCATCAATCGGGAAGTCCGCTCGAGCCGGGTGCCAGGCCCGACCGCTCCGCGTCTTCCCCTTCGTCGCCGAGTTCCCTTCCGTCTCCCTCGAAGCGCCCCCCGTGCACCATCTCCAAGAACTTCGAGAGGGCGCCATGCTCCTCGTTCCCGGGGCGCCGCAACTCCACGAGCCGATCCACAAGCGCGCGGATCTCGGCCCGGTCCTCACCGATGAGAGCGAGCCGCCGCTTGTAGGGCTCACAAAGCGACCCGTCCCGACGCGTCCGGCCGACGCGCTCCACGATCCGCTGGAGTTCGTCGATCTCCGCCTCCACGTCCGCGAGCCGCAGCGCGATCCGCTCCCCGAGCGGGCTCTTGCCGAGACCCGCCTCCGCGACGATGCGCCGGGCTTCGGCGAGGTGCCCCCGCCGGCGCCGTTGGCGACCGCGACGGGCTAGCCGCTGCGCCTCCCGCATCGCCAGGGTGAAGCGCGGGTCCTTCGCCCGGTTGACGTTCCCCTTGGGCGCCCCCCTTCGGCGCTTCAAAGGCGTTTCCGCGGGCGTGGGCCGGACACCCTTCGGCGGGTCTTCCGGGGGCTTCCCGACCGCCCCGGCGGCAACCTCCGCGGCAACCTCTGGGGCGCCGGGGGTGTTCTGGCCGGAATCTCGGCGTTTCACGCGGTCCTCACTTGCGCCGGGGGCAATTGATGGGGGCGAGGCCCCCGGTTCGTCCCGCACCGTTCGCGCCCGCAGGCTCGCAAGCCCCCGACGGCCCCCCACCCAAAGGGGCCTAGGGGGCGAGAGCGGGTCGGTTCTGTTCGTGCGTAACGCTCTGCGCAACGCGCAACGCCGAACGGGTGACCGTTACGCACGGAGGGCGTTTTCCCTATAGGGGCGCGCAACGCGCGTAACGGTCCTCGGTCGTTGCGCACAGGTTCGTGCGTAACGCTCTGCGCAACGCGCGTAACGGTCGGGGTCATGGGGCGTCCTCGGCATTCGGTCCGGGGGCGAGAACCTGCTCGTTCGTGGTCGTGCCGGGCTTCCGTTCCGAGTCGACCCATCCCTTCGCCTTCGCGTACTTCAGGGCGTCGACCACGGCGCGCTCGCGGATGTCGAGATCGCCCATGACCTCGGCGAAGGCGGCCTTACGGTCAACGCACCTTCGCAGCCGGACGATCCGGGTGAGGGCCAGGGCCGCGCGTTGCGTCGCCGTTACCCCTCCCCTCTCGGCCTGAGCGCGATCGTCCAGGGTGCGGATCAGGGTGCCGCCGTCCGGGGTGTCGACCGCCTCGAGGATCAGGTCATCAGCCGCCCCCGGGGTCCAGCTCCCCGTGAGGGTGAGTCGGCATCGGAGGGCGTTCTTCGCATCGTGGGGATCGTCGCCGTCCGCGAGGCGCTCCAGTCCGTAGATCCGCCCGGCCGCGGCCCCCCATGCCTGCGCCCCGAGTAGGGCGCTCCGGGCGTCGTCCTGGGTGTTCGCGTGCGCCTTCCGCTTGTGATGGTTCGCGGCGATCGTCCGCCCTTCACTCGTGAGGGGTCCGAACGCCTGCGCGAACAGGCGACGCACCGTGCTGTTGTCGTTCAGATCGGCCCCTGCGAACGCCGCAATGATCGAATCGAGGTAGACGAGCCCGGCATCCGCGTCGCGCACGAGGTCGTGGAACAGGCGGACGCCTCGGGGTGTGGTCAGGTCCAGGTCGGGCCGCGAGTAGTGAACGAGCATCCCGGCGCGTACCAGCGCGGGGATCTCCTGTGGCTCCATGCCGCTCCCGATCGCGATCCGACGGTATCGGCGCTCGTCTTCCGCGAGCGGCATTTCGAGCTGGAAGACGACGCAGCGTACCGGGTCGGGAACATCGAAGCGCCCCCATACCTTCCGGCCGGTGCAGAGGTCGAGGACCGCGCCGTATCCGAACAGGGTCTTCCCGCTCTTGTACGTTGCGCCGATGATCGTGCACTCGCTCTTGGGGATCAGGTTGACGGCGAGGTACTCCACCGCGCCCGCGCTCGGGTGCACGACGCCTTCGAGGTCGACGGCATCGGGCTTCGGGATCATCCGCTCGTGGTCGGCATCGTCCGCCGAGAGCTTCCCTTCCCGCTGGAGCTTGAGGTAAGCGCCTTCCACGAGGCGCTCGATCTCGCCGCGGCGATCCCTGCCGAGTCCCCACCGCTCGCCGAGCGCGATGCAAACGTCCCGGGCGTCATGGAGCGGAACACCCTTCGCGGCCCACGAGAACGAGAGCCGCCGGAGTTCGTCGTGCCGGGCCTCGTCTCTCGGGCCGTCGAGAATCGATCCCCTCGTCTCGCCGTTCCCGGGGATCCCCGGTACGCTCGGCGCCGGCGCCAGGTCGGCCGTCGCCTTCGCGAGCTGCTCGGCCGTGAGGCCCGTCATGGGGTGCTCAGGATCACGGCGCGCCGGCGCGGCCGGTCCGGAACCGGTTCGCTCTTGCAGGTGAGCGTTCCGTACAGCTTCCAGATGCGGGAGGGATTCGAGACGGACGGATCAAGCTTCACGCGATCGTCTGAGAACCGCTTCGAGAGCGCGCCGAGTAGGTTGCGGATCGCGCCGTTGTCGTCTCGCGGGAGGTCGCACGGGAACAAGAGGTGCGCTCCGTTCCCGGAGATCGCGGAGACGGGCTCCGGCCATCCCTTCCGCCGCAGCTCGCTCCATACCTCGTCACCGCGTGCGACCGCAGCCGCGAGTTCTTCGTCCGTCGCGTTCGTGTCCTTCGGCCGGACGGGATCGAGGTCGATCGGGAGCCATCGACGCCGGAGAACGTCCGCGTCGTTCGCGGCTATGCATCGACGATCGAGCCGGTTCGGAGCGCGCCGGAGGGCCTCGGGAACGAGGGGGTTCAGTGTGAAGTAGATCCCGCGCGCCCATCCGTCGAGGCTCGCGGCGTCTCGCGCGAGCGCGGCCACGTTGTCATAGAACCCGCTGAGCGCGGCTCGGGGCGTCTCGCCCGGGAGCGTGACGCCCAGGGCGCGCAGCTCGTGGACGTCCCCGGGGATCAGGAGCGCCGACATCTGCCGCGCGATGCCGGTCTCGACGTCGTAGGCGAGCGCGTGAGCTGCGGCGCCGGTCACGCGACCGCCCCCTCCCCCGCCTCGCGCAGCTCGTCCACGGCGGCGTCCCACTTCGAGATCGCCGCGTCCACGAGGAGCGAGCGCCTACGGGTCCAGCGGCCGAGGGTCACGACTTCCACGCGGGCGAGTTCGGTCCGGGCCCGCTCTGCCCCGAAGCGCAGCCGGTGCCGGCGGAACCGTTCGGGGTCGCGGCGGTTCACTTCGCCGGCTCCGCGGTCGCGAGCCATCGCTCGACCGACTCGCGCGAGATGAGGACGATGCCGTCGAGCTTCACGGCATCGAGTTTTCCGTCCTGGATGAGACGGCGGATCTTCGCCTTCGACGGACCGAATGCCTCTGTGAGATCGCGAGGCCGTAGCGCGGCCCGGCCGGCGAGGTGGGAAGGGAGAGTGAGCGTCATCGGCCGTCCCCGTCCCCGAGGCCCGTCACCGCGATTCGGTGGAGAACCTCGATCGCGTCGACGGCCGCGGCCACGAGCACGCGCTCGATCGCCGCGCGGGCCCTCGGCGACGGGCGCCGGGCACCGCGCTCGAGAGCCGCGATACCGCTCTCCGACAGGCCCGCCCTCCTGGCGAGGTCGGCCTGGGTCATCCCGACGGCCACCCGTGCCGCCCGGAGCCGCTCTGCGAGTGTATGGGTGCCGCGTACTTCCATGCGCCCATTCTCGGGCGAAGGGGGGGGTGCCCGTCTATTGCCTAGACGGTGCTTAAACGGTGCTTAAACGGTGCTCGATTCATTTTTTTCGGGCAACTCTCCGGGAGCGCATTCGTCGTTCGCTTATGGCTGCCCGGAGTCGGCTCACTGAGATCGGCCTGAGGTAGGAGAAGGACTGCCGATACCAGGTGTGCAGAACCCTTGCCTCCCCCAGAGCGGTATCGACCGCCTTGCCGCTCTGCTGCCGCCTCTTGTACTCCTCCCACAACGCCTCCCGGGCCTGTGCCCGCGTGGCCCTCGGAGCCCTTGCGGCCGCCTCCTCACGTTCGCGCTCTCTGAGGGCTTTCAGCTCTGCCTGAATCCGCTTGGACTCGAGCTGCTGCTCCAGGAGCTCGGCGCGCCTGAAAACCGGACTCCATTCTCGGAACCCGCGGGCGGCCCTAAGATCCGAACCCGTACCGCGCACTCTCTCGATGAGCGCGAGCGCGGCACTTAGCTCCGCAAGGCTCATCCGCGAGAGCGTATCAGCGAGCCGCTGTCGGAGTTCCGCCTCTCTCTCTAGCCCGGTCTCTCGGTGTTCCATCCTCGCCTCCCGTGGGCGATCCCGGAAAGGTGAGTGTGCCCCCGCCGGCGAGCCGGGAACCCGCCACCGCTGCAGGCGGCCGCGGGGGCACTTCGAGACTACCTCAGGGCATCGCGCGCGCGAAGCGGCGACCGGAACGGCAACCAGCCCGCGAACGGAACCGGACGCCTCGAGGGCGCCCGGTCCGAAGTGCTTTGTTCGGTGGAGGATGATTGGTCGGGGCGACTGGATTTGAACCAGCGACCACTTGCACCCCAAGCAAGTGCGCTACCAGGCTGCGCCACGCCCCGACC
>CAZVOE010000133.1:0-8854 GCA_964628935.1 uncultured Acidobacteriota bacterium
GCCTTCCTCGAAGGACAGACCGGGATGACGACCCGGGTCGTCGCCGACGCCGAGGTGCGAGACGAACATCTCGGAGACAACCTCCTCGTCCTCGGATGGGATAACGCGCTCCTCGGCACCGAGTCGGCGGCGCGCCCCTTCGAGCGGCGTCCCGACGGCTTTCGATTCCTCGGGCTCGAGCACTTCGACCCGACCGCCGACCTGCTGCTCTTCTCCCGCTCCCCGTTCCATTCCGAGCGGTTCCTTCTGTTCTGGTCCCGGATCGACCCCGAACGGGACCGATTCTCCCCGCTCCCCCGCATCGGCTCGGACTGGGCGGTCTTCGAGGACTTCCTCCCCGTCCGTCAGGGGATGTGCCTACCGGGCGTCGCCTGGCCGCCGGAGCGGGACACGCGCGCGGAGGCCGATCACCGACCTCGCCTCCTGCGCGCGCGGGGGAACGAACGGCACCGCGCCACGGAGCACTACGACATCTACTGGGACCCGGTGGTGATTTCGGGGGAAGACGTCGAACGGATCGCCGCCGCACGGGAGCGAGCGTTCGGCGCGGCGGCTTCCGCGCTCGGTGCTCCGCCGAAGGGATTTCGAATCGCCCTCCACGTCTACGTCGACGCGGCGGCCAAGCGAGATCTCACGGGCGTTCCCGACCCGACCCATGCAGCGCCCTGGGCGAGCGAGCTGCACATGATCCGCGCCGCCGCCCTTTCCGCCTCCCCCCACGAAGACGTGCACCTTCTCGCACGCGCCCTGCTGGGACCGGGATACGTCACAGCGCTCCACGAGGGGCTCGCGATCGCGATCGAGGAGCGCTCGCGCGGCCTCCCGCTCGAGGTCGCGGGGGCCTTGCTCTTCGAATCGGGCGGCTTTCCCACCCTCGAGGTTCTTCTCGGGGAAGAGTCGTTCCGGCGCCTACCCGAGTCGGTCGGACCGACCGCAGCGGGCCTCCTCGGCGCGTGGGTCCGCGCAACGACGCCGCGAGCGCGGCTCGCGGCGGCGTTCGGGCTGGACCGCGGAACGCCGGCCGCGCTCGCCGCCGCGATGGGGCGCGACGCCGCGAGGATCGGGCCGGAGTTTCTCGGTTGGGTCGCCGAACGCGCGGCGGCCCGGGCATCCGACGTGCGGTTCCACAAGGCCGAGATGCGGGCTCAGGAGCACTACGTCGCGGGCGACTGGAACGGGATGATCGCCGCGCTCCGCGACGCGCTCCAGCACCGCCCCGACGACCCGCAGACGCTCTTCAACCTCGCCTCCGCGCAGATGCGCGCCGACGCCTTCGCCGACGCGGAGACGAACCTCAGGAGGATCCTCGCACTCGATCTCGGCGCGGCCGACGCCCGCTTCAGGATCTTCTCCCACTATCAGCTCGGTCGCGTGCTCGACCTGCAGGGCCGCCGCGAGGAGGCGCTCGCCGAGTACCGGACGGTGCTCACCCTCCCCGACGTTTCGGACGCCCACCGCCTCGCCGAAGAACGCATCGCCTCCCCGGCCACTCGGGAGCAACTCGAGTGAGCGTCCGGTCGGCCGATCAGGCCGCCTCCCCCTCGACGGGCAGGAGCATCGTGAACGCCGCGCCCTGACCGGGAATCGACCGGCACGAGACGGTCCCGCCGTGGGCCTCCACGATCAGCCGGACGAGCGGAAGGCCGAGTCCCGAACCTCCGGGCTTGGTCGTCACACGAGTTTCGAAGATCCCCGACGCGACCTCCTCCGGAAGGCCGGGGCCGGTGTCGGTCACCGTGACCCGAACGTGTCCCGCCGCAACCGTCGTCGAGAGGAGCACCTCGCCCCCCTCCGGCATCGCCTGGATCGCGTTCAGCACGAGATTGAGAATCGCCTGTTGGATCCGGTCGCGCACGCCTCGCACGAGCGGAAGGTCCTCTTCCCCTTCGAGGCGGATTTCCACCCGAGACTTGAGGGCGGCGAAGCCGAGGAGTTGAACGACGCTCCGGCAGACCTCCCGGACGTCGACGAGTGCCGGCTCCCCGCCGGAGCGGAGCATCCCGAGGTAATTGTTGAGGAGGTCGGTGAGGCGGCGAGTCTCGTCCTGGATCGCGCGGAGCGACTCCTCGACCGCTCGGTGGGAGGCGCCGCCGGGGAACTGTCCGAGATACTGCTCGACCACCCCGGCGTTGAGCCCGATCGAGTGCAGCGGGTTGCGGATCTCGTGCGCGAGCCCTCCGGCGAGGTTCGCGAGGGTCGCGAAACGGCCCGCCTCGAGGAGGTGCGCCTCGACCTTGCGGAACGTGGCGAGATCGCGGAGCAGGAGGAGCACGCCCCGCTCGCGCGGACGCAGGTCGAGAGGGACCCGAGTCACGCCGAGCGGGAGGGGGGTGTCTTCTCCTCGGTCGACCTCGATCTCGATCGACGAGCCTCCGGAGAGGGAGGTCTGCGCGAGTCGCGGGTGCCGGGCGAGCGCCGCCCGGAGGCAGGCCGCCTCGTCCTCGTGTTCGCGGACCCCGCACAGGAGCCGCACGGCCGCCGCGTTCCAAGCGACCGGCTCTCCGCCCGGACCGAGGGCGAGCATGCCGTCCTCGAGGGTTTGGGAAAGCGTCGCGAGAAGCGATTCGCGCTCCCGTCCCTGCCCGTCCATCGCCTGAAGGCGTCGTCCGAGCTCGTTGATCGCGTCGACCGTCGAGGCGAACTCCCTCCCGAGGTCGGCCGCGGAGGCGCCGAATTCCCCCTGGAACCCTTGCTTCCGGTACGCCTCGAGGGCCCGGTCGAGCCGGCGGATCGGGCCGAGGGCGAAGAGGGTGACGACGAGCCCCCCGGCGCCCGCGATGGCGAGAAGAGCGATGAGCGGCTTCTGGAACTGCGCTCCGGGCCGGAGCGTCGTCGGAGTCAGGTCGGGGATCCGGCCCGCGAGCGCCGGATCGGGAACGTAGTGCACCACGATCGAGCCGAGGCGTCTCGGCTGCCGGCCGCTACCCTCCGCGGCGTCGAAGATCGGGACCATCACGCGGGTCACTTTCCGGTCGGCGGACGAAATGACCTGGCGCTCGACGACCTCGGAGCGCAACAGCTCGACCATCTCCTCGTTGCCGCGGAACGCGAGATCGAGGACCGTCGGATCGCTCGCGAAGAGGATCCGGTTCTCGGTGTCGATCACGAGGACCGAGTCGACGCTGCGAATCCCCTTCAGGACCGACCGGAGACCTTCGGTGATCCGAGCCTGCTCCCGCTCGCGCACCTCCGGGAGCGAATCTTCCTGAAGGAGGAGCGACCGCCCCACCTCCTGCGCCAGGGGCTGAAAGATCGCCTCCGCGGGGATCGTCTCCAGTCGGCCCTTCCAGGTGCGGAAGTACTCCTCGAAGGCGCGCTGAACCGACCACACGGCCGCGAAAACGACCACCACCGTGAACACGAGATGGGCCGCGAAGATCCGGAACGCGAGCGGGATTCTCACAGCCCGAACTTCTTGACCTTGTTGTGCATGGTCTTGAGCGAGATCCCGAGGATCTTCGCGGCGCGGGTCTTGTTCCCGCCGGTGTGGCGCAGGGTGGAGGCGATGATCTCCCGCTCCGCTTCCTCCATCGAGATTCCGACCTCGAGCCGCACGGCCGTCGGGGAGGAGACTGGGCCGGCGGAGGCGCGGAGCGGGGAGACGGAAGGAGCGGCGAGCGCATGGGACGCCGGCGAGGTCCGGCGGATCTCCGGGGGGAGGTGCTCGGGGCGGATCGGCCCCCCTGCGGCGAGGAGGGCCGCGCGCTCCATCGCGTTCTTGAGCTCGCGGACGTTCCCGGGCCAAGAGTGGCGCAGGAGCACTTCGAGCGTTTCGTCGTCGAGCTTCGAGACCGGTCCCCCCTGCCGCTCGCAGTATTCCTTGAGGAAGCTCCGGGCGAGGGCCCCGATGTCTTCCCGGCGCTCCCGCAGCGGGGGGAGAACGATCGTGAAGACGTTGAGGCGGTAGTACAGGTCCTCCCGGAGCTTCCCGTCGAGGATTGCCTTCGCCGGGTCGCGGTTCGTCGCGGCGATGACGCGCACGTCGGCCTCGATGAGATCCCGCCCTCCCACCCGCCGGAAGCGCTGTTCCTGCAGCACGCGAAGGAGCTTCGCCTGGAGCAGCTCGTCCATCTCCGAGATTTCGTCGAGGAAGAGCGTCCCGCGATGGGCCATTTCGAAACACCCGATCTTGCGCTGGACCGCGCCGGTGAACGCCCCGCGCTCGTGCCCGAAGATCTCGCTTTCGAGAAGGGTTGCGGGGATCGCGGCGCAGTTGAGCGCGACGAACTCGTTTCTCCTTCGCGGCGACAGTTCGTGGACCGTCTGCGCGACCAGTTCCTTGCCGGTCCCGCTCTCCCCGACGACGAGAACGGAAAGAGTGCTCGGAGCGACCTGCTCGATCTGCCGGAACACCGAACGCATCGCCTCCGAGTTTCCGCGCAGGCGCCCGAACGCTCCGTGCTCCTTGAGCTCCGCCCGTAGGCGGCGGTTCTCGGAGAGGATCTCGCGCCGACCCGCGAGCTTCTCGAGGAGGATCTTGAGTTTCGGGGGCTCGACCGGCTTCTCGAGGAAGTCGACCGCCCCGAGTTTGACCGCCTCGACCGCAGCCTCGATCGTTCCCTGTCCGGAGAAGACGATCACCGGGATCGAGGCGAAGGAGGCCTGGAGGCGGCGGACGAATTCGAGGCCGTCGATCCCGGGCATGACGAGATCGGTGATGATCGCGTCCGGTGGGTCGTCTTCGATCCGGGAGAAGGCTTGGGGAACCGACGCGGCGGTGTCCGCGTCATAGCCCCACGCCACGAGAAGCCGTCGCAGTCCCTCCCGGGCCCCGGATTCGTCGTCGACCACAAGGATTCGCTCGGCCACGCGTACCTGACGGAGGGCCGACCGGCCCCGGGGAGGATGGAGACACTCCGTGTAAAAACGACCCGATCAGCGTAGTTTCGACATGAACCGGAGAACCAACGATAGCACGGCGGTCGCCGTCCCCACGGCGGCCCCGAGTCCGAGGATCATCGCGCCGACGAACAGGAACATCTGCATCTCCGCCTCCTCCGTGCCCGCCGCGCCCGCGTTCCCGGGACGGAACGCCGGACGGGACTGGCGGCCGTGGAACTTGGCTGCAATCCCCGAGCCATGGCCGGGGGGACGCCGATCGCCACCCCGCGCCGGGAATTCGCGTATAGTGCCCGCCCCATGCGGTCGTCGCAGCGAGTCGCCCCGCCGCTCGTTCTCGCATTCGCGGCGCTCGCCCTCTCGGGGTGCGCCTGCCCGACCGATCCGGATGGAGCGGGGTCGACCTCCGTCGACCCGGCCGTGGCGGCGGCAGGAGGAGCTTCGGGGCGCTTCGTCGGCTCCGAGCGGTGCGCGGAATGTCACCAATCGATTCACGCGACCTGGTCGTCGAGCCGGCATCGGATGACGCTCCGGCGTTTCACGGGCGAGGCGTCGACCGTCGCGGGATTCGGACTCCATGCGTTCGCTATCGACGCGGGCGGCAAAGGGATCGGACCCGACGGGTCGGGCGGCTCGCTCGACGTCGCTGCGGCCTACCTCCTCGGGGGAGCGCGGCGAGAGGACCTCTGGGTGCGCCTCCCCGACGGCCGACTCCAGGTGTGGCCGATCTCCCGCGATTCCGGGACCGGGAAACCCTTCCTCCCGGTCGTTCGCGCCGCGGGGGGCGCCGAACCTCCACCCGAATCGGTTCACTTCTGGCTCGGCCTCGGCCGGAGCGCCGATTTCCGATGCTATGGGTGCCATGCGACGGGCGCCCGCCTCATCGTCGAGGGACGCACGGCGGCGGGAAACCCCTTGCCGAAGTCCCGTTGGGTCGAGGCGGGGGTGGGATGCGAGGCGTGCCACGGACCGGGGGGGCCGCACGTCGACGCCGCACGTTCCGGCGACGCCCATCCGGCGTACGCGAGCGGGGACGCCCCGGCTTCCTGCGAGGGGTGCCACGTCCTTCGCGAGCTTCTCGACTCTCCTTTCTCCCCCTCACCCGCGCACCCGTACGGGCAGAGCCCCTGGGCGCTCGCCGACCCGGTCCATAGCGCGCCCTCGGACGCGGAGTTCCGCGAGCCGTTCTTTCCCGACATGCGACCTTCGACCTACCAGCAGCAGGCGACCGCCCTCGGCCAGTCGGCGTGCGCTCGAATCGGCGGCCTTCAGTGCGCCGACTGCCATGACCCGCACGGCGGACCCGATCCGATCGACGGGCCAGCCGGCGTATCGGGCATCTGCGCCCGCTGCCACGGGTCGATCGCCGCGGAGGCGGCGGCCCACGCCGCCCACCCCGCCGGGGGCCCGGGCACTCGCTGCGAGGACTGCCACATGGCCCCCGTTCTCCGCGGGCCGGGGTCCCTCCCCGCCGTCGACCATTCCCTCGCGGTTCCGATCGCGCGACCGGGCGAGGTCCCGCTCGCCTGCGCGGTCTGCCACGACCGCGCGGAGGACAGGGATGCGGTTGCGGAACGGGTGTCGACCTTCCCCGGCCGATCTCGGGAGGGAGCCCGCCGGCTCGCGATCGAGGACGCGGTCGAGGCCTCGCTCGACGGAAGTCCGGACGCCGCGGAGCGCCTCGCCGAGATCGCGTCCGATTCCCGGGAGTCGTGGTTCGTCCGGTGGTCGGCGCTACGGAGGATCGCCGACCTTTCGCCGGGACGCGGGGCCGAGGCGGTGCGCCGCGCGGCCCGATCGGCGACCGAGGATCCCCACCCCGCCCTCCGCCGCATCGGCCTTCTCGTGCTCGGCCGCTGGGGGAGCGAAGCCGACGCTCGTGCGATCGCCCCGCGGATCGAGTCTGCGCCCCTGCCGGAGGCCGTGGCGGCGGCGGGCGCCCTCGTGGAACTCGGCGTCCCCGACTCCGGAGGCCGGCTCACGACCCTCCTCCGCCGTCCCGAGGCGGCCGGGGACTATCGGGCGCAGGCCGCGTTCGGATCGCTCGCTCTCCGCGCGCGCGACTGGAAACGCGCGGAGCGAGCGCTCTCCCGCTCCCTCGAACTCCACCCGATCCAGGTAGGGGTGCGGAACGACCTCGGAATCGCGCTTTGGGAGCTCGGCCGGTTCGACGAGGCGCGCGCCGCCTGGCGGATGGCCCTCGAGTGGAATCCGGGATACGAGGCGGCCCGGAGAAACCTGAAGGAAGCGACCCCCTAGTCGGGGCCGATGCGGACCCCGGCGAGGTCCCCGAGCTCTTCGTGAACGAAGGCACGCAGGCGCGACATGAGCCGGGACTCCTGCTGGCGGACCGCCTCGCGCGTCGTTCCGAACCGGTCGCCGAGCTCTTGGAGGGTCGCGGGCTCCTCGCTCAGGATTCGTCGGTCGAGGATCGTCCGCTCTCGCTCGTTCAGGGTTTCCCGGAAACGGCCGAGCGTCGCTTGGACCCTCTCCTGAAGCTCGCGCCGCGCGACCTCTTCTTCGACGGTCGGTTGCTCGGCCGCGAACGTCTCCCCGCGGCTGCGCTCGTCCTCGTCCCCGACGGGGGCGTCCAGCGACACGTCCCGCGATGCGAGCGCCTTCTGCACGTCCCGGACGTCCTCTTCGGTCACGCCGAAGTGCTCCGCGAGCATCCTCGGCCCGACCTCGAAGCCGAGCGACTCCAGGCGGGACTGCTCTTTCCTCAGGTTGTAGAGGAGCTTGCGGCGAGCGTTCGTCGTCCCGACCCGGACGAGCCGCACGTTGTCGAGCAGGAACTTGACGATGTAGGCGCGAATCCACCACGCCGCGTAAGTCGGGAGCCGGACTCCGAGCTCCGGATCGAACCGCTCGATCGCCTGGAGTAGGCCGAGGTTTCCCTCTTGGATCAGGTCGAGGACGTTTCTCGCCGCGCGCCGGAACGAGAGCGCGATCCGGACGACGAGCATCAGGTTCGCCGTCACCAGCCGGAAGAGGGCGTCCCGATCCCCCGTCGCGCGGTAGCGCCGGGCGAGCGCCTGCTCCTCTTCCCGGCTCAGGAGCGGGTACTTGCGGAGTTCGGCGAGGTAGCGGCGGAACGGATCCGACGGGACGAGCGCTTTCGGCTCGGCGAGTTGGAGCGTCCGGCCGGGAACGGAGTCGTTCGCTTCGGCCTCGTCGAGAGGATCCTCGAGAACCTCGGGATCGAGGGGCGGGGAATCGTCTCGCGTCACGAAAGACAGGCTAACACGGCGTCGCCGGGCCCGTCGGACGGGGGATTCAGGAGGGCTGTCCCTTGAGGAACGAGCGCGGATCGACGGGTCGGCCGGCGCGGAACACCTCGTAGTGGAGGTGCGGACCGGTAGAGCGTCCGGTCGAGCCGACGCGCCCGATCACGTCCCCGCGCCGGACCCGCTGCCCGGGGCGGACGAGGATCTCGCTCATGTGCCCGAACCGGGAACCGAGCCCGGCGCCGTGGGAGAGGTGGACCGTCTTTCCGTACCCCGACATGCGGCCCGCAGCGGTGACCAGGCCGTCCGCGGGAGCGAGGATCGGCGTCCCGGTCGGCGCGATGATGTCGAGTCCACGGTGGAACTCTCGCTCCCCGGAAAACGGATCCTTGCGCCAACCGAAGCCGTCCGAGAGGCTTCCCTCGACCGGGAGGAGGGTCGGCGTCGAGCTGAGGATTCGGAGCCGCACCTCCCAAGCCTCCTCGATCGAATCGAGCGACGAATCGAGCTGCTGCGCCCTTCGACGCAGGTCCTCCATCTCCGCCTCGTACTCCCGTCCGGGGCGCGCGGGGGTCGGGACGAGCGCGATCCCGACCGGTCCGCCCGCTCCCGATGCGCCGACCCCGACCGCGGTCGCGAGCCTCCCGGCGAGCGCCTCGATCGAGCGCACTTGCTCTTCGATCTTCGCGAGGGAGGCTTCGATCGCGCTCTTCTCCGAACGGAGCCGCGCGTTTTCGCGCTCGAGGTCCGAGACGACTTGCGCCTGAGCGAGGGCCTTGAAGAAGAGG
>CAZVOE010000134.1:0-2183 GCA_964628935.1 uncultured Acidobacteriota bacterium
GAAAATGGGTCGGAGCCGCTGGCCACTTTCAACGGAGGCTGGGACATTCCCCACGCAAAACCGTCGGCCCAAAGAGGCGCTGCCGCCGCTGAGGAGCGGTGCCCGGATCGTTGCGAAGGCGTTCCCACAGAAGGGGTTGTGGACGCATGCCCTCGGTTCGATTCGCAGCCGTCTCGGGAGGGGTTCATGACCGATCCACCGACCCTCGGCGCCGCGCCGCCCGAGGGGTGGCATCCTCGAGCCGCCCACCTCCCCCCAGTGGTCGCTCACGCGGGTCGCGAGTCTCCCTCCGCTCCCCCACGCCAGCGTCTTCTCCGGGTTGCAGCGGTTCCGCGAAGCGGCTCCCGCTGCGGTGGCTGCATCTCGGGGCGACCACGATCGGGCGGATGCTCCGTGAGGAGGGAACCCGCGAACAGGTTCTTGCCGTTGCGCCAAGGAGCGGAAGCGGTATCGCCCTTTTCCGGGTTCGCTTCGCCGAAATTCACGCACGAACCTCTGGAAAACGGGACGCGCTCTTCGTAATGTCCCGCTCGGTATGCGGTGGGGGGTTCTGGGGGCGCTCGCCCTGTTCTCGGTGCACGCGTGGGCGGGGGCTTCGACCGGCTTCACGCCGATCCACGAGCTGGGGACGGGTCTCTACAAGGGGCAACAGGGGGGGCTGTACCCCGGCGGGACGAATCTCCCCCCGAGCGATCACCTCGCCGTCGCGATGGAAGCCGCTGTGACGATCGTCCCGCGCGACGCGAACGGCGTCCCGTCCCCGGACGGTCTCGTCGGTTGGATGTCGGTCGGGATGTCGAACACCGTCCAGGAGACGAAGGTCTTCGAGCGCGACGCCGACCGGGACGCGCAGCGCAACGGCCGTCTCGTCCTCGTGAACGGAGCGGTCGGCGCCGCGAGCAGCCTCGAGTGGCGGAACCCGGGCGATCCGGTGTGGGACCAGCTCGAGGCCCGCATCCGCGCGAGCGGGCTCACCCCCGAGCAGGTCCAGGTCGTCTGGCTCAAGCACGGCGGGGGTTCGCCGACCTCTCTCCTGTTCCCCGACCACGCGCTCGCCCTTCGCGACGACCTCGCGGCGATCGTGCGCAACGTGAAGGACAAGTACCCGAACGTCGCCCTCACCTACCTCTCCTCGCGCACCTACGGCGGATGGAGCACTCGCCCCGACCACGGCGAGCCGCTTTGCTACGAGACCGGTTTCGCGGTGAAGTGGCTCGTGGAGGACCAGATCGAGGGGGACCCTTCCCTCAACCCGATCGCCGCGCGCGGCCCGGTCGAGGCACCGGTCCTCCTTTGGGGACCCTATCTCTGGACCGACGGCGAGCTCGGCCGGGACGACGGGCTCGTGTGGCTCGCCGACGACCTCGAGAACGACGGGATCCACCTTCGCCCCTCGGGGGAGCAGAAAGTCGCCGACCTCCTCCATCGCTTTTTCGAGACCGAGCCGACCGCGCGCGCCTGGTGGGGGCAGGACTCCCTGACCGACGTGGTCACGCTCGACGCGGTCGCCGACGCGTCGGTCGAATCGGGGGCGCCCTCGTCGAACACCGGTTCGCTCACCTACCTCCGCACCTCGGGCCCGACGAACGTCGCGCGCGCGTACCTGAAGTTCGACCTCTCCGGGATCGAGCGCGCGAGGATCCGCCACGCGAAGCTGAGCCTGCGCACGATCACGAAGGCGACGGGCCTGATGCGCTCCTCCGCCGGGACCTCTTGGGGAGAGGGGACGATCACCTGGGCGAACGCTCCCGCGCCCGACGCCGGGAACCTCGGCGCGATCCCCGAGTGGACGCCGGACGGGTCGATGTCGCACGGGGTGACGTCGGCGGTGAAGGGGGACGCGGACGGGATCGTCACGCTCGTGATCGAGGGGGTCGAGCCCGAGCTCGTCAAGTGGTCGAGCCGGGAGAGCGGCGAGGGCCCACGGCTCGCCCTCACGGTCACGACGACACGGATCACGATTCGGTTGGAGAAAGACCCGGCGAGCGCCGGCGTGAAGCTCTCGTGGAACGACAACGGCGCCGCCCCGTTCCTCGTGCGGCGCGCGCTCGGACCGACTCCCGCCCACTTCGACTCGTCCGTGGACGCCGGGGCTTCGGGGACCTCCCACGTCGACGCGGGTGCGTTGAGCGCGCCGCAGAGCTACTGGTACTTGGTCGAATAAAAGGGGACTGGGCCCCTTT
>CAZVOE010000134.1:2193-8794 GCA_964628935.1 uncultured Acidobacteriota bacterium
CCCCGCCCCCTTTTCTTTCCTTGCCTTCCGGCGCGAAGGGCCCCAGTTTTCCGGAAGGGTCCCGCCCGCCTCCCCGGAATCGAACCATGCCAAGAGGCCGCCGCATGTGCGTCGGGGGGTTGTGCTACCACGTCATCAACCGCGGAAATCGTCGCGCCACGGTCTTCCACGACGCCTCCGACTATGACCAGTTCGTGAACCTGATGGCCCTCGCGCACGAGGCTCATCCCGTGAGGGTCGTCGCGTACTGTTTGATGCCCAACCACTTCCACCTCGTCCTGTGGCCGCGGGAGGATGGCGACCTGAGCCTCTTCGTCCATCGGCTCACGACGACCCACGTGCGGAGATATCACCGCCGCTACGAAACGAGCGGACGCGTTTGGCAGGACCGCTTCAAGTCCTTTCCGATCCAGCACGACGAGCACCTGTTACGTGTGCTCCTTTACGTCGAACGCAACGCGGTTCGCGCCGGTCTCGCCCCACGGGCCGCGGCATGGCCATGGTCCTCGATCCACTGGTGTCGGCGCGGCTCCTATCCGACGTTCGGGGACCCCGGCCCGGTCGCTCGACCCGAGGACTGGGAGGCCCGCGTCGACGGGGACCAGCCGGCTACGGATGTCGAGAGGCTCCGGCGGCATCTCGGTCGCGGACGGCCCTACGGCGAACCCGAGTGGACGGTGAGGACAGCGCACGACCTCGGACTCGAGGGAAGCCTCCGGGAGCGTGGACGACCCCGGAGACGGAGAGAGCCAGAGGAAGGGGACTCCCGCCCGCCTGAGAAGGACGCTACGGAAAAAGGTGCCAGTCCCCTTTTCTGATCGCCTCTCCTCGATGGGAGACTCGGCCTTTCTCCTCGGGAGTCATCTCGGCGAAGGTCTTCCCCGACGGGGGATGGAAGAAGATCGGATCGTAGCCGAACCCGCCGCTCCCCCGAAGCTCGCGCAGGATCTTCCCCTCGACCGTCCCCTCGACCACCGCGATCGTCTTCCCCGCGCGCGCGAGGGCGAGGACGCAGCGGAACCGCGCCGTGCGCGCCTCGTCGGGAACGTCGACGAGTCCCTTGAGGATCGCCTTGCAGCGCGCCGCGTCCGACATCGCGGGCCCGCCGAGCCGCGCGGAAAGAACGCCCGGGCGTCCCTCGAGCGCGTCGACCTCGAGCCCCGAGTCGTCGGCGAGGACGGGGAGGTCGGTCCGCCTCGAGTACGCCTCGGCTTTGAGCCGCGCGTTCTCCTCGAAGGTCGCCCCCGTCTCCCGGACCTCGGTCCGGTCGGCGAGCGCCTCGAGGCCGACGACCTCGATTCCATGCCGGGAGAGCGCCGCCGCGAACTCGCGGAGCTTCCCTTCGTTCCGGGTCGCGACGACGAGTCGCTTCGTCACGGCGCCGCCACCACGCGGGCGAGCGCTTCTCCCACCGCATCGCGCTGCATCGCGAGGAGGCGGTCGATGCCGAAGTCGGCGAGGTCGAGGAGCTCGTCGAGACGCTCGCGGCGGAACGGCGTCGTCTCCGCCGTCCCCTGCACCTCGACGTACCTGCCGTCCGAGGTCCGCACGACGTTCATGTCGACGGCCGCCGCCGAGTCCTCCACGTAGTCGAGGTCGAGGCAGGCGCATCCCCCGACGATCCCGACCGAAACCGCCGCGATCTGGCCGGTGAGGGCGGGAGCGGCGATCGTCCCCGCCTCCCGCAGCCGGTCGAGGGCGAGGGCGAGCGCGACCCAGGCCCCGGTGACGCTCGCGGTTCGCGTCCCTCCGTCGGCCTGGAGAACGTCGCAATCGACCCAGAGGGTGCGCGGGCCGAGCGCGAGCCGGTCGACGACGCCCCGGAGGGCGCGGCCGATCAGCCGCTGGATCTCCATCGTGCGACCCGACGGCCTCCCCTTCGACGACTCCCGCGCGATCCTCTGATCCGAGGCGCCCGGGAGCATCCCGTACTCGCCGGTCACCCATCCTTCGCCCGTCCCGACGAGAAACGGCGGGACGCGCTCCTCGACCGACACCGAGCACAAGACGCGCGTGTCGCCGACCGAGATCAGGGCGCTTCCCGGCGCGCGCTTGAGCCATCCGGTCTCGATCGTCACCGGGCGCAAGTCGCGGGGTCCCCTCCCGTCGTGGCGCTCGATCATCGTTTCCTCCCCGCGCTCGGGGCGTTCTCGGGATCCTGGGTCTCGAGCCGCGCCCGCCCGAGGAGCCCGATCGGGCGACCGAGGAACCGCTCGGCGACCGCGAGGAACGGCGCCGGGGCGTCGGTCACGTAGAAGCGATGACCTCCCGCCTCCCGCGGATCCCGCTCCGGGGCCGCGAGGACCGCGTCGGTCGCGAGCCACTCGCGGACCTCGGCGGCGACCGCGTCCGCCGAGTCGACGAGGACGACGGAGTCTCCCATCACCTCCTGGATCGTCGCCTCGAGGAGCGGGTAGTGGGTGCAGCCGAGGACGACCGTGTCGACTCCCGACCCCTTCAGCGTCGCGAGGTAGCGCTCGGCGACGGCCCGCGCCACCTCGTCGTGCGTCCACCCCTCCTCGGCGAGGGGGACGAACAGGGGACAGGCCTGGCTGAAGACCTCGGCGTCGCCTCGGAGGGCGAGGATCGCGCGGGGGTAGGCCTCGCTCGCGACGGTCGTGCGGGTGCCGATCACGCCGATGCGTCCCGTCTTCGACACCTTCGCCGCGCGCCGCGCCCCGGGGAGGATGACGCCAACGGTCGGAACGCGCGCCTCCTCGGCGACCGCGTCGATCGCGACGGCCGACACGGTGTTGCAAGCGACGACGACCGCCTTGACGTCGTGCTTGCGGAGGAAGCGCGCCGCCTCGAGACCGAAGCGCTCGATGGTCTCCGGGGACTTCGGCCCGTATGGAACCCGGGCCGTGTCGCCGAGATAGAAGAGGCGCTCGTGCGGGAGGGCGCGCTCGAGAGCGCGGAAGACGGTGAGGCCTCCCACTCCGGAGTCGAAGACGCCGATCGGCCGCGGGTCCATCGCTCAGATCTCCACGTCTCGGGGCTCCTCGGAGGTCTCGGAGGGCTCGCCGACGATCCCGGGGCCGGTCAGTAGGGAGCGGTCGGGGGGAAGCGGCCGCCTCAGGTCCAGGTGCCCGTTCAGGGTCTCGACCGGGTTCCCGTCCACGAGGATCCCGACCCGCCCGATCTCGGGCACGTTGAACGCGACCGAGTCGACGACGGAGTAGACCGCGAGGCGCTCGGCGGAGCTTCCTCCCCCCATCCCCCTCCGGATCTCCGACGAGAAGTCGATCCAGGCGGTGCCGTCGTCCAGGACGAAGACCTGCCGGAGCGTCGTCTCGGGGGGAAGCGCGGGCACCGCGCCGATCGTCTGCGGCCCGGCGAGGAGGGCGGTGACGATCTGCTTCGCCCGCGCCCCCGGTTCGGTCGTGGAGTAGATCTCCCCCGGCTCCCCGACGAGGGCGTCTCCCGCGGAGGAGGGGAACCACAGGGTGACCTCGATCCGCGGGATCGTGGAAGGGACCATCTCCTCGCTCCTCGGAGGCGGCGGCTTCAGCGTCCCGGGATCGTCCGGGAGTTCCGGGGAGGACGGCGGCGCACCGCCGCACGCGATCGCGAGGAAACAGGCGGCGGAGGCGATCGCGATCGAAGCGTTCAACGCACCCCTCCCGCGACGGCGCCGCGGCGGAAGGTGCCGATCGCGCGGGCGAGTGCCTCGGCGATCCGGTCACGGTAGGCGTCGTCCCGGAGTTTCGCCTCTTCCTCGGGGTTCGACACGAAGCCGACCTCGACCAGGATCGCCGGCATCGTCGCCCCCATGAGGACGGTGAAGGGGGCCTGGCGGATCCCACGGTCGCGCGTGCCGACGAGGAGGTTCAGTTCCCGCTGCACTTCTTCGGCAAGGCGGGCGCTCTCGGCAAGGTAGCGGTTCTGCGCGAGGTCCCAGAGGATCAGCTCGAGGCCGTCTGCGGAGGCCGCGGGGCCGCCCCCCCCGTCCTCGGCGTAAGCGCGGTTCTCGAGGGCGGAAAGGGTCCGCGCCTCGTCGTCGGTCGCGTCGGGCGAGAGGAAGTAGGTTTCCGCGCCGAAGGCCGCGCGGGTCGGCGCGCTGTTGAGGTGGATTGAAACGAACAGCTCGGCTCGGTTCTGGTTCGCGATCGCCGTCCGCTCGTCGAGCGGGACCAGGCGGTCCTCGTCGCGCGTGAGGACGACGGTCGTTCCGTCGCGCTCGAGCAAACGCTCGAGCCTCCGCGCGAGGTCGAGAGCGACGTCCTTCTCGAGGAGGCCGGACGGTCCCTTCGCACCCTCCTCGGCGCCGCCGTGACCGGGGTCGAGGACGATGACCCGAGAAGGACGCGGCGGCGCGGCGGGCGCCGGGGGAAGCGGCGTGGCTCGCTCCCCTTGGAGGTCGAGGACGATCCGCGTCGGGTTTCGCAGCTCGAAGACGTCGAAGCGACGATACCCCTCGCCGGTCACGAGCGCGAGCGTCCGGTCCCCGTCGAGGCGCCACCCCGAGAGGATCGCGTCGTCGAGGTCTTCGCTCCGCGGCTCGGGGGCGATCGGCTCGGCGAAGACGACGTCGAGCCCCCGCGCCGTCCGGCGCACCTCGTGGGGAAGGTCCCGGTCGAGCGTCAGCACGACCCGGGTCGATGCCGCGCCGCGGTCGGCCGCGACGCGCGTCCGGACGGCGTCGGCGGCCCGCGCCGGCGCGAACGTGGCGCCGATCGAGCCGACCAGCAAGAAAAAAGCGGTTCGTCTCATCCCTTCGAATTCTTGCACGAAAAAGGGGACTGGCACCTTTTCGGTTTCTCGCATGATACGGGCGGAGGGAACGATGGAGACCCTGATCGCGCTCGCCGCGTTCGCGGCGCTGGTGCTTCCGATCGTCGCGCTTCTCCTCACGCTCTTCACGAATCGTCGCCTCGCCAACCTCGAAGAGGCGTTCCGTACGCGGATCGAGCGGCTCGAGTGGGAGGTCGGAAAGCTCCGAAAACCTCTCTCCGGCGAGGCACCCGCTTCGGCCGCGCCCTCGGAGCCCGTACGAGCCCCGGGGCCTTCGCCCGTTGCCGCTCCCTCGCCCCCGACGCCGACGCCGCCTCCGCGGCCCGCGCCCCCACCGACCGAAGCGCCCGCCGCCCCGGAGGAGTCCCTCGAAGCCCGCATCGGCGGCCGGTGGGCGACGTGGGTCGGGATCGTCGCGATCGTCACCGCGGTCGGGCTCCTCCTGCGCTGGTCGTTCGAGAGAGGGCTCATCGGTCCCGCCGCACGGGTGATCACCGGACTCGTCGCGGGGATCGCCCTCCTCGGCGCCGGCCTCGTCCTCCGGAAGCGCGAGGACCTCCCCTACCTCGCCGCCGGTCTCGCGGGGGGCGGCCTCGCGATCCTCTACCTCTCCGTCTGGGCGGCCCATCAGGTGTACGGCTTCCTCGACGCCCCCCGAGCCTTCGCCGCGCTCATCGCGGTGACCCTTCTCGGAGTCGCCGTCTCGCTCGCCGCGTCGAGCCAGGCGACGGCGGTCCTCGCCGTCCTGGGCGGCCTCGCGACACCGGTCCTCGTCAGCACCGATCGTCCCGACGAGCGGGTCCTCTTCGTCTACCTGATCGTGCTCGGGGGACTCGTGCTGGGCGTCGCGCGCCGGCGCGCGTGGCCGGCCCTCGTCCGGCTCGCGTGGCTCGGAAGCGTGCTTCTCGTCGTCGGCGTCCTCCTCCACCGCCCGGAGGCGGAGGAGCCCGCGGTCCGCCTGTCGCTCCTCACCGCTCTCTTCGCTCTCTACGTCGCCGTGCCGGTCGCGCAGTCGTGGATGGAGCGCACGCGGGCGGAGGCGCTCGACCTCGCGCTCGTCGTCGGAAACGCGATGGCCTACTGCGCCGCGGCCTACGGGATCCTCGAGCGGTGGCGTCCCGCCCTCGAAGGGCCGTGGGCGATCGCAGCGGCCCTCCTCTACGCCGCGGTCGGGGAGTCGCATCGCCGCCGCGCGCCGCAAGACCTCCCCACCGCCCTCGTCCACCACGGGGCGGCGGTCGTCCTCTTCGGGCTCGCGGTGCCGCTCGTCCTGGACGGGGCGTGGATCACGCTCGGCTGGGCCCTCGAGGGGGCGGTCCTTCTCGCCCTCGCGCCTCTCGTCCCTTCGGGGCCGGCGGCGTTCTGGGGAGGACTCGCGGCGCTCGCGGCGGCCGCGGCGCGCGTCGCCTTCGTCGACCCGTCGATCGACCCGGCGCGCACACCCGTCTGGAACTCGATCTTCGCGAGCGACCTCGCGACGGTCGCGGTCCTGGTCGCGGCCGGGCGGATCGTCTCCCGCCTTTCCCTCGGCCGCTTCGGCGTCATGGCCGAGGGAACCGCCCTCCGCGGAGCCTTTCGCTGCGCGGCGGTCGGCCTCCTTGCGCTCCTCTTCTGGCGCGAGCCGGCGGGACTGTGGCCCGGGGTCCTTCTCCTGGGGCTCCTGCTCGCGACCGCGGGAATCGCGCGGGGGAACCGCGACCGCTCCCTCGTCGCGATCCTTCCGCTCCTCGCTCTCCTCGTCGCGGCGCGCGCCTTCATTCCCGGCACGGAACCGGCGTGGGACCCCACCGCCCGCTTCCTCTCCCCCCCCGCGCTCCTGCGGATCGGGGGTTGTCTCTCGATGATGGCCGCGGCCTGGCTCCTGCGG
>CAZVOE010000135.1:0-3075 GCA_964628935.1 uncultured Acidobacteriota bacterium
CCCCGCGACCGCTGCGCTGCGCGGATGGCTCCGGCGGAAGGGAAAGACTCCCGACCTTCCGGCTCGCGGCCGGCACCGACGCCCCGGCGAGGGGATCGTCCGCTTCGGCCGTTCCTTCGCCGACTGGCTCGACGGGCTCCACGGCCTCGACCTCGCGGCGCCCTCCGACTACGGGCGCGCCCTCCACGCCCTCCTCACGTCGCACCTGCGGCCCTCGGGTCGCGACACGACCCTCGTCGTTCTGGGGGACGCCCGGTCGAACCGGTTCGAGCCGCTTCCCTGGACCCTCGACGAGATCGGCCGTCGCTGCCGGTCGGTTCTCTGGCTCGTGCCGGAGCGCCGAGCGCTTTGGGGGACGGGCGACTCGGCGATCGAGGCCTATCTTCCGAACGTCGACATCGCCGTCGAGGCGGCGGACCTCGAGGGGCTCGCGCGAGGGGTGGCCGAGCTCGTGCGGAGGTCGTGACATGGCCTACGCCCGCGGCTCGATCGTCGCGTGGTGGGAAACGCACGCCCTCGCCTTCGGCGTCGTCGTCGGGGAGGAGAAGGGGCGCGTCGTCGCGATCGACGAGACCGGCCACGAGGTGCGCGTCCCGAAATCGCGCCCGTTCTACGAGATCGAGGTTCCCGGCGAGGCGCCCGACGCGGGTTCGGAGGGGAGGAAGCGGGCGGGGCGCCGCGCCGCGGCGGCGCGGTCGCGGACCGAACTCCGCGCGACGGAAGTCGACGTCCCGACGCTTTGGGAGCTGACCCGCGATCGCGCGGGGACGGTGACCGATGCCGAGCTTTCCGAGCTCGCGCTGGGCGACGCGAGTCCCCCCGCACGCGCCGCCCTCGCTTCGGCTCTCGGCAAGGAGGCGATCCGCTTCCAGCGTCGCGCGGGGGGTTGGGAGCCCCGTTCCGCGGACGTCGTCCAGGCGATCCTCGATCAACGCGAGAGGGAGGCGAAACGGGCCGCCGAGCACCGCGCCGCGCTCGATGCGCTCGCCGCGGTCGGACGCGGGGAACCCTTCGTTTCCTCGGGGAGCGAACAGGAGCGGAAGATCCTCTCCGCGCTCGAAGCGGTGTGTCTTCGCGAAGACGACGTCCCGCCGTCGGTCCGACGGGCGGCGGGGGAGGCTCTGAACGCCTTCGGGGGGGCGTGGGAGCGAGAGGCGGAGGGGGCGTTTCGCATCCTCCGCGCGACCGGGCGGTTCGCGACCGACGACGAGAACCTCGCGATCCTGCGGCACGATCTCCGCGTCCGCTTCCCCGATCCGATCGGCGTCGCGGCGGAGGAGCGCGCGAGGTCGGGGTTCCGCGCCGACCGAAGGGAGGACGCGACCGGTCTCGAGGTGGTGACCGTCGACGGCCCGCACACGCGCGAAATCGACGACGGCCTCTCGGTCGAGCCTCTCCGAAACGGAGGGTGGCGTGTGGGGGTCCACATCGCCGACCCCTCGGAATTCGTGACGCCCGGCGATCCGATCGATGTGGAGGCCCGCCTCCGGGCGACTTCCCACTATTTCCCCGACCGGCGCGTGCCGATGCTCCCTCCCCCGATCTCCGAGGATGCGGCGAGCCTCCTCCCCGGAGAGGAGCGCCCGTCGCTGAGCCTCTTCGCCGAGGTCGCCCCCGATGGCGAGGTGGCGGCGTTCCGTTTCGCGCCGACGCGGATCCGCGTCCGCGAGCGCCTCGACTACGACCGAGCCGATCGCGAAATCGCGGAGGGAACGGGCCGGTGGAGTTCGCTCCTCCGGGACCTCGCCGAGGCGGCCTCGGCCCGCGAACGCAACCGCGAGCGCGCGGGGGCCGTGACCGTACGGGCGCCGGAAGCGGAGATCCACCTCGATGCCTACGGGCGCCCTGTCCTCGAGCGGCGCGATCCGGGGACTCCCGCGCATCGTCTCGTCGCGGAGGCGATGATCCTTGCCGGGGCGCTCGCCGCTCGGTTCGGGATCGAGGCGGGCGTCCCCCTGATTTTCCGGAGGCAGCCGGTCCCGTTCCGCACTCCCGATCCACCCCTCCCCGGCGAGGACGCCTTGGTCGCCGCGCGCCGGATCCGAAGGTCGATGCGGCGCGGTGAGGTCGGGCTCGAGCCTGGCCCCCACCACGGCCTCGGCCTTCCCGCCTACGCGCAGGCGACCTCTCCGCTCCGCCGGTATCAGGACCTCGCGAACCACCGGCAGATCCTGTCGGCGCTGCGGGGGGAGGTGCCCCTCGGCGCCGACCGTCTCCTCGAGATCGCGGCCGACTGCGAACGTGCCGAAGCGACCGGTCGCCGCGCGGAGCGCGAGCAGGACCGCTACTGGCTCCTGCGTTGGTTCGCCGACCGCGCGCCGTGCGACGTGGAGGCGATCGTCGTGGAAACCGAGCCGCGCCCTGCGGTCGTTCTCGTCGAAACCCTCCTCGAGCACGCCGCGCCGTTCCTCGTGGGGGCGGTGGTCGGGGAGCGTCTCACCCTCCGCGTCGAGGCGGCGAACCCGCGAGCGGACCGTCTCGTCCTCCGGCCGATCTGAGCCCCTCGTGTGCTAGGATTTCCGGCCAAAGACGGGGGACATCGTGAGGCCCCACGAGTCGTTCGCTGCCTTCCTTTTTTTTCTCGCCTTCCTCTTCGCCGCGGTCGGGATCTTCTCGTGGCTGATGTGGGAGCGGGTGGCGCTTCTCCGGGTGGTCGCCCCCTCGGACCGGCTCGACCGTTGGGGGGAACGCTGGCGGGGAGTCGCGAAGTATTTCTTCGGGCAGAAACGGATCCTCGCGAAGGGGTACCGCCTGGCCGGGCTGATGCACGCACTGATTTTCTGGGGGTTCCTCGCGGTCGCGATCAACACCGTCCACTTCGTCGGGGGAGGGTTCTCGCACGGGTGGCACCTTCCGTTCCTCGGCGCCGACGCACCTGCGGGCTCCGCCTACCGGGCCTTCCGGGACCTCTTCGAGATCGCCGTGCTCGCGATGGTCGTGATCGCGATCTTCCGGCGTCTCGTCGTCCGCCCCAAGAGGCTGACCGAGTCGTGGGACGCGCTCCTGATTCTCGGCCTGATCGGGGTCCTGATGCTGACCGACCTCTTCCTGGCGGGAATCGTGGCCGTTCGTGGG
>CAZVOE010000135.1:3085-6103 GCA_964628935.1 uncultured Acidobacteriota bacterium
CGGGCGCTCGCACGACTCTCGCCGGAACGACTCGCCGCGCTCGACGGGGCGACGTTTTGGGTCCACCTCGTCGCGCTGCTCTTCTTCCTCTGCTATCTCCCGATCTCCAAGCACTTTCACGTCGTCACCTCGCTCCCCTCCGTGCTCTTCCGCCGCCTCGACACGGGGTCGCTCCCGCATCTCGACATCGAGCGGGCTGCCGAGGCGGAGCGGTTCGGCATCACGGGCTTCCAGGACCTCCGTTGGAAAGACGTCCTGGACGTCTACTCCTGCACCGAATGCGGCCGATGCCAGGAGGCCTGCCCGGCCTGGGCGACCGGCAAGCCCCTGAACCCGAAACAGATCAACGAGGACATGCGGGAGGCCCTCTTCCCCGCGCTTCCGTTCCTGATCGGCCGCAAGTCCCTCCCGGAAGGGAAGACCCTCCCCGTGCTCCCCGGAGAGACGATCCACGAAGACGTCCTGTGGTCGTGCACGACCTGCCGAGCGTGCGAGCAGGCGTGCCCGCTCTTCATCGAGTTCATCGACCGAATCGTCGGGATGCGCCGGAAGCTCGTCCTCGAGGACAGCGCGTTTCCGGAGGAGCTCGCCACGTCCTTCAAGAACCTCGAGAAGGCCGGGAATCCCTGGGGACAGAACGCGGCCGACCGGACCGGCTGGGCGGAAGGGCTCGACATCCCCGTCCGGGCGGAGACCACGGGGGACGAGGAGATCCTCTTCTGGGTCGGCTGTGCGGGGGCGTTCGATCCGCGAGGACGCAAGGTCGCGCGCGCGATGGCGGAAATCTTGAAAGCCGCGGGCGTGCGCTTCACGATCCTGGGGCCCGAGGAAACCTGCACCGGGGACCCGGCGCGCCGTGCGGGAAACGAGTACCTGTACCAGATCCTCGCGCAGCAGAACATCGAGACGCTCAATGGGTACGGCGTCAAGAAGATCGTCACGCAGTGTCCTCACTGCTTCAACACGATCAAGAACGAGTATCCCCAGCTCGGCGGGCGCTACGAGGTCGTGCATCACACGGAGATGATCGAACGACTCCTCGCAGAAGGGCGAATCCGGCTGCGGGGAAACGGCGCGTCGAAGGTCACGTTCCACGACTCGTGCTACCTGGGCCGCCACAACGGAGTCTACGACGCGCCGCGGAACGCGCTCGCCGCGGTTCCCGGCCTCCAGCTCGTCGAGATGCCGAGGAGCCGCGAGCGGGGCTTCTGCTGCGGCGCGGGCGGGGCGCGGATGTGGATGGAGGAGAAGATCGGGACGAAGGTGAGCCACGAGCGGGTGGGGGAAGCGGCGGCGACGGGGGCCCCGCTCGTCGCCTCCGCCTGCCCGTTCTGCATGACGATGCTCGCCGACGGGTTGAACGAGACCGGTCGCCAGGAGGGACGCGAGGTTCTCGACGTCGCGCAGATCGTCGCGGCACGCCTCGACCGGGGCGGGAAGGCCGATTCGGACCGATGAGCGGGCGTTGGATCCGCGCGGCGGGGGCCGTAGAGATCCCGCCCGGTACCGGAAAGCACGTCTCCGTCGCCGGGCGCGAAATCGCCCTGTTCCACGACGGAGACGAATTCCTGGCGATCGACGACAGCTGTCCCCATCAGGGAGCGTCTCTGGGCGAGGGAACCCTGTTTCGCGGTATCGTGACGTGCCCGTGGCACGGATGGGCCTTCGACGCACGGGATGGCTCGTGCGTCCACGTTTCCGGACTCGCGGTCGCGACGTACCGGACACGGCGGAGGGGGGACGAGGTCGAGGTCGAGATCCCGGCGGCATCGGGGGAGGGAGAGTTCGATGCAGGTCAAGCGCGCACGTAAGCCGTCCCTGTGGGACAGGCTCTACTTACCGAGCATCCTCTCGGGGATGGGGGTCACCTTCCGGCACATCTTCCGGAAGAAGGACACGATGCAGTACCCCGAAACGAAACGGGTGTTCGGCGATCGCTACCGCGGGGTGCCCGCGCTCGTCAAGGACGAGGAAGGCCGGGAAAAATGCGTGGCCTGTTACATGTGCCAGTGGGTCTGCCCGCCCCTCGCGATCACGATCGAGGCGGCGGAGTACCCGAAAGACCACGAACTCCACCAGATCGAGAAGTACCCGGCGAAGTTCGACATCAACATGCTCCGCTGCATCTACTGCGGATTGTGCGAGGAGGTCTGCCCCGAGGAGGCGATCTTCATGTCGAAGACCTACGTCGTTGTGGGCCACTCCCGTGAATTGATGATCTTCGACAAGGAGAAGCTCTACGAGATCGGCGGCGTCCGACCGGACCCGATCAAGAAGTGGTCGCCGGAGAGGAAGGGGCCGCGGGAGCGCACCCACGTCGACGGGGACGCCATCGCGTAGCGGGACATTCCCCCGCTCGTTCCTCGATCGTTTCTGAAACAAAAAGCGGAATGTTCCCTAGAGCGTCACCCCGGGCGGGAGGACGAGCAACGCGGTATCGGGCGGGAGGGCGCGGTAGAGGGAGTCTGCTCCCTCCCGGTCGAGCACGAGGCGGATCCGGATCCGGTCGTCCGGCGCGGGGGAGACCGCCCGAACGAAATCTCGCCACCAGATCCGGACGGTGTTCGCCATGCGGGCGAACAGGCCTCCCGAATCCCCGGCCGCGGGGGGTCGGACCTCGATCGCGAGACCTCCCTCGAACACGACGCGATACCGAGGAGGGACCGGAAAAGCCTCCTCGGGAAGCGGGGGGATTGGGATGTTCGGTTCGGTACCGTCGGGCTTCGGGGGAGGGGCGACGAGTTCGTACCGGTCGATCTCGCGCGCGGGATCGAGCGCCCCCTTGGTCCAGATCCGCCCTTCCCAGCCGGTCGGGAGGCCCCGGGAAACGAACGCGATCCGCGGCGCCCCGACCTCGATCCTCTCGAACTTCCAGGTGTGCAGGACCGCCGCCCTGAGGAAGAGCCGGAGCGTTCCCTGGGAGGGGTCGAGGATCAGGTAGAACCCCTTCCCGGATGCCAGTTCAAGCTGTTTCTCCCGGATCGCGACCGTGCTCGCGAGGCGGGCGGCCCCCACCGG
>CAZVOE010000135.1:6113-8757 GCA_964628935.1 uncultured Acidobacteriota bacterium
CGCGTTCCACGGCCGCCACGTGCTGGCCCCCGTCGCGGGCGGGCGGGCAGGGGGCAGCGCGGGGGGCCGCGAGGCGGGCGGCCGCCTCCGGATCGGGAGGCGGGCCCGCCCTGTCCTGCGCGGCGGCCTCCCCGGCCCAGAGCGTCCCCACGACGAGGAGCGCACCGACCGGCTTCCGGACTCCCATCGATCAGTAGATGTAGACCGGCGTCCCGATGGGAGCGGCCTTCCACACGGCGCGGAGGTCCTCCTTCCCGAGCCGCACGCAGCCGTGGCTGACGGGGCGACCGAGGAGCCGCTCGTACAACGTGCCGTGGATCATGTAGCCGTCCTCGAGGTCGAGGGCGTACTCGCCGAGCACCCCGGTCTCGACGCGGTCCGACCGCCGACGGGGGATGGGGAGTCCCTCCTCGACGAACGCCCAGTCGGGTTTCGTCCAGACCGGGTTTTCGCGCCGGTTGCGCACCTTGAACACGCCCCGGGGCGTGTCGAAGACCCATTTCCGCGTCGCGTCGTGGGTCCGAAGGACCATCCCGCTTCCCGCGGAGCACACCGCCTCGCGCACGACCTGGCCGTCCTTCTTGATGTAGAGACGGTTCCGCGTCTGGTCGATCACGAGGTAGTGCCCCTTCGGCGCGAGCTTCGCGAGCTTCGCCCGCACCGCCTTGTCCCGCTTTTCGATCGCGGCGAACGCCTTCCGCGCTTCTACGGGATCGGAGGGGAGCGAAAACGCCGCTCCCGCGGAGGGGAGCGACGAGCCGGCCGTGTAACCGTACCCGGTCCCCGCCGAGACGAGGGCGACGACGCCCGCGGCGGAGAGCGCGAGAGCGAGCCAGCGCTTCCGGAGCCCGAATGCCGGAGCGCGGACGACGACGACCACGGGACGAGCGGTCTGTTCCGCCATTACTGGACTCCCATCGCGGTCGTCGAGGCGTGCTGGCGCGCAAGACGCGCGTAGACGCCGGTTCCGTCTCCGCCGACGATCGTCACCGGGGTTCCGACGGCGACCCGGTTGAAGAGGTCGTCCATGTGCCGGTTGTCGATCGCGACGCATCCGCGCGTCCAGTTGCGCCCGCGGCCCCCTTCCCCGTGGATCTGGATCGAACCCCCGAGCGACGCCCGTCGAGGGATCTTCCCGGACTTCTTGAGACGCGCGAACTGGGCGCGGTCCTCGGCGTTCGGATAGTCGAGGTCGAGCGCCTTGTAATACTGGGCGCGTCCCTGGCCGCGCTTCCCGATGACGCGGTAGCGACCCTCCGGGGTCGCGGCGTCGCCCGCGCGGAGCTTGTCCTGGAAAGAGCGATACCCCATGTCCGCCGGATAGCTCCGGACGACGCGGCCCGCCTTTACGAGGTCGAGCCTTCGATTCTCCTTGTACACGACGATCGCCGTCCCGCCGGTCTCGCGCGACCATGCGATCGTGTCGGCGGCCATCTTCCGCCAGTTGGCGACGAGCCGCGGCTCTGTGAAGCGTTCCGCGGCGGAGGCCGCCGTACGGCTGACTTCGCGCGCCTGGGTGGCCGCTTCCGAAGCGCGCGCGGAGGCAAGAAGGTACTCGCCACGCTCGTGGTAGAGGCGGGCCTCGTCGAGCCCGATCTTCGCCTTCTGGAGCGCGCGCCGCTCGAGCGGTCCGAGGTGGAGGGCGTCGGCGAACTCCTCGGAGAAGGCGGCGTCGCTCTCGGCCTGGCGGATCGCTTCCTCGCTTTTCGCGCGGGCCTCGGCGCGGACGGTCTCGGAGAGACCGAGCGCCGCGGCCGCCTTCTCCTCGGCGATCGCGAAGCCGGTTCGGGCCGCGCGGAAGTCCCGGAACGGGAGGAAGCGGACCTCCTGGATCCGGTTCTCCAATTGGGCGGCGCGGAGGGCCGATTCGGCCTCGCGCAGGGCGTCGGGAGCCCACCGGGCGGCCGCGGCGGAGCGCGCCCGCTCGACCGCGTTGCGGGCGGATTCCGCCGCCGTTCTGGGTGGCTCGGTGTGTCCGGACAGGATCGGCCACGATCCGCCCGCGAGGAGCCCGGCTGCCGCCGCGATGAGCGCCCAACGGACCGCGCGGCGGGCGCGGGGCGCCCTCCTCGCTGGGGGCCCGGGCATGACGAATGGAGTGGGAGTCTCGAGCACGATTGTCAATGTAAGGGGAAGCGGCGCTCCGGCCAAGCACCGAATGCGCCGCGCGCGGAAAAGGGGCGGGAACGAGCCCGTTTCGGCCCGATTCCCACCCCTCGGATTCCGCCCGGCTCGAAGCTACTTCTTGCCCTTGGCGGCGATCGCCTGCTCGATCGCCGTCTTCACGTTGTTGGCCGCGCTCATCGCCGCCTCGATCTTCGACTTGGCGTCGAGGTACTTCTCGGCGTTGAACGAGTTCTGGGCGTCGGCGAGCGAGGACTCGACTCCCGCGAGGTCGCTCTTGAGCATCTCGAGGTCGGCCTGCGTACCCTTCCCCCGCGGCGCCTTGTCGAGCATCTCCTTGACCTGGGCGACGAGGGTGTTCGCTTCGGCCATCATCGTCTCGCACTCGGCTTTCGCGGCGGCCTTCCCGGCGGCGGCGTCGGCGGCGGCCTTCTCGCCGGCCGCCTTGGCGCTCGCGGCGAGCTCGGACGCCTTCTTGTAGGAGCGGAAGAGGGCGAACTTCTCTTCCTGAGCCTTGAGT
>CAZVOE010000136.1:0-8500 GCA_964628935.1 uncultured Acidobacteriota bacterium
AGTGCGAAAGTACCGAACGGCGGCCGAGATCCTTGCCGACGCCGATGTTGAGGACCCGGCCCCGAACTCGGGAGGCGAGCCAGTGGAGACGGGCAGCCGCGTGGCCGAACGACTCCGGCTTCACCCCTTGCCAGTGGTCCCAGATCTTCTTTTGAACGGCGCTGTCCATTCCGTCCCAGGCCCCGGCGACAGAACTTCGTCCTTCTCGATGCCGGCGTCCACCACCGGACGGCGAAAGGATGGCATATATTGCGCCCGCACCGATGAGGATTCTCTTTCTCGCGCGATCGCTCGAAACGGGAGGGGCCGAGCGGCAGCTCGCGAACCTCGCCCTCGGCCTCCTGCGGCGCGGCCACGAGGTGCGCGTCGCCCTCTTCTATCCGCACGGAGCGCTCCGGAACGACGTCGAGGGTTCGGGAGTCCCGCTCGTCGACCTCGGGAAGCGGTCGCGCTGGGACATCGGGGCGCTCTTGAGGAGCGCGGCGCGCGCGATCCGAGCCTTCCGCCCCGAGATCGTCCACGGTTACCTCGTCGCGCCGAACCTCCTTTCGGTCCTCGCCCGCGCGTGGGCGCCCGCGGCCTCGATCGTCTGGGGAGTCCGCGCCTCCGACATGGACTTCTCCCGCTACGACTTCCTGTCGAAGGCGACCTTCGCCGTCTCGATCCCTCTCTCCCGCTTCCCCGACCTCGTGATCGCGAACTCGGACGCGGGGCGCCGGTTCCACGTCGCGCGGGGGTTCCCGGCCGAGCGATCGGTCGTGATCCCGAACGGGATCGACACCGCGCGGTTCCGCCCCGACCGCTCGCTCGGCCTCCCGCTGCGCGCGGGCTTTGGAGCCGGCCCCGCGGACCGCATCGCCGGGATCGTCGGGCGCGCCGATCCGATGAAGGACCACGAGACCTTCCTCGCGGCCGCGGAGATCGCCGCCGCGCGCGATCCGCGCCTCCGTTTCGTCTGCGTCGGGCCGGACGGCCGTTCCCGGATCGACCGGCTTCGAACCCTCCCCGGAGCGCGCCGTCTCGGTGCGCGCCTCGTCTGGTGGGGGGAAACGGCGGAAATGGCCGCGGTGTACAACGCCCTCGACCTTCTCGTGCTCTCCTCCGCCTTTGGGGAGGGGTTTCCGAACGCCGCGGCCGAGGGGATGGCCTGCGGCCTCCGATGCGCGGTGACCGACGTCGGTGACGCGGCGCGCCTCGTCGGCGACACCGGAGTCGTCGTGCCCCCTCGCGATCCCGTCGCGCTGGCCTCCGCGATCTTGCATCTCGCGCGCTCGGAGGCGCCGGCTCCGCGGGAAGAGCCGAGACGGCGGATCGAGACCGAGTTTTCCCTCGACCTGCTCGTGACGCGGACGGAGGCGGCGCTTCTACGGCTCCGCGCGGGGCGTCCCCGGTGAGACGGACCGTCCTCCACGTGATCACCGGACTCGGCGCCGGCGGGGCGGAGATGGCGCTCGCCCGCCTCGTCCCGCGCTTCGACCGGGACCGATGGAACACGATCGTGGTCGGCCTCGGTCCCGAGGGGATCGCGGCGGACGCGCTGCGACGGGAGGGGATCGAAACGATCGCGCTCGGCGTCGGGACGACGCGGGGCGCGGCGGGGGCCGCCGTGGCGCTTTCCCGTTTCGCCCGCGCGCGCCGCCTCGACCTCGTCCACGGCTGGATGTACCACGGGAACCTCGCCGGCGCGCTCGCCGCGACCGGACGGCTCGTGTGGGGAATCCGGCAGGGGCTCTATGACTTCGCCGAGAGCCCGCGGTCGACCCGGATCGCGATCCGCATCGGCGCGGCGCTCTCGTTTCTCCCCGACCGGATCGTCTACAACGCCGCCGAGGCGCGGCGCCAGCACGAGGCGATCGGGTACCGGCAATCCGGCGCCCTTGTGATTCCGAACGGCTACGACGTCACCGCGTTCACCGGATCCCCCGGCGCGCGCGAGCGGATCCGCGGGGCGCTCGGACTCGCCCCCGAGGACGAGGTCGTCGGCTTCGTCGCGCGCCGGCACCCGGTCAAGAACCACGAGGGGTTCTTCGAGGCGGCCTCGCGCCTCGCGGCGCGGCGTCGCTCCGCTCGTTTCGTCCTCGCAGGACCTGGAACCGACGATCCGGCCTTGCTCCGTCTCGCCGAACGGGCGGGAATCGCGGCGCGGGTGCGTTTTCTCGGCGAGCGAGACGACGTTCCCGATCTTCTGCAGGCCTTCGACGTCGCCACCCTCGCGTCCCACGGGGAGGCCTTCCCGAACGCGCTGGCGGAGGCGATGGCCGCGGGAATCCCGTGCGTCGGGACCGGCGTGGGGGAGGTCCGCGCTCTTCTCGGCGATGCCGGGTGCGTCGTCCCGCCACGCGACTCCGGCGCGCTCGCCAAAGGTTGGGAAAGGTTGCTCGCGCTCGGGCCGGAAGGACGGCGGGCGATGGGCGCGGCCGCTCGGGAACGAATCCGCGCCCGCTTCGGGATTGATCGCGCGGTGGCCGCGTACGAAGGAGTGTACGGGGAGGTGTTGGGGATCTGAGGGCGCGCAGGGTAGCGGGGACCTCGTCGGTTCTCCTCACCGAACGCTGCAGTCCTCACCCCCCACGTGCCTCCCTCCACGCCTGGAACATGAGCACGTCCCAGAGGAGATAGTGCCAGTTCCGGCTTCCCGCGAGATGCTCCGCCCACTTCGCCCGGACCTCGCGGGGTTCGATGCCCGCGACCTCCCGGAGCCGCCGCTCCGAGAGCAACTCCTCCGCCCAGTCCCGGAGCGGGCCCCGGAGCCACGAATCGATCGGGACGCCGAACCCCATCTTCGGTCGGTCGACGAGATCGGACGGGACGTGGCGGGCGAGGATCCGCTTCAGGATCCGTTTCCCCTCCCCTCTCCCCGCCTTCCAGGGGAGCGGGAGCGTCCAGGCGAACTCCACGACGCGGTGGTCGAGAAGCGGAACCCGCGCCTCGAGGCCGACGCTCATGCTCGTGCGGTCGACCTTCACGAGAATGTCGTCCGGGAGGTAGGCGAGGGTGTCGTCGTACATCCCGCGGTGGTGCGGATCGTCGATCTCCGCGGGGCGCGACAGCAGGTCGGGCCAGCGAGGGGGCTCCTCCGCCCCCGGGAGGAGCACGCGCGGGTCCTTCCAGTGCGCGAGGAGGTCGAGGTAGAGGGCGCGGTCGTCCGCGAGGGAGAGAAGATCGCCGAGCTTCTTGATCTTGTCCCCCGCCCCTCCCCCGCTTCCGTACCGCCGCGCAATCCGGTCGAGGAAGAAAAGGACGCGGTTCGCCGCCGCCGCGGGGACGCTCCCGAGCATCGCCCCGAGCCGTCGCCGCACCGAGACCGGCAGTCGTCCGATCGAGCGAAGGAGGTCGGCGTAGAGCCGATACCGCTTGTACCCCGCAAACGACTCGTCCCCACCGTCCCCCGAGAGGCTCACCGTCACGTGCCTTCTCGCGAGTTCGCTCACGAGAAGGGTCGGGAACTGCGACGAATCCGCGAAAGGTTCGTCGAAAATCGCCGCGACGCGGGGGACGATCTCGTAGGCGGCCGACGCCGACACGGTGATCGCGTGGTGCTCGGTGTCGAGGTGTGTCGCCACCCGCGCCGCCCATCCCGACTCGTCGTACTCGGGTTCGGCGAAGCCGACGGTGAAGGTCCGTACCGGCCCCGCGTTCGCGCGCCGCATGAGCGCGACGACCAGCGACGAGTCGATTCCGCCCGAGAGGAATGCGCCCAAGGGAACGTCGGCGATCATACGGAGTCGCACCGCCTCGAGGAGGCGCCGTTCCAGTTCTTCCTCGGCCTCCCGTTCGCTCCCGGGAAACGGCGTCCCGAGCCCCAGGGCCGCCCTCTCCCGGAGCGACCAGAAACGCTCGAGCGTCCCCTCCGATCCCGTTGCTCCGGACGCGAGGTCGAAGGAACGGATCCCCCCCGGATCCATCTTCGAGAACCGCCGGTAAATCGAACGGGGGCCGGGGACGAAGCCGAACCGGAAGTAGGAGGCGAGGGCGTCCCGGTCGATCTCCGCGTCGAACGCGGGGTGGGTCCGGAGCGCCGTCAACTCCGAGCCGAAGAGGAGTGCCCCACGGCTCCAGCCCCAGTAGAGCGGCTTCACGCCGAACCGGTCCCGGACGAGATGGAGCCGTCTCTCTTTCCGGTCGACGAGGGCGAAGGCGAACATCCCCACGAACCGCTCGACCGCGGCGCGCAGACCCCACGTCTCGATCGCGGCGAGCATGACCTCGGTGTCGGAGTGACCGCGCCACGGGGGGGCCGAGGTCCCGAGCGCTTCGCGGATCTCCCGGAAGTTGTAGACCTCGCCGTTGAAGGCGATCACGTACCGGCCGGAGGCCGACTCCATCGGCTGGCGCCCCTCGACCGAGAGATCGAGAATCGCGAGACGGCGGAACGCGAGCGCGACCCCCTCGTCGCGTCCGATCCAGAACCCCTCGTCGTCGGGGCCGCGATGGCGGAGGGCCGCGGCCATGCGGGCCATCCGCTCCCGCGAGGCGTCGAGGTCGGCGACGGCTTCGAAGGCCCCCGCGAACCCGCACATCAGGGACCTCTCCTCGCGGTCGACACGTTCCGTAGTCTAATACACGCCCGATGCGGATCCTCTTCGTCATCGCGACGCTTGGTTGCGGAGGAGCCGAACGCGTCGCTTCGCTCCTGTGCTCCGCGTGGGCGAGGCGCGGCGAGCGGGTGAACATCCTCACCTTCGAGAACGGTCGAACGCCGCCCTTCTTCCCGCTCGAGCCCTCGGTCGAGGTCGTTCCCCTCTCCCTCCTCGGCGATTCCGGCGGCTTCGGTGCGGCCGGTCGGAACCTCGGTCGCATTCGGACGCTCCGGCGCGCGATCGCGAGCCGGAAGCCGGACGTCGTCGTCTCCTTTCTCGACACGACGAACGTCCTCACCTTATTGGCGACCCGCGGTCTCGGGGTTCCCGTCGTCGTCTCGGAGCGGATCGATCCGCGGTACTGGAAGATCCCAAGAGCCTGGTCGCTGCTGCGACGCCTCACGTACCCGTGGGCAGCGCGCGTCGTGGTCCAGACCCGCGGCGCCGCGAGCCGTTTCCCCTGGCTCCGCCCCGCCCCCCCGCTCGTCGCGCACCCGGCCCCCGCGCCGCCGGAGACGGCGGCTTCGCCGCCTCCCGGCCCTCCCAGGATCGTCGGGATGGGAAGGCTCACTCGGCAGAAGGGGTTCGATCTCCTCCTCCGCGCCGTCGCGTCTCTCCCCGTCCGGAACCCAGAGGTCGAGGTCGTGCTCGCCGGGGAGGGACCCGAGGGATCGGCGCTCCGCCGCCTCGCGGAAGAACTTGGCCTCGGCGGTCGCGTGCGCCTCGCCGGAAACGTCGAGGACCCGGGAGCGCTCCTCCGCTCCGCAGTTCTCTTCGTCCTTCCTTCCCGCTTCGAGGGATTCCCGAACGTCCTCCTGGAGGCGATGGCGGAAGGAGTCGCCGTCGTCGCGACCGACTGTCCGAGCGGACCCTCCGAAATCGTCGAGGACGGCCGGAACGGTCTCCTCGTCCCGCCCGAGGACACGAAGGCGCTCGCGGCCGCGATCGATCGCCTGCTCGACGACCCCGCGCTCCGCGCCCGCCTCGGCGCGGAGGCGAAGAAGGTGCGCGACCGGTACTCGATCGAGGCAACGCTCGAGCGGTGGGACGAAGTCCTCCGCGAGGCTCGATCACGTTCGCTTCCGGAACGCGGCGCGTAGGACGAGGACCATCGCGACCGCCGAGACGGTGTAGACGACCCCCGTCGAGAGGGCGATCCCGGCCGCGCCGAGCCATCGAGAGAGAACCAGGTTCCCGGCGAGGTTCACGACCGCACCGAGGGCGGCGATCAGGACGATTTCCCAGTCGCGCGCGAGCGCGTTCATCGCGCGCGCGCCGAGGATTCCCGCGAGGTACCCCGGGATCTGGACGGCGTAGAAAACCTGGATCCGTGCGACTTCCGCCGTGTCCTCCGGCGAGAACGCCCCGCGCTCGAACAGGAGGCGCGTGAGGGGGAGACTCGAGGCGGCGATCGCCACGGCGATCCCGGTCCCGAGGACGACGACGAAGGTGCAGTCTCTGCGGAACGCCTTGGCGAGCCCGCTCACATCCGATTCCGCCGCGTACATCGAGTAACGCGAAAGCGCCGCCGTCCCGAACGCCATCGCGAGGATCCCGAGGATCCCCCCAGCGATTCGGCCGCCGTAGCCCAAGGCCGCGACCGCCCCCGCCCCCAGATGCGAGGCCACCGCCTGGTCGACGATCGGGTTGACCGAGACCACGAGGGCGCCTCCGAGGAGCTTCGCGAAGCCGCGCGCGGCGTCGGAGGCGTGCGGGGCGAATGGCGAATGAAACACGAACGGAGAGAGCCCTTCCGCGGCGAGGCGCGCCGCTCCCCACGCGACCTCCGCGAGGGAGCCGAGGACCGCGCCGAGGACGAGGATTTCCGGGGCGCTCCCCGCTGTCGCGAGGAGAGCCGCGAGCGTGACGACCGGCGATCCGAGCATCCCGAGCGTCGCGATCGCGATCTTCCCGCGCGACTGGAGCGCCGCCGAGAAGATCGCGGCGATTCCGTCGAGGCAGACGACGACCGCGAGGAGGAGGAGGAGACGCTCGGTCAGCGCCTGCTTTTCGGGGGGAAATCCCGACGCGACGACATGCACGATCGGGCGCGCAAGGAGGACGAGCAGCGCCGCGGTCGCCGCGGCGAGGAGGGAGTGACGCGCGAGCGAAGAAGAGAAGAGCCGACCCTCCTCCGCCGCCCCCCCGCGTTCCCGCGCGGCCGACAGGCGCGGCACCAGCGAGGAGAGGATCGCGCTCCGGAGCGCCCCCGCGAGGAGCAAGGGGACGGCGAGCGCGAGGAGGAACGCCTCGAGGCCGTCTCCGGTGCCGAACCGGGCCGCGACCGCGAGCTCCTTCAAGAGCCCTGCGCCGCGCACGGCCGCCGCGGCGGCCCCGGCCCCCGCGAGCATCCGGATCATCCGTGGGGCCTTGTCCTTCACGCGCGCTCGAGGACGCGGTTCTCGCGGGTCTTCAGAACCTCGCGATATCCGCGGGCCGTCAGGAGTTCGAGGCTGCTCCCCCCGGCGATTTCCGTCCAGGAGGACCGGAACTCCGTCACGATCGTCCGGGGCCACGCACGCTCGTGGGCGTCGTCGAGGAACCGCTTCAGGATTCGGTACTCCATCCCCTCGACGTCGAGCTTCATCGCGTCCACCCGCTCGACCCCGAGCTCCGCGAGCGCGTCCTTCAACGGTCGACAGCGGATCGTCACTCCCTCCGGTCCCGTTCCCAGCAGAGAGTTCCCCCCGCGGTTCCCGGTCGTGTTCAGGGCGAGGCGAGCCGTCTCGTCGCGGTCGGAGATCCCGACGCAGGTCGAATCGACGCGGAGTCGAGGGTTCAACGCGACGTTCGTCCGCAGGCGCTCGTGGTTGACCGGGTCGGCTTCGAAGGCGATCGAGCGCCCTCCGGGGGCGACCCGCGAGGCGGCGAGGATCGCGTAGAGGCCGATGTGGGCGCCGACGTCGACGAAGACGTCCCCGGGCGCGAGCGTGCCGAGAAGGCGGTCGAGTTCCAGGCGGTCGTAGAGTTGGGGGAAGAAAAGGAGCGATCCGTCGACGTTCTCCATCGGGTCGAGCTCGAAGAGTGCGCCGCGCACCGTCGCCGTCACCTTCGGCCGCGGCTTGCGCGCGTAGAGGTCGCGCACGAGGTTCCCGACGCGGCCGGCCCCGCGCAAAGGCGGAAGCGCGTGGCCGATCGCGCGCAGGATCCGTAATTCCGCGCTCATCGCGCCCGCCGCCGGTCGCGCGCGAAGGCCCATCGCGCGAGGGGGAGGGCGAGCGCCCAGAGCGCCCTGGCTTCTCTCCGCCGGAGGCGCCTGCGCTGCTCGCGCGGGGGAATGCCGAGGTGGAACGAGAACCTCCCGTAATGGACCGCCGAACGGAAGAACTCGAGCGGCGCGAAGCGAAACCACGGCAACTGCTCTTCGAGGATCATCCGGTGTTGCTCCACGCTCCCGAACGCACCCTTCGCCGGATCCCCAGGCGACCCGAGGGAGTCCGGCCCCGCGGTGAAGTGGTACACCCGGACGACGCGATCGAGAAAGCGCGTCCGGTAGTGCTGGGCGATCCGGTCCCAGACGAGACTCTCCGGGATCCGCGTCCGTTCCGGCCGCTCGGGGAACGGAAAGCGCCGCAAGACGTCGGTCCGCACGAACCCCCACAGTTCTCCCGTGATCCCGAACCGGTAGCGCGCCTCGAGCCCGGAGGCGTCGAGCACCTCCCTCGGGAACGGGCGGCCGACGGGCCGGCCGTCGGGGAACGCGCAGCGGCCGACGACCGACGCGAACGACTCCCGTTCCTCCTCCGGGATCCCCTCCCAACCGTCCCGGAGAACCTCGAGGGCTTCGGGAAGCGCCTCGTCGTCGGAGTCGAGAGGGAGAAAGAACCGGCCCCGCGCCTCGGCAGCCCCTCGGTTCATCGCGACGTGCTTCCCCCGGTTCTCCTGGACCAAGAGGCGGACCGGGAAACCGGCGCCGCCGC
>CAZVOE010000137.1:0-8483 GCA_964628935.1 uncultured Acidobacteriota bacterium
AGGGCTTGTCCGATCCTCGACCGCCCCACCATCCCCAATGTTCGCGTCACGTTGGTCCGTCGGAAGAAGGGACCTTCGTCAGGCCCCCTCCTCTCGCCGGGGCCGGAGTTCGAGGAGATTCCTCCTCCGCACCGCCTCCACCCCGGTCGGAAGGTCGAGCCGCCCCCGCCCCGCTCCCCGCGCGAGGGCGAGGAGGGCCTCGACGTGCCGCGCGTTCACGCGCCGCGGGTCGCACCCCGCCCGGGTCAGCGCGCCGCGGGCGACGCGGGATGCGAGAGGGGGGGGAAGGGAGGCGAGCGTTTTCGCGTCGAGCGGCAGTTCCCCTCCGGGGGAGCGCTCCGGAAGGAACCCCTCCGCCTCCGCGTCGAGCCAGAGCGCGTCGGCGCGGAGGCGGGCCGTGGCCTCGGCGACGTGCCGCGCGGCCTGCGGGTTGATCTCGCGCAGCCTCGGAAGGACGCGGTGGCGGAGCCGGTTCCGATCGACCTCGATCTTCCGGTTCGTCGGGTCTTCCCGGAACGGGATCCCGAGCCGCTCGAGCCAGCCGCGGAGCGCCGCGCGCTCGAAGCCGAGCAGCGGGCGGACGAAGGGCCCAGGTCCTTCGGGGGTCATCCCGGCGAGCGCGGCCGGGCCGGCTCCCCGCACGAGGCGAAGAAGGACCGTTTCGGCCTGGTCGTCGAGGGTGTGGCCGAGGGCGATCCTCGAAGCCCCCACGTTTTCGGCGCATGCAAGGAGGAATTCGCGCCGCACCCGGCGCGCCGCTTCTTCCGGGCTTTCCCCTCGCCGCCGGAGCGAGGGAACCTCGCGCCGGCCGCCGAGGCAAGGAAGGCCGAGATCCCGGGCGAGCGACTCCACGAAGCGGCGGTCGGCCTTCGAGCCTCGCCGCATCCCGTGGTCGAGGTGGGCGACGGTGAGGCGCCAGTCGCACGCGCGGGCCGAGCGCTGCAGGAGGTGGAGCAGGGCGACCGAATCCGAACCCCCGGACACCGCGACGACGACCGAGGCGTGCGCGGGAATCGCGGCGCGCGCGGCGATGCGGAAGGCGAGTTCGAGCCGGTCGGCCACGCGGCCTCAGGGGACGAAGCGAGAGTCGTTCGGGTCCACGCCGACGCTCTTCGCGAAGGTCTCGATCGCCCGCTCGAGCTCCTCGCGGAGAGAGCCTTCGAACCCCCGTCGAGAAAGGGCGAGGGCAACGGCGCGGTGGTAGGAGGCGATTTTCTTCGGGGCGCGCTTGAACCGCCCCCAGACGTCGCGAGGATCGCGCCCCTCCCGGCGCGCGAGATCGAGGTCCCAGAGGATGCTCCGGAGGTTGTGGACCTTGTCGGCGGCGCACGCCGGGAGCGCGAGCGGAGAGGCGGTCGTGCCCAGGCGCTCGACGTAGACCGTCTTGCGCTGTTCCCAGGGAAGGGCCTTGTCGGGCTCGCTGAGATCGACCACGGCCTGCGCGACGAGCGGCCCGAAGCGATCCTCGATGTCGTCCCGGTCGACAGGGGTGTCCTCGATGAGGTCGTGGAGGAGGGCCACGATCGCCGCGTCGATCCCGTGCCCGTGCTCGAGCACCATCATCGCGACCGCGACGGGGTGGGTGAAATAGGGAACGTCGGTTCCCTTCCGCACCTGTCCCCGATGCGCGGCCTCCGAAAAGCGGATCGCCCGATCGAGAAGGAACTGGCGGTCCATGCGGCGCAGTAGAGCGCCGGGGTCGCGCGGCGTCAAGCCGGGGGGACGCTCGCGCCGCTTGCCAAATCGGGCCATGGCGCGTACAACCCGGGAGTACTCGGAGGGGGAGGTGCATGCGCCGAACACTCACGCTCCTTTTCGCCAGTCTTTGCACGTCCGCTTCGTGGGCCGGCCCGGAGGTTGTGCGGGAGTCGACGATTCGGCCGGTCGATTCCACCTCTGCCCATCCCGCCGATCTCCTCGCCCCCGAAGGCCGGAGCCGTTGGGACCTCGAGCGGCTCGCCGCCGGCGCACCGGTCCGCGTGCGCATCCTCGATCGTCCCGGTGGGCTCGCGGAGGAGCGCGGCGGAACGCTCCGGCTCTTCGACGGGGACGCCGCGCGCGGGTGGCTCCTCCCCGACCGCGATCCCGCCTCGCTCCGGATGGGGGCGCGTCGCACCCTCTCCTTCCGTTCGGGAGGAGCGGAATACCGGGCGGAGGTCGAGACGGTCGGGATCGGATGGGCGCACCTGCCTTCGGGGCCTCGCGAGGTCGCCGTGCAGCGGGCGCTCCTTCTCGTCCAGGCGCCGGGGGCGCGCGGCGTCTCCCCCGAACGGCTCGTCCACCGCTTCGTCGATCCTCGGGCCGGCGTCGTCGCCGAGGTGTCGGGTCCGGCATCCGCCGACGGCCGGAGCCGCCTCTCCGTGGACGACGCGTGGGTGCTCGACGCGACGCTCGCCGGCGCCGCAGACATGAAACTCTACGTCGATGAGTTGCAGAACGGCGTCTACGAAAACGTCTTTTACGGTTGGGACCGCGGTCTGAAGACCCTGGTCTCGGAACTGACCCCGGAGGCGTACGCGAACATCGGCGCCCTGATCGCCGCGAACACCTGGGATTTCTCCCAAAACACGATCACGAGCGGAAAGCAGCTGACCGGGACGACGACCGCGAACAACACGACGTCGATCACGGGGAGCGGCACCCTCTTCACGCAGGAGCTCGAGGTCGGCGATCGGATCTCGCTCTCGTCGGCCCCGACGACCTTCGCGCTCGTGACCGCGATCGCGAGCAACACCTCGCTGACCGTCGACGCGCCGCTCGGCAACGGGACGACGCAGAATCTGAAACGGCGCGTGCGCGAGGTCGCGGCGACGGTCGCGCCGATCGACTCCCAGGAAACGTGCAACGCCACCCGCTGCGGGTACACCCGCCCGGGCGCCTACCTCGAACGCCGCGACGTCCGGTTCGGCGACAACGTGGTCAAGTACAACACATCCGCCGAGCGCGAGGACCGGGCGACCGACGTGACCATCTGGCTCCGCGCGGGGGCGCAGAAGGAGGGGCGCACCGGGGCCTTCGGAAGCGGGGAGAGCCGTTTTTGCTACGACCCGACCTACGACTCGACGCCGCGGAGCGCGGTTCCCGAGTGGCGCTTCGCCAACCAGGACGCCGGCGGCTGGTACATGGACGCCGGGGACTTCTGGGAAGGCGGTCCGTTCAACTGCGAGCAGAACCTCTTCAATCAAACCTGCGGCGCGCCGAACCTGTTCGACCGCGCCTGGAGCAAGGCGTGCAGCGGGCACGCCGGGAAGCAGACGGGGGAGGTCCTCAAAGGGGGGGTGATCCTGCTGCCTTCGGGGCACACCTTCAATTCGCTCCTGGTCCGGACCGTCGCCGACTTCTGCGTGTACACGGACTCGTTCTGCTTCATCAAGGTCGACGAGGTTCGCACCGTCGTCTACCTCTGGCAGGCCCCGCATCTGGGGAGCGTCGCCCGGGTCCAATCGATCCAGAACGCCGCCGACCTGACCTCCTGGTCGGAGGTCGCCGAGACCGACTTCAAGTTCGGGCTTTTCCCGCCGGTCACGATCCAGACGACCGGGCAGACCGACACGACGATCTCCATCTCGTGGAACCCCGGGAACGACGCCCGCAGGATCAAGGACTACGTGGTCTACTGGGACACCGACTCGGGAGGCGCATCGGGGTATGCGTTCAATTCCCTGACCCACCCCGGGCAGGTTTCCTTCGGCGGAACGTCCGCCACGATCTCGGGCCTCACGCCGGGCACGACCTACTACGTCACCGTGACGTCGCGCTCCGACTTCACGGACCCGTCGAGCGGGATCGTGACGACCTACGAGAGCATCTTGTACCCGACCCAGGTGTCGGGCGATCCGGATCTCGTGTACCCGGTCGAGGTGCAGGCGACGACGAGCGGTGGGACGTGCATTCCGACCGCGGAGGTGCAGGACCTGCGGGTGAACGAATCGAGCGGGGTGATCGAGCTTTGCTGGCAACCCGTGAGCGATCCCTGCCTCGTGGGCTACGATGTCCTCGGCGCCGCGACGCCGGAGAGCGAGGCCGGCTTCACGACCGTGGGGCAGACGTCCGGGGTGGAGACGTGCTGGAGCGGAACCCCGGCGTCCTCGTACTTCCTGGTCGTGGCCCGCGGAACCGGAGGGAACGGGCCGTGGGGACATTTCGGGCGCTGAGCCGGGAGAACGGTTGATCCGCGGTGGGTTCCGGAGTGCGTCCGCATTCGTCCTGGGGTGCCTCCTTTTCGTGGCGTCCCCGGTGCGGGCCCAGTCCGCATCGGCGTCGATCCAGGGAAAGGTTCGGGACGCGGCAGGCGCCCCAGTCGTGGGCGCTTTGGTCCAGGCCCGGTCGGGCGAGACCGGCGCGGTGCGGACCGCCGTCACCGACGGCGAAGGGCACTACGTCTTTTCCGCGATCCCGCCGGGGGACTGGACGCTCGTCGCCCGGTCGCCCGAGGGGGTGCTGAGCGAGTCGGCGACGGTCTCGTTGCGGCTCCAGCAGACCGGAAGGGTCGACCTCCGGATCGGCTCGGGGCTGGTCGAGGACGTCACGGTCTCCGCAGCCGCGCCGCTCGTCGACCCCGCGCGGGTTCAAGGGGAATTCCGCATCACCTCGGTGCAGACCGGATCGATCCCGCTCGCGGGCCGGAACGTCGCCGATCTTTCTCTCCTCGACTCCGCCGTCCGTCCCACTCCGCCGGGGAACTTCTACGGCGAGCGCGGGAGCGTCTTCGTGATCAACGGCCAGTCGGGCCGGTCGAACTCGTTTCTCGTCGACGGCCTCGACAACAACGACCAGGCGAGCGGGACTTCGCTGAACGCCTATTTCTCCCAACTCGTCGTCGCGGAGTTCGTGGTCCTCAAGAACCAGTACGCGGCGGAGTTCGGCCGGGCGAGCGGCGGGATCCTCAACATCGTCACCGAGCGCGGGACGAACGAGAACCGGTACGAGGTGTTCGCCCAGGGGACCTCCTCGTCGTGGAACTCGGCCGGGTCGTTCGTCGGCGCCCTTCCGAACCCGGAAGGGGCGGATGCCGCGGTCTCGCGCTCGCAGACGGGGTTCAAGCTCGGCGGCCCGATCGTTCGGGACCGGTCGTTCTGGTTCCTCGCCTACGAGCACCAGACGGCCGACGACCCGACCCCGTTCACGGGGGTCGACCGGAGCGGCGTGGCGGGAGGGTTCTCGGTCGCCCCGAACCGGTCGGACAGCCTCTTCTTTCGGACCGACTTCGAGATCGAAGGGGGCAAGTCCCTCATGTTCCGGCTCTCGGGGGACGAGCGGAAGTCGGAGTTCCTCAACGTCGGCGGGGTGACGACCGCGGAGTCGGGGTTCGCGCTCGCGGAGCGCGACTTCCAGTTCGCCTCCTCGTTCCTCGCGCCCGTTTCCGGGACGCTCGTCAACGAGATCCGGTTCCTCGCCGGGCGCTCCGAGTTCGACCAGTCGGCGAACTCCTCGCGCCCCGGCGTCGAGCGCCCGTCGGGGATCTTCGGCGGGAACAATCTCAACGCGCAGCAGCGAAACGAAACCCGATTCCAGCTCGTCGAGAATCTCACGTGGCAGAGCGGCGCCCACACGTTCAAGTTCGGTGGTGACGTGACCTACTCCTCGACCGACGTGGAGGCTGCCTTCAATCCCCAGGGGAACTTCATCTACCGCACCGACGAGCCGTTCGACCCGGGAGACTCCGGCGACCTCAACGTCTCGGACGCGATCCGCACCCCGGGGACCTGCTCGGCGAACCCGTCGTTCTCCTGCCTTTCCGACGGCGAGTGCCGGCAAAGGGGGGCCGGCTACTGCCTCTTCCAGCCGATCCCCTGTCCCGGGACGGAAGGAGTCGACGACGACGGCGATGGGATCGTCGACGAACCGTGCCTCCTCGGCACCTATCCGCAGAGCTTCCAGCTGATCGACGGACGCCCGGTCGCGACTCTCCGCGACACGCGGGTTTCCCTGTTCGCGCAGGACAGCTGGCAGGCGACCCCGCGGCTCCTCCTCGACTACGGGCTCCGATACGACGTCGGAACCTTCACCCTCCCCGATTCGGCGCGTGTGGAATCGTTCATTCCCAACGGCGGGGCGGGGCGGGACGGGGACAACGTGGCCCCCCGATTCGGGTTTTCGTGGAACCCGAAGGGGGACGGGAGGCTCGTCGTGCGGGGGGGGGCCGGCGTGTTCTACGACAAGCTCGTCCTCGCCTTCCCGGCGGTCGCTGCGGTGACCTCCGACACCCGGATCAACGTCGTCCCCGTCCAGGGGTTCACGGTCGAGTGGACGGAGGACTACATCGAAGAAGTGGGGATCGACACGATCCGGGACGCGATCGAGGAGATCGGCACGATTCTCCAACCCCTCGTGCTGCGCTTCTCGACCGGAACCGAACTCGACACTCCCTACGCCGTACAGGCGAACGTCGGCGTGGAGGGCGCGGCCGGGAAGGGGGGCGCATGGAGCGTGAACCTCCTCCGCTCGCGCGGGTACCACACCCCGCTCATGAGGGATCTGAACCCGATCGTCGGGTACGACCTCTATTCCGTGCCCGGGATCCCCCGGCACCTCGACGATTCGACCGGCTCGATCGCCGCGGTCGTGACGGAGGGACGGACCTGGTACTGGGGGCTCGACCTCGGTTGGCGATGGCAGGGGCAGGGGGGAGGCTGGCACAGCATCGCTTACACCCTCTCGCGCTCGGAAGACCTCGGCCCCGACCCGCTCAAGGGGGGGATCTACCTCCCGCCGAATCCGCTTCCCGGCGAAACGTTCTCGTTCGCTTCGGAGCGGGGCCGGTCGGACCACGATCGGCGGCACCGCCTGGTGATCGCCGGGGAGACCGGCCTCCCCTGGGGGATGCGCGTTTCGGGAGTCGTGCAGCTCATGAGCGCCGCGCCGTGGAACGTCACGACCGGTCGCGACGACGACCTGAACGGGATCACGACCGACCGTCCCGTCGGGGTCGGACGGAACACGGGAAGCGACACGCCCCTCGACGCGGTGAACGACCTGCGAGCCTCCGTGGGGCTCGAGCCGGTGACCGGTCTTGAGTCTCCGACCTTCGCCCAGGTCGACGTCCGCCTCTCGCGGCGGTTCGCCTCGTCGAGCCGGGGCGCGACGGCGGAGGCCTTCTTCCAGGTCTTCAACGTCTTCGACCGGTTCAACGGCGGTCCGGTCGAGGGCCGGGTCACGGCGCGGGACTTCGGCCGGCCCGTGGGCCTCGTCGGCCCCCCGCGGACGGTCGAGGTCGGCCTTCGATTCCTCAACTGACGAGAACGGCGGCGACGGCGAGCGGGCGGCGCCTCGCGTCGAGGCGGGATGCGACCGCACGGATCGTGTCGGCCCACTCCGGGCGGGAGACCCAGGCGTCGGGTTTCACGCGGCGTGTCCGGAGCGGCCGGCGCGTGAGCATCGCGGCCCACTCCGGCCGCCTGTTTCCCGAGGCGTCGACGACCACGACCTCGAAATCCGGTCCCTCCTTGTAGACCGCCGCGATGCCGAAACCGGCCGGGCCCCCCGCCTCGAACCGAAGGAGAGCGGTCCGCCCCCAAGGCCCGTCCTCGATTTCGGCGAGGAGCCCCTCGACGAACGGGTGGCCGGAGGCGAAGTAGTCGAGCGACTCGTCGGCGACTGCGGTTTCGCGGTCGAAGGTCCCCACGAACGTCGTCCCGCCGGGGACGCCGGGGAGCGAATCGACTCGCGCGCGGCTGCCGAACTCGACCGACCAGTAGGCCCCGTCGCGGTGAGGCTCGACGTGGAAGCCGAGCATCTCGCACGCGCCGAGCACGACCTCGCGGGTGATCTCGTCCAGGTCTTCCGGGATCCGAGCGAGGATCGACCCGGCGTGCTCGGGACGGTACGGGTCGCGGTGCAGCTCCCGATAGGCGGCGTTCCGCTCCCGTTCGAGGGCCTCGCGCGCGCGCCGCACGATCGTCTCGAGAAAGTCCGCGGGAAGGGTGTCGGCTCCCCGAACCGCCGCCTCCGCGATCGCACCCTCGATCGGGGCGAGTTCCCGCTCGACCCCACCGAGCGGTTCCCGGAAGATGCCGAGGCTCTCGTACAAGTCGCACACGCCGCGGGCGAGCCCTCCGGGAGGACGGAAGCGGACGATCTCGACCGGGCGTGTCCGCCCGATCCGGTCGAGGCGACCGATCCGCTGCTCGACGACGATCGGGTTCCAGGGGAGGTCGAAGAGGACGAGGCGCCGGCAGAACTCGAAGTTCCGCCCCTCACCCCCGCACTCGGTCGAGATCAGGATGGACGGACCGTCCGCCCGCCGAAAGTGCGCGACCTGGAGATCGCGGTCGGCGGGAGAGAGGTCCTCGTGGAACGCGGCCGTCGCGATCTGGGCCTTCCGGGAAAGCGCCGTCCGGAGCATCTCGAGGGTCTCGCGGCGGTGGACAAAGACGAGGGTCTTCTCGCCGCGACGCTTCCAAGCGGGGGCCTCCCTCGCGAGCCACGCGGCACGCGGATCGGAGAGAGCCGCTCGGCGCGCGAGGTCGCGCAGAGCCCCGTCC
>CAZVOE010000138.1:0-8423 GCA_964628935.1 uncultured Acidobacteriota bacterium
CTCGGGCATGCCGATCCTCCGTTCCGAACCCAGCGCCCCGTCTCCCTTTCCGCGGCGGACGGCCTCGCGGAGATGGCGGCGACGGTCGTCACCGTCTCTCCGGAGACCGGACTCGCCGAGGCGATTGAACGAGTCGTCCATCGCGAGGAGGCTCCGTGAGCGGGACCGAGCGCACGGGCGCCGAACGGCTCCGCCGGATCCGCGAAACCCTCGACCGGGCGCTCGACCTCCGCCTCCCCGTCCCCAGGGGCCCCGCGGCCCGCCTCCACGAGGCGATGCGCTACGCCGTCCTCGGAGGGGGGAAGAGACTCCGGCCGGCGCTCTGCCTCGCCGCGTGCGAAGCGTGCGGGGCCGATCCGGATCGGGTCGTGGGACCCGCGGCGGCGATCGAGATGATCCACAGCTACTCCCTCGTGCACGACGACCTTCCGGCGATGGACGACGACGCGCTCCGTCGAGGGCGTCCCACCGTGCACGTTGCCTTCGGCGAGGCGGAAGCGATCCTCGCCGGCGACGCCCTGCTCACCCTCGCCTTCGAGATCCTCGGCCGCGAGCCCGCCGAACCCGCGTTCGCCGCGCGGCGCTCCGAGGCGGTCGCCGTCGTCGCCGCGGCCGCGGGCGCGGATGGGATGGTCGGCGGACAGATGGTCGACCTCGAGTCGGAGCGGACGGAGTCCGAGCCGGCGATCTTGGACTGGATTCACGCCCACAAGACCGGCGCCCTCCTCGCCGCGAGCGTCGAGGTCGGAGCGATCCACGCGGGCGCAGGGGCGGAGGACCGCGCCTCACTCGTCGAATACGGACGGAGTCTTGGGATGGCGTTCCAGATCGTCGACGATATCCTGGACGTCACCGCGACGGCCGAGGATCTCGGAAAGACCCCTGGAAAAGACGCTCGCTCCGGGAAGGGGACCTACGCAGCGCGCTATGGAGTCGAAGGCGCGCGCAACGAAGCGGAACGATTCCTCGATCGCGCGATCGAGGCGATCGCGTCCGTAGGCGGCGACACGTCCTTTCTCGCTTTCCTCGCCCGCTACGCGCTCGACCGCACGGGATGACGTCGCGACGACAGCTCCCCCGACTCGACGCCGTCCTCGTCCTCCGGGGTCTCGCCGACACCCGGAGCAAGGCGCAGGCCCTCGTTCTCGCCGGGCGGGTCCGATCGGAAGGGCGTCGCCTCGAGAAGCCGGGCGAGCGCGTCCGCCCGGACCTGCCCCTCGAGATCGACCCCGGGCCCCGGTGGGTCGGGCGCGGCGGCGAGAAACTGGCGGGGGCGATCGAACGCCTCGGAGTCGACCCGGCCGGACGCGACGCGCTCGACGTCGGAGCGTCGACGGGGGGGTTCACGCAGGTCCTCCTCGCGCGCGGCGCGCGGCGAGTCGCCGCGGTCGACGTCGGCCGCGGGCAACTCGATTGGAGCCTCAGGAACGATCCCCGGGTCGTTGTCCTCGAGGGTCGGAATGCGCGCGAATTGGCACCGGCCGACCTTCCTTTCGTGCCGTCGCTCGCGGCGATCGATGTATCCTTCATCTCGCTCCGACTCGTGATCCCGGCCGTCGTCCGTTGCCTCGCCCCCGGAGGGGAGATCGTGGCGCTCGTAAAGCCGCAGTTCGAGGTCGGTCGCGGTCTCGTCGGCCGAGGGGGCGTCGTTCGAGATCGCGCCCTCCATCGCGAGGTCCTCGCGAAACTCGCATCCCGCGCCGAAACCGAGGGTTGGGGTCTTCACGACGTGGTGCCGTCGCCGATCCGGGGAGCGGAGGGGAACGTCGAGTTCTTCGTCCTCCTGCGACCCGGCGCGCCCGGTGCGGACCACGACCGCGCGACCCGCCGGATCGCGCAGGCGCTCGAGGAGGCCGAGGGGGACCCGGCGTGAGGAGCCCGGCGCCCCGAATCCCGAAACGTGCCGCGGTCGTCTCCAAGCGCGGGGTCCCGGAGGGGCTCCGCATCGCCGCGGAACTGGGGGCGTGGCTCCCTGCGCGGGGCGTCGCCGTCCGCTATGACCGGAGCACGTCGGCCGCACTCGGCCGCAAGGACGGATTCCCCGACGGCACCCTCCCGAAGGGGACCGACCTCGCGATCGTCGCCGGCGGCGACGGCACCCTCCTCTCCGTGGCCCGGGCGGCGGCCCCCCTCGGGATCCCGATCCTCGGGGTCAACTTCGGCGGACTGGGCTTCCTCTCCGAGCTTCAACCGGACGAGCTTTTCGACGGGCTGGAAGAGATCCTCGCCGGACGCTACGCGCTCGAGGAGCGGCGCACCTTGAGGGTCCGGCTGAGGCGAGGCCGCCGCACGCTCGGAGCCCACGTGGCCCTCAACGATGCGGTCCTCGCGAAAAGCCGTCAGCCGCGGATGATCACGGTGGAGCTCCGCCTCGACGGATCGGCGGTCGAGACGATCACCGGCGATGGCATGATCGTTTCGACCGCGACGGGCTCGACCGCTTACAACCTGTCCGCCGGGGGACCGATCCTCGACCCGCGCATGGACGCCTTGGTGCTGTCCCCGATCTGCCCCCACACGCTCGCCTACCGTCCGATCGTCGTGCCGGGGCACGTCCGCGTCGAGATGCGCCTCCGGAGCGTCCGCGAGGAAGAGGCGCTGCTCACCATGGACGGTCAGGTGGCGGTGCCCCTGCGCGATCTCGACCTCGTGACGGTCGAACTCGACGACAAGCCGGCCCACCTCGTCCGCGTCGCCGGACGCGGTTTCTTCGAAGTGCTCCACCAGAAGCTCGGCTGGGGATCCCGTTGAGCTCCCCCGCACCGCCGCGGCTCCTGCGCAAGGAGGTCGTCGGCTGGTGCGCCTTCGACTTCGCCAACTCGGCCTATACGACCCTGATCGTCACGGTCGCCTACTCGGTCTACTTCCGCGACGCCGTCGTGGGGACGGGGAACCGCCTCGGGGATTGGTACTGGGGGCTGTCCGGAATCCTGGTCAACGTTCTCGTGATCCTCACCTCCCCGATTCTCGGCGCCCTCGCCGACTATTCCGGACGCAAGAAGCGCTACCTGCGTCTCACGGTGATCCAGACCGTCGCGGCAACCGCAGCGCTCGCCCTCGTCGAACCCGGCGAGATCGTCTGGGGAATGGCCCTGTTCGTGATCGCCTCGCTCGGATTCGAGGGCGGGTATGTCTTCTACAACGCGTTCCTCCCCGAGATCGCCGATTCCCGGAACACCGGTCGGGTCTCTGCGCTCGCCTGGGGCACCGGCTTCGCGGGGGGCCTGCTTTCCGTCGCCGTCTGCCTGCCCCTGATCGGCACCGCGCTCGTCCGTCCCGACGGATCCCTCGATCCCGAAGCGGTTTCCGGCTACCGCGCCTCGTTCGTCGTGGTGGCGGCCTTCTTCGCTCTGTTCTCGCTCCCGACGTTCCTCTGGCTCCGCGAATCGCGCGCCCAGGGGAGCTACTCCCGCCTCGCCGAGTACGCCGCCGTCGGATTCCGGCGAGTGGCCGAGACTCTCGCCCACCTGCGCCGGTACCGGGAAACGGCGAAGTTCGTGCTCGCGTACGTCTTCTTTTTCGGCGGCGTCAACGTCGTGATCAAGTTCAGCGCGATCTTCGTCGCGCGGAGCTTCGGCGTCCAGGGGGCGTCTCTCGCGATGCTCTTCATCGTCACGAACGTGATCGCTCTCGTCGGCACGCTCCTCGCCGGGTGGCTCGCCGATGCGATCGGCCAGAAGCTCGCGCTGCTTTCGACGTTGGGGCTGTGGACCGGGGTGGTCCTCGTTGGGGCTTTCGGCGACGGGCGTGCCGCGCTGTGGCTCATGGCGGCGGGAGCGTCGGTGGGCATGGGGAGCACCCAGTCGATCGCCCGCGCCCTCATGGCCCGCTTCGCTCCACCCAGCCGGGAGAGCGAGTTCTTCGGCTTCTACGTTCTCGCAGGGCAGGTCGGCTCGATCCTCGCCTTCTTCGTGTTCGGGGCCGTCTCGAGCTCGTCCGGCGACCAGCGACTCGCGATTCTCTGGACGGTGCCCTTCTTCGTCCTCGGATTCGTGATCCTGGCGCTCGTGGACGCTTCCCGGGGCGAGCGCGAAGCGCGCTCGGGCGTGACCTCAACGCCGTGAGCCGAATCCCCGGGATCGGAGGCGCCGGACATGCTCCGTGATCGGGTCGGCGCCGGCGACCCCGGTTTCCCCGGCGGCCGGATCCCCCCGCCTTGCGCCTGGGCGTCCCGGGCTCCGATATTCCCCCCCATGCGTGAGATCGACAAGCGCGCTCTCGGGAAGAGGATCCGGGAAATCCGCCGCGAGGCGGGTCTGCGGCAGCGGGAACTCGCCGCCCTCCTCGGGACCACCCAGTCGGCGATCCACAAGTACGAGCGCGGCGTCATCCCCGAGCCGCGTCGCCTGCTCGAGATCGCCCGCGTCGGGGAGACCTCGGTCGAATGGTTGCTGACGGGGCGCCACGGCGAGGCGGGCGGAACCGCGAGGCGACGTCCGTCGGACCGGACGCTCCGGATCGCCGAGGAGATCGAGAGGCTCGCGGGGCCTCAACGCGAGCGGATCGAGCTCGCGGTTCGCCTCCTTCGCGCCGCGGAGGGGGCTGCGAGCGAGGACGCCGAGGGGAGCCTCCCGGAGGTCCGTCGGGCGGTGGAAGCGGCCCGCCGCGTCCAGCGGGCGGTCGTCCGGCTCCTCCTCGACGACGCCGCGGCGAAGCTCCTCCCTTAGGCGCCGCGAGCGGCCTCCCGAAACCGACGAGCGCAGAACTCCGCCCCGAGAAGCACGAGAAACGACCCCGCACGCGGGCCCCGGGACTTCCCGAGGATCGCGAGGTAGACCGCGCGGAAGGCCTCGCCCGGTTTCAGGCCCGGCACCGCCTGCGCGAGGTCGTAGATCAACTTGTGGACGGCCTCCGCATCGAGCGTCGCGTCGAGGCGCTCTGCGAGGCGCGCGAGGAACTCGCGCTGGGGGACGCTCAGCCCGACCGCCTCCGCCGGAAGGCTCTCGCGGACCTCGAATCGCATCTCTTCCGGGGCGAATTCGTCGAGCCATCGCCTCGCGTACTCGAGCCGGCTCGCGACCGCCTCCCGCGTCACGGAGCCGTATCCGCCGCGGCGCAGGATCTCCACGACCCGGTCCACCTCGAAGCGGGCGGCCTGCGCGACGAGCACGAGGTGCCGGAACGGAACGCCCACGGGGAGGAATCCCGCGGCTCGGGAAAGCTCGACGGCGCGGGCGTCGCGACCCGCCGCGCGCGCGTCTTCCATCTCGTCGACGAGATCGAGGAGGGGAACCCCGGGGTCGAGAGCGATCGTCCGGCTCGGGCGCTCCCGCATGACGAGATAGCGGAGGGCGTCCGGAGGGACCACCTCGAGAGCCCGGGTGATCGAGAGGACGTTCCCCTTGCTCGACGACATGTCCCCCTGCCCCTTCAGGGAGATCCATTCGTACGGGAGAGGGAGCGGCGGCTCCCAGCCGAATACCTCCCGGCTGATCCGGACGCCCGTGTCGTAGGATCCCCCGCGCGTGGCGTGGTCCTTCCCGAACGGCTCGACCGTGACGCCGAGGGTCCTCCAGCGCGCCGGCCAGTCGACGCGCCACGTCAGCTTTCCCCCTCCGGCCATCGGCACGGTGCCGCTCGCGCCGCACGGGCACTCGAAGTCGACGGTCTCCGCGCTCCTCGAGAAGCCGCGCACCACAGCGTCGGTGATCTTCCCGCAGCCGGGGCAAAGCGGAAGGAACGGAGACCAGTCCTCGGCGATCGCCTTCCCGGTGAGCTCCGCGAGGATCGCGGCGATTCGATCCCGGCCCGCGAGCGCATCGATGATCGCTTCGTTCATGCGCCCCGACTTGTAAAGCCGGTCGGCCGGTTCGACCTCGACCTCGACGTGAAGCCGCTCCAAGGAGGCGAGGAAGGGCGCGAGGAAGTGATCCGCGTAGGACGGGTGACCGCCGCACGGGCAGGGAATCTCGGAGAGCGGCCGTCCGACGAGGGGGCCGTACGTGGCGGCGTCGAGGAACGGGTAGACGCGCCGGAGCGGATCGAAATTGTCGGCGACGTAGTTGAATCGGGGCTCGGCCCCCGCGTCCCGGAGAGCGCGGAAGACCGCGTCCGCCGTCAGGACCTCCCTCATGTTTCCGATGTGGATCTCCCCCGAGGGGGAGATGCCGCTCGAAACCACCGGAGGTCGGCCGGTCGCGACCGCGGCCCTCGCCGTCTCATCGGCCCAGTGCGTCCTCGCCTCTTCGCCCTCACCCATGCTTCGCGCTCCGCGACGGAAAGCCGAGACAGTACATCGGGGGCTCTCGCCGCGTCCACGACGCCCGCGATCTTGTGGCGGCGGCGAACGCTATGGTAGAAACCGGCAGGCGCTTCGACGCCGGGAGACGTCCATGGAGAAATACAGCCTGCGAGAGGCCGCGATGCGCACGTCCCTTTCGGTGACGACCTTGCGCCGGTACATTCGCAGCGGCCGCCTCCGCGCGGAGAAGCAGAACGGTCGCTTCGGCCCCGAGTACTTCGTGTCCCCCGACGATCTGGCCGCCGCGGGGCTCGATCTCGCGCCGGCCTCGCCTCCCGCCCTCCGGACCGGCGCCGACCTCCAGGCGGCCCCTCTCGAACGCTTCCTGCGGGAGGCGGTTCCCGGCGACCTCTACCGGGAGCTGCAGATGAAGCACGAACAGCTCCTCGTGCAGTACGGGATGGTCCGGGCCGCCGGGCTCCGGTACGTCGAGATCCGGGACGAGTCCGAGTCCCGCCGACGCCGGGTCGAGGACCTCGAGGCCCAGATCGGACGCCTCAAGGAATCGTTCGCGAGGGAGGCGGGGGAGCTCCGCCGGAAGGCGCGTGCCGCCGAGCTCGCCGCCGAGGGCTACAGGCTCGAGGCCGCGGCCCTCCGCGAAAAGGTGCGGGGGCTCGAGATGCTGACGCGGAATGCCGTCACGAGCGAGACGATCGACCGAAAGTTCGAAGAGATCCTCTCGCAGACCCGCCGCGTCGAACGCCTCGAGCACCGTGCCACGGGGGGCCCTCCGGGCTGGGTGCCTCCCCCCGCCGAGCCGACCGATCACTGACCCGAAGGCCGCTCTTCCTTGCGGAGCCAGACCAGTCGCCAAAGACCGAAGAGGTTGACCCGGTCGATTCTCTCGACGTGCAGGCCGGGGGTGCGGGTGACGGTTTCGAGGGGAAGGTCGAGACGGAATCCGATCCACTGCGTCGCCGGCGTGAGCCACCCGTCGATCCGGTACATCCCGGGGGCCCGACTGCGGAAGCGATTGACGACCGCGACGACGCCTCCGGGACGGCACACACGGGCCGCTTCGGCCATCACTCGCGAAGGATCGGAAACGACGGAGACGACGTACGGTGCGACGACAGCGTCGAAGCAGTCGTCCGGAAACTGGAGGAAACGCGCGTCCATCCGGCGGAGCTCGACCCCCGACCGACCGAGGCGCTCGAGACGCGTCCGCGCCCGGTCGAGCATCGCGTCGGTGATGTCGATCCCGGTGACCTGGCAAGACCGCGGGTAGAGCGGAAGGGAAAGGCCCGTCCCGACCCCGATCTCGAGGATCCGGTCGCCCGGCGACACGGGCAGATTCGTGACCGCCACACGCCGTCCGGGCCCGAGAGCCCAGTCGAAGAACCCGTCGTAGACCCGCGCGAGGACGGAGTACACCCGGACCGTCCGGCGGGACTCTTGCGCCACCTGCTCCGGGGTGGAGACTCGATTCACGGGAACTCCTGATCGGAAGGCCGCGCGATTCTAGCACGGTCCCGGCGTCGTCCCTTGCGGAGCGCGAACCGCAACGGAACGCGCCCGGGGGCCCGAGATCCTTGACTCCCCTGCCGAGGTCGGGTAGCGTTTCCGATCCGTTTCTCGGGGGAAACACGGAGGTCGGGATCATGCGATTGGTCGGAAGGGCCCTCACCCTGACGGGGCTCGCTCTCGTCGCCACCGCCTGCGAAACCGAGCAGCCGGCCGGCTTCGGAGGAGGGACCGTCGTTCTCGAATACCGGGTCGAGTCGATCGAGGATCCCACCCCTGGCGTTCAGAACGTCTCGAAAGCGGTCGTCTACCCGGACCTCCGGGTCGATTCGGACGGAGACGGGGTCGCCGACGACGTCATCCCCGCGCGGAACGAATTCAACGCTCCGCCCGTGTGCACCGTGGGCGCACCCACCTCGGCGCTCGTGCCCTGGCCCATCGGGTTCGAAGTGAGCGTCGTGCGGGCCGGCACGACCTCCCCGGTCGTGATCGACACGACCCAATCCGAGACGGGAAACTTCACGTTCTCGCGGGTCACCGCGTACGACGAGACGGGAGCCCCCCTTCCCGACCTGCCGATCAGCCCTCCGAGACCCGTCAGCGGCGGACGCACCGCACTCGCCTACACGAGCGGAGCGGACACGCACACGGGCAGCGCGGTCTACCAGCGCAACTGCACTCAGGCCACCGAAGTCCCCGCCTACCGGAACACGACGGT
>CAZVOE010000139.1:0-8362 GCA_964628935.1 uncultured Acidobacteriota bacterium
CTGTACGCGGTCGCGGTCGGCTTCCACGCGCTCCTGTGGGGGGCGCTCGGCGCGGCGTCCCGCGTCGCGGGGGGGGAGGGTGCGATCGCGCGCCTGGACCGCGCGCTTCTCTCCGTCGCCGACGCCCTTTTCTTCCGCATCCTCCACCGTCGTCTCCCGCCGGGGCGGCCGGAACGCGCGTGTTAGACTGCGTCGAGTCGGAGCGATCTTCATGATTCAGATGGTCTTGACGAAGATTCTCGGGTCCAAGAACGAGCGGACCCTGAAGCGGATGTGGCCTGTCGTCGCGCAGATCAACGCGCTCGAGGCCTCCGTCCGCGACCTCTCCGACGAGCGGCTCCGAGCGAAGAAGGGGGAGTTCCAGGAGCGGCTCGAGCGGGGTGCGACGCTCGACGACCTGCTTCCGGAGGCGTTCGCGGTCGTCCGGGAGGCGGCCCGCCGCGTGCTGAACATGCGCCACTTCGACGTCCAGCTGATCGGCGGAATGGTCCTCCACCGCGGAATGATCGCCGAGATGCGCACCGGCGAGGGGAAGACCCTCGTGGCCACCCTCCCCGTCTACCTGAACGCCCTCACGGGGAAGGGCGTCCACGTCGTGACGGTGAACGACTACCTCGCCCGCCGCGACGCCGAGTGGATGGGTCGGATCTACCGGTTCCTCGGCATGACGGTCGGCTGCATCCAGCACGACCTCGGCGACCACGAACGGCAGCAGGCCTACCGCTGCGACATCACGTACGGCACGAACAACGAGTTCGGGTTCGACTACCTCCGCGACAACATGAAGTTCTCGCTCGCGTCGATGGTCCAGCGAGGGCACCACTACGCGGTCGTCGACGAAGTCGATTCGATTCTGATCGATGAGGCGCGGACCCCCCTCATCATCAGCGGCCCCTCCGACGAAGCGACCGACAAGTACTACGAGGTCGACAAGATCATCCCGAAGCTCCAGAAAGGGGCGGTGATTCAGGGCGGCAAGGACTACGAGCACGAGGATACCGGCGATTACGTGGTGGACGAGAAGGCCCGGACGGTCACCCTGACCGATCGCGGAGTGGAGCACTGCCAGCGTCTGCTCGGGATCGAGAACCTCTACGACCCCCTGAACATGGACACGCTCCACGCGATCAACCAGGCGCTCAAGGCCCACACCCTCTTCCAGCGCGACGTCCACTACATGATCAAGGACGGAGCCGTCGTGATCGTGGACGAGTTCACGGGGCGCCTCATGCCGGGACGGCGCTGGAGCGACGGGCTCCACCAGGCGGTCGAGGCGAAGGAAGGGGTCAAGATCGAGCGCGAAAACCAGACGCTCGCGACGATCACCTTCCAGAACTACTTCCGGATGTACGAGAAGCTCTCGGGGATGACCGGAACCGCCGACACCGAGGCGGTCGAGTTCGACCGGATCTACAACCTCGAGGTCGCGGTCATCCCGACGAACAAGCCGATGATCCGGAAGGATTACGACGACGTGATCTACCGGACCGAGCCGGAGAAGTGGAAGGCGGTCGTCGAGGAGATCGTCGAGGCCCAGAAGCGGGGGCAGCCCTCGCTCGTCGGGACGGTGTCGATCGAGAAGTCGGAGCGGCTTTCGGAACTCCTGAAGCGCAGGGGGGTCAAGCACGTCGTCCTCAACGCCAAGTATCACGAGATGGAGGCCGAGATCGTCGCCCAGGCGGGGAGGATCGGCGCGGTCACGATCGCGACGAACATGGCGGGACGCGGCACCGACATCCTCCTCGGCGGGAACCCCGAGTACCTCGCACGGCAGGAGTTGATCCGTGCGGGCCTCAAGCCGGGCGAAACTCCGCCGGAGGAATGGGAGCGGGCCTGGAGCGAAGCGCTCGCCCGCGCGAAGGAGCAGTGCGAGAAGGAACACCGGGCCGTCGTCGCGGCCGGCGGGCTCCATATCGTCGGCACCGAGCGCCACGAGTCGCGCCGGATCGACAACCAGCTCCGCGGACGTGCGGGCCGTCAGGGGGACCCGGGGTCGTCCCGGTTCTTCCTCTCCCTCGACGACGATCTGATGCGGATTTTCGCCGGGGAGCGCCTCAAGGCGGCGATGCTCAAGCTCGGGATGGAGGAGGACGTCCCGATCGAATCCCGCATGGTGTCGAAGTCGATCGAGCGCGCCCAAAAGCAGGTCGAGCAACGGAACTTCGAAACGCGCAAACACCTCCTCGAATACGACGACGTCAACAACAAGCAGCGGAACGAGATCTACGCCCTCCGCCGCGAGATCCTCGAGGGGAAGAACCAAAAGGAGTACATCCTCGAGAAGGGTCAGGAGATCCTCGCGATCCTGATCGACACGCACCTGACCTCCCAGAAAGAACCAGAGAAGTGGGAGGTCGACGCCTTCCGGCAACAGCTCCAGCACTTCTTCGGGTACGACCCGGAGTCCGACGGGATCAAGATCCGCGAACTGAGCGAGCAGGAGGTCTTCGACCGGATCGCGGAGAAACTCCTCGCGCGCTACGAGGCGAAGGAGGCCGTGGTCGGCTCCGACCTGATGCGGCAGTACGAGCGCCACATCCTCATGCAGATCATCGACCACGCGTGGAAGGAGCATCTCCTCGCGATGGACCACTTGAAGGACGGGATCGGCCTCCGCGCCTACGGGCAGAAAGATCCCCTCGTCGAGTACAAGCGCGAGTCGTTCGACATGTTCGGCATGATGAAGGAGAGGATCGAGAACGACGCGGTCCGATTCCTTTTCCTCCTCGAGCCGATGACCGAGGAGGACCGCCGGCGCGAGGAGGAGAGGCGCCGGCGCGAGCAGCAGCGGATTTTCGAGGCCGCTTCGCGGTCGGCGTCGGGAGTCACGGCCCGCGGGGGGGTCACCCCGGTCGCTCGGAAGGACGCGAAGGTCGGTCGGAACGATCCGTGTCCGTGCGGGTCGGGCAAGAAGTACAAGAAGTGCCACGGGGCCGGCGCGGAGACCCACGCGTGACCCGCTCCCGGATCGGAGGGCCGCCATGGGCATGACCGTTTCCGAGAAGAACTTCCTCGAAAAGATCGCCTCTTACGTTCCCGGGGTTTCCGGCTATCGCGAGCGGGAGGCGCGCCGCGAGACCGACCGCCGTCTCCGGGAGTTTCTCGCGGGGCGCCTCGACGAGGCGCGCCGTTCGCTCGACGCGGTGCGCAACGCGGCCACGCGAGCGGGGGAGATCGGGGTCCTCAACGAGGCGGGCCGTCTCGACCGAGCGCTCCAGAAGGGGGCGGCCGGGCTCCGCTTCGCCGACTACGGGTACAGCGGCCTCTTCGACCAGGTGAAGATTCGCGAAGCCGAGCTCGACCGGATCTATGCGTACGACGAGGCGCTCCTCTCGGACGTCGTGGCGGTCGCCGACCGGCTCGCGACGCTCGCCGGGGAGGCGCCCGACGGGGAGGCGCTCGCCGATCTCGCGCGCCGCCTCGAGGACCTCGACCGTCGGATCGGAAGACGCAGGGAGCTGTTCGACACGCCGGCCGTATGACGGCGGGCACGGGAGGCATTCCATGGCGATCGAAGTCCTCGAGTGGAAGGACGACTCGGGCCGCGAGATGGTCTGGCGGTTCGCCGCCGGCGGGGAGTTGAAGCTCGGGGCGCAGCTCGTCGTGACCGAGAACCAGTGGGCCGTCTTCTTCCGGGACGGGAAGGCACTCGACACGTTCGGGCCGGGACGTCACACCCTCACGACCGCGAACGTCCCGCTCTTGACCCGCCTCATCAACCTCCCGTTCGGCGGGACCTCCCCGTTCCGGGCGGACGTCTACTTCGTCGCGCGGAAGGTCTTCACCGACCTGAAGTGGGGGACGCGGGAGCCGGTCGCCTTCCGCGACCGGGAACTGTCGATGGTGCGGCTCCGCGCCCACGGGGCCTTCGCCGCGCGCGTCGCCGAGCCGCAGCTCTTCGTGAACCAGATCGTCGGGAGCCAGGGCCGGTACTCCCAGGACGACATCCAGGGCTACCTGCGCGAGATCATCGTCGCGCGCTTGAACGACGTTCTGGGGGAGACGATCACGACGTTGTTCGATCTCCCGAGGGTTTACGACGAGCTGTCCGAGGCGCTCAAAGGAAGGGTTTCGGGGGACTTCGCCAAGTACGGGCTCGACCTGACCGACTTTTTCATCCACGCGATCACCCCGCCGGAGGACGTCCAGAAGATCCTCGACGAGCGGACGGGAATGGCGGCCGTCGGCGACCTCCAGGCCTACATGAAGTTCAAGGCGGCGAGAGCCCTCGGGGACGCCGCGTCGAGCGGCGGAGAGGCCGGAGGGGGGGCCGCCGCGGGGGTCGGGGTCGGGGCGGGCATCGGGATGGGGATGGCCATGGCGCAGGCGATCAAGGATGCGACGCACCCCGGGTCCCCTCCGGCCGGGGCGGCCGCCGCCGGCTCGGCGAAATACTGCCCGTCCTGCGGAACCGCATTCGTCGAGGGCGCGAAGTTCTGCGGGGAGTGCGGTGCGAAACGGTAGGTGACCTTTCCCCGACGGGAACGGAGGTTCGATGCTCGAAGACGGCATCCCGGAAGGTCTCACCTTCGACGACGTCTTGCTCTTGCCCGCCCACTCGACCGTGCTTCCGAGCCAGGTCGACACGAGGACCAAGATCACGCGGGGCATCCCGCTCAACATCCCGCTCGTCTCCGCGGCGATGGACACGGTGACCGAGGCGCACCTCGCGATCGCTCTCGCGCAGGAGGGAGGGATCGGAATCGTCCACAAGAACCTCACGATCGACGCGCAGGCGGCGGAGGTCGACAAGGTGAAGCGCTCGGAGTCCGGGATGATCGTCGACCCGATCACGCTGACTCCGGAGCGGGAGGTTCGCGAGGCGCTCGACGCGATGAGCCGCTACCGGATCTCGGGAGTCCCGATCGTCGATGACCAAGGAAAGCTCGTCGGGATCCTGACGAACCGCGACCTCCGTTTCTGCACCCGCACCGACATCCCGATCCGCGACCTGATGACGGCCGAGGGGCTCGTCACCGTCCCGGTCGGCACGACCCTCGATCAGGCGAAGGAACTCCTGCACAAGCACCGGATCGAGAAGCTCCCGGTCGTCGACGAGAAGTTCCGCGTGGTCGGCCTGATCACCGTCAAGGACATCCAGAAGCAGATCAAGTATCCCAACGCCTGCAAGGACGCGCTCGGACGTCTGCGGGTCGGCGCGGGCATCGGGATCGCCAAGGACACCCTCGACCGCGCGCGCGCGCTCGTCGACGCGCGCGTCGACCTTCTCGTCATCGACACCGCCCACGGCCACAGCCAGGGGGTGCTCGACATGGTCGCGAAGATCCGGGAGCGGTTCCCCGAGATCCAGCTGGTGGCGGGGAACGTCGGGACTTTCGAGGGCGCGCGGGAGCTGTGCGCCCGCGGCGTCGACGCGGTGAAGGTGGGAGTGGGGCCGGGGTCGATCTGCACCACGCGGATCGTCACCGGGGCCGGGGTGCCGCAGATCACGGCGATCCACGAGGCGTCGAGGGCGTGCCGCGATGCGGGAGTCCCCCTGATCGCCGACGGCGGCGTCAAATTCTCCGGCGACGTCGTCAAGGCGATCGCAGCGGGCGCCGATTCGGTGATGATCGGGAGCCTCTTCGCCGGCACGGAGGAGGCCCCCGGGGAGACGGTGCTCTACCAGGGGCGGACGTTCAAGGAGTATCGCGGAATGGGCTCGCTCGGCGCGATGACCCGAGGCTCGAAGGACCGCTACTTCCAGGACGAGTTCGACGAGAAGAAGCTCGTCCCCGAGGGGATCGAAGGGCGCGTTCCGTACAAGGGACCGCTCGCGAACCTCGTCGCGCAGCTCGTGGGCGGTCTCCGGGCGGGGATGGGCTACTGCGGCTGCGGGGACATCGAGACCCTCAAGACGAGGGCCCGCTTCGTGCGAATCACCTCGGCCGGCCTCCGGGAGAGCCACGCGCACGACGTGATCATCACGAAAGAAGCGCCCAACTACCGCCTGGATTGACCGGCGTCGCCGAAGCTCACGCGTCCCCCCGGCTGTCGGTCCGGCGTTCCGGCCCGGGGACGATCTCGATCCTGCGGCAGCCCTCGCGGAGGTCGACGAATCGCACCACGATCGCTCCCCGTCTCAGATAGGGCGGGAGCCGTTCCCCCCACTCCACGACCGCGACGCCGCCCCCCGCGAGGATGTCCTCGATCCCGAGGGTGGGAAGCTCCTCCTCCAGGCGTTCGATCCGGTAGAGGTCGATGTGGAACAGGGGGAGGCGTCCCCCGCGGTATTCGTGGACGAGCGTGAAGGAGGGGGAGGAGACCTCCTCGGGGGCGATTCCGAGGCCCGCGGCGATTCCGCGCGCGAAGACGGTCTTTCCGAGGCCGAGCTCTCCCTGGAGCAGGATCAACGCCCCCGCACGGAGGCCACGGCCGAGCGCGCAGCCGATCTCGAACGTCTCGTCCTCGGAGAGCGCGAAGAGGGTCTTGTGCCCGTCGCCGGGCCGTCCCGGCGCCGCCGCCTCCCTCGACGGGCGCCTCTGCCGCTTCGGATCGTTCATCCGCCGAACTCCGGGGCGACCCGGGCGGCGAGCGCGGCCGGAAGGGTCTCGATCAGGGCGCCCGCGATCAGCCCCTCTTCGCCGCGCGATGCGGCCGCCCGGTCCGCGGCGTCGCCGTGCACGAACACCGCGAGCCGCGCCGCCTCGAGCGCGGGAAGACCGCGTGCGAGAAACGCCCCGACGATCCCCGTCAGCACGTCTCCCGTCCCCGCGGTCGCCATCCCCGGGTTTCCGGAAGCGTTGACGCTCACCGCCCCCGCGGGATCGGCGACGAGGGTGTGGTGCCCCTTGAGGACGACGACCGCCCCCGTCATCGCCGCGAGGGCGCGCGCGGCGCCGATCCGGTCGCGCTGCACCTCGCCGGTCGACGTTCCGAGGAGCCTCGCGGCCTCGCCCGGGTGCGGCGTGAGGACGAGGGGGCGCGCTCCGGCGCGGAGCGCCGTCTTCCCTTTTCCCCGCGCGGCGAAGGCGTTCAAGCCGTCGGCGTCGATGACGGCGGGCCCGGTCCCCTTCGCGACGATCTCCGCGACGGCGCGTCCGGTGGAGGACTCGGTCCCGAGACCGGGGCCGAGGGCAAGGGCGTCCCGCGACCGGAGCAGAGCGCGCACGCGGGCGGCCGCACTTCGCGCGAGCGATCCGCCCGCCGACTGCGGGAGCGGCTCCGTCATGACTTCCGCCTGCTGGCTCGCGACGACGGGGAGGGAAGAGCGCGGCGTCGCCACCGTCACGAGGCCGACCCCCGCGCGGAGCGCGGCGCGCGAGGCGAGGACCGCCGCCCCCGACTTTCCTCGCGATCCGGCGACGACGAGGAGATGCCCGAAGTCCCCCTTGTGCGCGTGCCGCGGACGGCGCGGGAGAACGGGAGCGGCCTCGGCGTCGAGCCACTCGAGCGTCGAGCGCTCCGGAGCCACGCATTCGTCCGGGATCCCGATGTCGATCACCCGCCAGCTCCCGGCGTAGCGGGCGGCGGGATCGATCACGAGGGGGAGCTTCGGCCGGCACAGGGTGTAGGTTCGCCGCGCGCGGATCGCGACGCCGTCGACCTCTCCGGAATCGGCGTCGACCCCGGACGGAAGATCGACCGAGACCAGGACGGCCCCGGAGGCCTGGAGATCCTCGATCGCACGGGCGACGAGACCGCGCGCCCCCCCGCGCACCCCGGTCCCGAGGAGGGCGTCGACGATGAGGTCGCAACCGGCGATCCCTTCGAGCGCGCGCGCCCACGCCGCCTCGTCGGGGGCCTCGAGCACCTCGACGCCCGCCTCGAGCGCCCGCCGGAGGTTCACCGCCGGGTCTCCCTCGAGGTCCGAACCCCGCGCGAGGAGAACGACGCGCGGCGAGATACCCCGCGCCGCGAGCCGGCGCGCGAGGACGAGACCGTCCCCGCCGTTGTTGCCCCTGCCGCAGACGACCGCGATCGTGCGGCGCGCGAGGTCGGGGTCGTCCCGCCGCATGGCCTCCGCGATCCCGCTCCCCGCCGCTTCCATGAGGTCAAGGCTCGGGATGCCGAGGCCGTCGATCGCCCGGCGGTCCACGCGCCGCATTTCGGTCCCGGTGAGGATCTCCAAAGCACCGGCACGATAGGGCGGTGCGGACGACCGGGTCAAGGCGGAAATGCCGGAATCGCATCGTTTCTTGCCTGCGTGGGCCGATCGCCGTACAGAAGTGCCACGGTCGTGTTTCGGAAAGGAGACCGCGAGGAGGCGGTCATGCGAAGTCTCTTGCGACCGTGGGGACCCATCGTCCTGGCGTCGCTCGTGATCGTGGCGTCGTCGTCGGCCCTCGCCGAACCGCTGAGGGAGTCGCGATCGCTCCGCTGGTTCGAGCAGTTCCTCGCGCAGCGCGACCCTGCGTCGGGT
>CAZVOE010000140.1:0-8288 GCA_964628935.1 uncultured Acidobacteriota bacterium
GGGGACGCCTGCGCCCGGGGACGAGGAGCCCCCCGCGATCGGGCTGGACGGGCTCCCCCTCGACCATGTCCCACCGGCGGAAGCGATCGCCGAAGGAGATTGGACCTCCTCGCCGCAAGCAAAGGCCTGGCTCGTGGCGTCCGCGTCGGACGACGCGGAGCCAGAGGTCGCGCCGTCGAATGCCCATGCCGTTCCCCAGCCCCGCACGACACGAGAGCTCGGCGAGCGCCTCGCCGACGCACGGACGCGGGACGCGATCGCCGATGCCGTCCTGGGATTCGCGCTCGGAAAGGCCCCTCGCGCGGCGCTCTTCGCATCCGGCAAGGGCCGCATTCGTGGCGTCGCCGGCGTGGGACGGGGGCTCGACGACGTACGAAAAGTTTCGGTCCAGCCGGGCTCCGGGACGATCTTCGACCTGGTCGGCGCGTCGGGCGAGTCCTACGTCGGTCCGGTCCCCCCCCTTCCGGCGAACCGCGACCTGTACACCGCCCTGGGCGGGCGCCTTCCTCCGCAGGTCATGCTCGTGCCGATCCCCGTTTCCGGGCGGATCTCCGCCTACCTGTACCTCGATGGCGACGAGCGACCGCTCGAGCGGCCGGATCTTCCGACCGCACGCCGGGTGGCCGCGATGACCGGCCTCGCGTTCGAAATGCTCCTCCTCCGGACGAAACTCCGGGAAGGTTGATCGCCGCTACCGAACGACCTCGACGCGATCGCCGATCTCGATCTCCCGCACCGCCTCGTAGACCTTCGCGGTCGCCGTTCCCGGCTCCACGGTCAACACCACCGCGCGACCGAGCATCAGACGGGGCAGGTCTCCGTTGTCCCGGTAGAGCTGGAGGATCTCGCCGGAGCCGAGGCCGCTCGCGTCCCCCAGATCGACGTGGATGACGTTCCCCGTTCCGACCCGCATGAGGGAGTCGCGCGCGGCCACGACGTAGCCGACCGCCCCACCGCTCGGGGTCACGTCGTAGCGGTCCATCGGGGGGAGTTCGGTCCGTCTCGGGGCGGGGATCTCGGCCCACGGGACGATTTCGTCTCCCTCCTTCATGGCGTCGCACGCGAACTCGATCACCGCGGTCGCGGTGCTGTCCTGCGCCGCGAGGACGCGCATCGTCCCGAGGCGCCGAACGTACGTGCCGAGCGCGTCCCCCGAGACCGGGTGGGAAACCGTCGCACCCGGACGGATGACCGCGAGGCGGTCGCCCGGCTTCACGCCCTGCATCCGTCCCTGGTTGAGGTACACGACATCCCCGCTCGCGACCATCTGCTTTTCCATCTCGCGGCCCACGATCCGGACTTCCGCCGCGGAGTGCGAGGGCTCGATGAACCCGGAGCAATAGAGGTCGGAAAGGTCGGCCACCGGAATCAGCTTCGGCGCCGCGGGGACCGACGAAGCCGGCTCCGCTTTCGTCCCCGACGGGGTGCCGGGGGCCCTCGAAACTTCGGGCCCTTCCGGAGGGCCCTCTGGGGGGACGACGGTGGGCTGGCCGGGCACGACGAGCGGATCGCCGGGGTAGATCCAATGACTGTCGAGGATGTACCGGTTCTGGTCCCAGACCTGCGGCCAGAGGAACGGATCGCGGAGCCACTTTCCGGCGAGGTCCCACAGGGTGTCGCCCCGCTGGATGATGTAGTCGTTCGGCCCGGGGGTCGGCGGGTCCCACGGAGTCCAGTGATCTCCGACCAACTTCAGGTTCTTCGGGGGGACCGGCGAGCTTGCGCGCGCCCCTTCGTCGGCCGCCCAGATCGGCGTCGTTCCGAGAAGCAGCCCGGCAACCACCCACGCCGCGATCTTTCGCGTCTTTTTCATGCCCGACTCCCAGATTCTCCGGAGGCTTCCACGAGCCCGGTTCACAGTCGTGTCGGTCGTTGGGCCCCGGGGCCGTCCAGACCGCGGCCAAATATAAGCACGACAACGCGGATTTCAACCGCGGGTTCCGGTGCTGGCGGCCGGAGGCCCTGTCCCCCGGCGGTAGTACCGAACGACCGTCCGGCCGTAACGGGCCTCCCGGATCAGATGCCATCCCCGGGGAAGGCTCGGGGGCGGGGCGCCGACATCCTGCTCGAAAACGGTCACACCGCCCGGGCGCGGGACGGCCGACTCCTCGAGCGCCGCAAGGAGGCCGGTTGCTTCCGGATCCCCGTAAGGGGGATCGGCGAACACGAGATCGAACCCCTGGAGCCGCCTCGACCGGAGGACCGTGAGAGCCGATCCGCGGATGAGAACCGCCCGCGATTCGACGTCGAGATCGCGGAGGTTCCGCATCAGCACGTTCGCCGTGCGAGCGTCCGCCTCGACGAACACCGCTCTCCGCGCCCCCCGGCTGATCGCTTCGAGCCCGAGCGCCCCCGATCCCGCGTAGAGGTCGAGGACGTCGAGATCCTCCGCGCTCTGGCCGAGCACGTTGAACACCGCCTCTCGAACCCGATCGCGGGTGGGCCGGACCGTCCCCTCGGGGACGCGGATCCTCCGGCCGCGGAGCGATCCGGCGATGATCCGGAGGGTGCCCACCGTCCTCGTTCCGAGATCAGGCCCGGATCCTGCCGCGTCCGGGCCGGCGGCGTCCGCGGTCGCGTCCCGAACCACCCGCCCCCGGCCCCCTTCCCCCCCCGGAGAACCGCTCGACCGGCGGGCGGTACGGAAATCCCGCGAGGGTCGCTCGCCGAACCGACTCGCCGAGAAGGCGTTCGATCGCCTCCACGCGCCTCCCGTCCAATTCGGTCACGAGGGTGACGGCGCGCCCCGTCCGGTGCGCCCGGCCGGTACGGCCGATCCGGTGGACGTACTCCTCGGCGTGCGACGGGACGTCGTAGTTCACGACGAGGTCGATGTCCGAGATGTCTAGCCCCCGGGCGGCGACGTCGGTCGCCACGAGGACTCGGAACTCCCCTTTCCGGAACGCCGAGAGGGCGCGCTCCCGATTGGCCTGCGAAAGGAGGCTCGAGAGCGCGACGACCTCATGGTTTCGTGCCCGCAGCCTGCGCGCCAGGTCGGAGGTCGCCTCCCGGGTCGCGGTGAAGACGAGCGCTTTGTTCGGACGCTCCCCGTCGAGAAGCGCGACGAGAAGGTCGTCCTTCTGGTCTCGCCGGACTTCGTAGAAGACGTGCTCGACCGTGTCCTTGACGCGCACCTGGGCGTCGACCCGGACCATCTCCGGGTGGAACATGTACCGCTGCGCGAGCCGCCGGATCTCGTCCGGCACCGTCGCGGAAAAGAGCATCGTCTGCCGGCTCATCGGAGCGCGCCGCAGGATCGCGTCGACGTCGTGGATGAACCCCATGTCGAGCATCCGGTCGGCTTCGTCGAGCACGACGGTGCGGCAGCGTCGGAGCGAGATCCAGGCGCCGGTCAGAAAATCGAGAAGTCGCCCCGGGGTCCCGACGAGGAGGTCGCACCCCCGCGTCAGCTCTTGCTTTTGGGACCCGCTCGACGTCCCGCCGTAGGCGAGGACGATCCGGATTCCGAGATACTTCCCGAAGCGCTCGGCTTCCCCCGCGACCTGGATCGCGAGTTCGCGGGTCGGGCAGATGACGACCGCCTGCGGGTCCGCTCCCCCTGCCTCCATTTTCTCGAAGATCGGGAGCAGGAAGGCGAGCGTCTTCCCGGTTCCGGTTTGCGCCACCCCGATGAGATCCTTCCCGTCGAGGAGGATCGGGATCGCCTGCTCTTGGATCGGCGTCGCGACCGCGTAGCCTGCCTCGTCGAGGGCGCGGCGCGTTTCGGGGCGCAAGTTGAAGTCCTGGAATCGTTTAGGCACCGGCGGATTCTAGCACGGCCCTCGGAGCCGCCGTCGCCGCTTCCGGCGTCAGAAGTACCCGCGCGACTTCAAGATCTCGAGGCTCGGGCGCAGGAAACGGATCTCGCCGTTGGCGAGGAAGATCGCCCGCACGTTCTCGCGATCGCGCGGGAAATCGGCCGGAAGCGGGGGGAGAATCACGCTGCGGAGCGCGTCCGCCGCCGAATCGTCGAGGGGATAGCAGCCCGAGGGGGTCTCGACGACGACCCCGGACACCCCTCCGGACCGGTCGATGACGAACCGGACGATCGACTGATGATCGAGCAAGGGCTCGCGATTTTGGGTCGACCACCGCTCGAAGACCCCCGCGCTCATGAGGAGGCGGTTGTGCCACGCTCGCCAGATCGCGACGTAGATCGCCCGCCCGTAGTCCGCCCAATCGAAGTCCCGGCTCTCGAACTGGAGGTTCCCGACCCCGAACCCGGCGCTCGGGAAATCGGGGAGCGAGAAGCCCCCTCGGCCGGTTCCCGACCCTTCGGGACTCGGCGCGGGCTCTCCCGGAGAGCGCCCGATCGCCCGGCCGAATTCGCGCAGGCGCGACGGCAAATCTCTCGGGCGCGCGTCCGCTCCGCCGCCCGGGGAGCCGGAAAGAGGCTCGGCCCGTCTCCCACCCGACTCCCCGCCCGCAGGGCGATCGCCCTCGAGCCCCCGTGCAGCCGGCTGATCCGCGCGTGGAGCCTCGGCGGGAACGGTCGGACGCGCCGGGTTCGGCTCCATCCGGAGCGGAACGTCGTCGTAGCGCTCGTCGGGCGAGGGGACGTCGGGCAGCGGTCGATCGGGCGCGGGACTCGGTGGCGCGAGCGGCGTGGGCGGCGCGACCGGCTCGGGGGGAAGCGGAGCGAGGAAGGTGATCGGCACGGGCGGGTCCCGCTCGATGATCCGGCCCTCCACCACGGGCGCCGGTCGCCTCCCCGCCTCCGGAAAGAGGAAGATCAACGCGACGATCGAGCCGTGGAGCAGCACCGAGAGAATGACCGCCCGCTGCATCGCGAGCTTGCGCCGCAGCGAGGCGTTCTCGAGCGCCTGCAACTCCGCTTCGAGGCGGAAGATCTCGGGTTCCATGGAACGATCCATTGTAGGAAGGGGCCGATGATCCGGTCCGCCGCTCAGCCGGAACGCGCCAGGACGGCCGCGGCGTGGAACCCGCGACGGACCTCGGTGAACGGCTCGGCGGGAACTTCCGGGTGGACGCGGTTCGTGAGCAGCGCGTGAACGGCGCGCCGGCTCGGCTCGATCCAGATCGACGTTCCCGTGAACCCGAAGTGGCCGACGGCGTCCGGATCGAGGATTCCCCTCGCGGAGTCGGCCTCGCGGGCCGGCATCCATCCGAACGTCCGCGTCCCCGGCTCCGCCGCTCCGATCCAGGGGCGAGCGTCCGCCCGCCCGAGCCCGAGCCGCGTGGGTTCGAGTACGGCCGTCGCGATCGCGACCACCTCCTCGACCGGCGCGAACAGGCCCGCGTGCCCGGCGACCCCCCCGAGCGCCCATGCGTTCGCGTCGTGCACCTCGCCCCGCAGCACCTCCGTTCTCCAAGGGAACTTCCGGCCGGGCTCTCCCGCCATCCTCCTCTCATACGCGTTTCCCCGCTCCGTGGCGGCCGCGTCGGGGAAACCGGAACCGCGCGCCGCGTACCCGGTCCGGTCGAGGCCGAGCGGGGCGGCGACGAGGCGATCGAAAAGGGTGTCCAGTGTCTGCCCCGCGGCCCTCTCGACCGCGACGCCGAGGAGGATGTACGCGAGATCCGAGTACACGGTCCCCTCGGCGGGGCCCGCCGGCGCCTCCTTCGCGATCCGCTCGACGAACGCATCCCGATCCGCGGCGTCGAGATAGATGGGCCGCCAGGCCGGAAGCCCTCCCCGGTGCGCGCCGAGGTCGGCGAGAGTGACCGAGGCGTACGGACCCCCGTCGAGCTCCGGGAGCCAGCGCGAGGCGGCGTCGCTCAGGGCGAGCGTCCCGGACTTCTCGAGGAGCACCGCGACGATCGCCGTCGAGAGAGGCTTCGTGAGCGACGCCAGGTCGAACGGCGTCTGGTATGCGAGCGGCTCGACCCGGGGCTCGAGCGTCGCGCTCCCGACGGCTCCACGAGAGGACGGCCCCTCGAGCGAGCCGCTCCACCAGGCGGCTCCCGGCATGCGGCCCTCCGCGACACGGGCCTCGAGAAACTCCCGGATCGGATCGACGCCGCCGCGCGGATGGCTCACGCGCGTTGGGGGGAGGCGGCGATCTGCTCGAGCACGCGGAAGGCCAACTCGAGGGCGCGACGGCCGGTCTTTCCGTCCACCTCCGGAGCGGATCGAGTGCGCACCGCGTCGAGGAACGCGGCGAGCTCGACCGCGAGCGGCTCGCCGTCCTCGACGGGGAGCACCTCGTGGGCGATGCGCGGCTCCCGTTCCGGTCCGTACGTGAGCCGCCACCGCTCGACCGATCGCTCGGCCGTGTCGCACGCGAGATAGGTCCTGGACTGGAAAACACGCACCCGGCGCAGTTTCTCGGCGGAGATCCGGGAAGCGGTCAGGTTGGCGACGCACCCGGAGGCGAGGCGGATCCGCGCGTTCGCGATATCGACCTTGTCGGTGAGAGCGGCCACCCCGACGGCGTCCACCTGGACCGGTTCGCTTCCGTCGAGGAGGAGAAGCAGGTCGAGGTCGTGGATCATCAGGTCGAGGATCACGTCGACGTCGGTGCTCCGCGGACTGAACCCCGCGAGGCGATGGATCTCGAGGAACTTGGGCGCGTCGACCGCTCGCGCGAGCGCGCGGATCGCGGGGTTGAACCGCTCCGTGTGCCCGACCATCACGAGGCGACCTTCCTCGGAGGCGGCACGGAGGATCGCGTCGGCCTCCGCGAGGCTCGAAGCGATCGGCTTCTCGACGAGGACGTCGATTCCCGCCCGGAGGAGCCGTTCCGCCACGGCGCGGTGGTGAACGGTCGGAACCGCGACGCTCGCCGCGCGGACCTTTCCGAGCAGGCCTTCGACCGAATCGAACGCGAGGGCGCCGTACTCCGCGGCCACGGCGCGCGCCCGGTCGAGATCCCGGTCGGCGACCGCCACGAGCTGCGTTCCGGGAAGTGCGGCGTACAGCCGCGCGTGGTGGCGGCCGAGGTGGCCCACGCCGACCACGCCGACCGGGACCGGGTTCGACCCGTTCGCGATCGTCATCGGCACACCCCTCTCTTGCTCGTCTTCACGAAGTCGAGAAAGTACCGGACCTCCGGGACGTGGCCCAGTTCCGTCTCGATCTTGGCCATCGCCTCCGCCAGCAGGAGCTTCGACCGGAAAAGGGTCATGTAGCAGCGCTTGATCGCCTCGATCGTCTCCGGAGGGACGCCCTTCCGCTTGAGTCCGACCAGGTTGATTCCGTGGCTGACGGCGCGGTTCCCGACGGTGGTCACCCAGGGGAGCGCGTCCTGGGTCACGACGGAATATCCGCCGATGAACGCGTGCCGGGCGACCCGGCAGAACTGGTGGACCCCGCTGAACGCGCCGACCGTGGCGTCGTCGCCGACCTCGACGTGCCCCGCGAGCGTCGCGGCGTTGGCGAAGACGATGCGGTTTCCGACCGCACAGTCGTGGGCGACGTGGGAGTAGGCCATGAAGAGGTTGTCGTCCCCGACGCGGGTCAAGCCGCCCCCTCCGACCGTCCCCCGGTGGATCGTCACGAACTCCCGGATTCGATTGCGGCTCCCGATCTCGAGCCGCGTCGGCTCCCCCGCATACTTGAGATCCTGCGGCCCCGCGCCGAGCGACACCATCGGGAACACGACGTTCTCCGATCCGAGCACGGTGGGTCCGAAGACGGTCACATGCGATTCGAGCCGGGTCCCATCGCCGATCTCCACGTCGGGCCCGATCACGCAGAAAGGGCCGATGTGGACGTTCCGGCCGAGGCGGGCGCCGGGATCCACGACGGCTCTCGGATCGATCGTCGTTCCATTCATGCGCTACTCCCGGTCGACCATCGCCGAGAAAATCTCCGCCTCGCAGGCGAGCTGTCCGTCGACTCGCGCCGTTCCCCGCATCTTGCACGCCCTGGACCGCAACTGGAGGACGTCCACCTCGAGGACGAGCCGGTCGCCGGGAATCACCGCCCGGCGGAACCGGGCTCCGTCGATCCCGGTGAAGTAGATCAGCTTGGAGTCCCGATCCTCGATCTCGCTCAGAAAAAGGACGGCGCCCGCTTGCGCCATCGCCTCGACGATCAGAACTCCCGGCATCACCGGGGTTCCGGGGAAATGTCCGACGAAGAACGGCTCGTTCATCGTGACGTTCTTCACGGCGACGATTCGTTTCCCCTTCTCGAGCTCGAGGACACGGTCGACGAGCAGGAAGGGGTAGCGGTGGGGGATGCTCTTCAGGATCTCCCGAATCTCGAGCGGCACACGATCCTCCTCGCGTTCAATCCTCGGTCTCGGAGGCCGGATCGGCCCCTCCCTCCAGCGCTTCGATCCTCTCCCGCAGTGTCCGAATCTCCGTGCGCAGTCGCGGCA
>CAZVOE010000141.1:0-8209 GCA_964628935.1 uncultured Acidobacteriota bacterium
CCTCCGCGTCGGCCTCGGGCGCGTACCGCCCTTCGACCGCGAGGACGAGTTCCGGCTTCTTCGCGATTTCCTCCGCGAGCCGGCCGAGCTTGTCCTGCTCGACCGGGAGGAGGCGGCTCCGGCCGGGGTCGAACTCGACCAGCTCGAGATCCTCGTCGTCGGAGCCGAAAAGCCTGCCGATCGCGCGGAAGGGCGCCGCGGCGATGTTGAGGAGGATCTTCTTGACCGCCTGCCAGATCACCTTGCGGTAGGCGAACTCCGGGGAGCCGACGTCCCCCTCGATCGGGACTTCGAGGTCGATCCTCCCGTCCTTGTCCTTGAGGAGGGCGACGGCGAGGCGGACGGGCAGGGTCGCGGCCGAGGATCCCTTGATCCGCTCCCCGAGGACGAGGTCCTTCGCGACGACCTGGTGGGTCCCGACGAGGCGCCGGTTCTCGATCCGGTACCGGATGTCCACGTCGAGGCTTCCGCTCTCGAGGGCGTACCCCGCGAACTCCGCGGAGTAGGGGGTGAGGCGCTCCATCTCGACGTCCCGGAATTCGACGGCGACGTCCGTCGAGGCGGTGAAGTCGGCGAGGCGGGACTTCCCCGACGCCGTCGCGTACCCGGTCTCGTCGATGCGCCCCTCGAAGGCGAGCGTCGCGGGAGACGCTCCCTTCGTCGAGAGGTCGCGGATCTCGGCTTTCGCCGAGTGGATCTTCGTTCCGAACGGGAGGATGAGGCTCTCGTCGGCGAAGTCGACCGAGGCGTTTCGCAGGTCGACGGCGATGATCTCGAGATCGAGCGGTTCTCCGCCGGATGTTCCGGTCTCCCCCGGGGGGGCCGCGAGCTTCGCAAGGTTCATCGTCCCTTCGCGGTCGATGAAGAGATTCGCGTACGGCTCTTCGACCGCGATCTTGCGGACGCGGACGGTGAGCGGAGGCCCCGAAACGCGCAAGCCGCTCGCGTCGAGGGCGCGCCAGGCAAGGAGACGGTTCTCGTCGGGGTCGAGCAACTCGAGATCGGAGAGGGACGCCGTCCCTTCGTATCGGAAGGCGACCGGGTCGCCCGACACCGAGACCTTCCCTTCGGCGCCCGCGATCGCGGAGGTCAGCCGGGCGCCCGGGAGGAGCGCCGCGTACGGGCGGAAGGGGAGGACGTCGAGGGCCGAAAGGCGCACGTCCAAATCCACGGCGAGCGGCGCGAGCGCGAGGCCGCCGGCGGCGGAGAGTTCGGCAGAATCATTCACCCGTGCCCGTGCGTCGATCGGGACGCGCCTCGCGAGATCGCTCGACACGCCCTTCAACGCGAAGCCGAGATCGGTCACCTCGACCGTGACGTCGGGCTCGACAGAACGGTCCTCGAATCGGGCTTCTCCTTCCGTGAGATCGACCGAGGCGACGTCGAACGTCCAGGGACGCCCGGGCTCGCGGTCGGCCCCGGGCGTGGAGGGCTCGCGTTCGAGGAGGTGGACCCAGTCGAGGGTGCCGTCCTGCCCGCGCCGGGCGACCGCGCGGGGGCGCTCGATGCGGAGGGCCTCGACCTCGACTTTCGATTCGGGCCACGAGAGGCGCATGTTCTCGGCCCGGACCTTCGCGATCGTCAGCCAATCCTCGTCCCCATCCCGTGGTCGCAACGCGAGATCGCGCGCCTCGACCGCTGCGTCGGTCAGGCGGACGACGAACGAACCGTCGTCGGTCTGCCGCACATCGTAGGTTACGGAGGCGTCGCCGCGCCCGCTCCGGAGTTCGAGCGGGAGAGCCGCGCCAAAGTAGCTCCACCACCGCACGAGATGGAGACCTTCCGTCTCGACCCGACCGGTCAGCACGAGCGGCCTCAGGCTCTGGCGCCCCGTCCAGCGGAGCTCGGTCCCCTCGCCGATCCCGATGCGGAGGGAGTGATCGCCATCCTCGCCCGGTAGCGTCACGAGGTCGCTCACATCCACGTTCAACGGGTCGAGCGCCGCCGAGAACACGGGAGATCGCGAGCGGTCGGTGAACTCGATCCGGCCCCCGCTCACGAGGAGATGGTCGACGATGACGCGCGGGACACCGCCCTCCTCGTCCTCCGCCGTTTCCGTGGGCGGCCTCTCGAAGAGGTCGGCGACGCTGATCCTGCCGTCCTCGAGGATCCGGGCGGAGAGGACTGGGCGCTCGAGGGCGATCGTGGCGAAGCGCCAGGCTCGACGGAAGATCCCGACGGTCTCGAAGTCCGCTTCGAGTCGGTCGAAGGAAACGAGGGCCTCGCCGTCGCGGTCCGCGAGACGGAACCCCTCGATCTCGGCCGCCAGCGTGAAAGGGTTGAACCGGATCCGCTCGGCCGCGGCCTCCCTTCCGAGTAGCGCGCGGGATTGCTTCGCGATCTGCGCCTGCGCGATCCGGGGGACGACGAAGAAGCCGAGGACGGCGTAGAGAACGATCGCGCCGAGAGCGAGCAGCGCGAAGCGACGAGGGCGTTTCCTCGGGAGCGTGGCGGGGTCGCTCATGGCGTCGCCTCCTGGGAAGGGGTCAGCGGGGATCATCGTCCGCGGAGGGAACACGAGCAAGGGGATCGGGCGCGGGTCCCTTCCGATCGCCGGTGAGGAGAACGACCCCCGCGAGAATCAGCACGATCGCCGTCCCGCGGCGCAAGGTCATCGGCTCGTGGAGCGCAAGCCAGCCGAGGAGGGCGGCGACCGCCGGCGCCACCGTGAAGGCGACCGGCTTGATTCGAGAGATGTCGTCGAGGTTGAGGGCGGCGTCGAAGCGGATCATCCCGGCCGTCCGGGCGAGGAGCCCCGATCCCAAGACCAGCTTCCAGAGATCGGCTCCCGCGAAGAGGCGCAGCCCCCCGCGCGGCTCCGACCCGAGCCCGCGCACCGCCACCCACCAGGCGAGCCGGAGGACCGGCAGAGCGATCGTCGACCGCGAGCGCGATCCCCCTCATGCCGGCCCTCCTTCACTCGCTTCCGACGAGGTCGCCGGTCGCGAAGAACGCTCCGCCCGCGACGTGATGGATCGTCCTCTTCGAGGCGTCCGGGAATCTCCAGCGCCCATCCGAGAAAACCCCGTCGTCGGCCCAGGCGGCCGTGACCTCGGCGACGAAGAGGTCGTAGCGCCGCTGGATCGACGGCTCCGGCACCACCCGGCACTCGAGCCACGCGACGCACCCCTCCACGAGGGGGACGTCCACCGTCGATCCGGGGAAGACCGCGAGGCCGTGGCGGGCGAACTTGTCCCCGTCGCGACCCGACGCCGTCCCGACCGCGTGCGTCACCTCCGCCATCGCGACGGTCGGGAGGTTCAGGGCGAACACCCCCGATCGCTCGACGAGCTCGCGGGTGTAAGTGCCTTCGGCGATCACCGCCGCGACTTTCGGAGGCTCGAAGTCGAGGGGCATGACCCAGGCCGCGGCCATCACGTTCGCGCTTCCTGCGGCCTTCGAGGTGACGAGGACGGTCGGGCCGTGGTTGAGAAGGCGGGTCGCACGGCGGAGCGGAACCTGGATGCGCATCGGCGGAGCCTCCCGGTTCACCAGGATACGCTGGCCGACACTCCGGGCTCGTCCCCGTCGAAGAGGAGGGCCGACAGGGTGAGATGCCCGGCGATCTCGACGTCGAGGGAGAGGGTGACGTGCACGCCGTCGTGGATCACGAGGGCGGAGACCGGTCCTCCGAGCGAGACCCACACCCCTCCGACGGCGCGGAGCCGGTCCTCGTAGGTCCCGTAGGAGGCGCCGAGGTAAGGCGCGACGGGCCATCGAATCCAGGGGGAGAGGTCCTTGCTGACGGTGACGTAGTAGGCCTGCCCGTCGGGAGTGCCGATCCGGTCGGAGCTCGTCCCGAGAAGGATCGCGGGGCGCTTGTCGGTCTCCGAGAGGAGGTGGAGGTTCACGAGGGGGTTGACTTCGTCGACCTCGGGGTTCCACTCGACCCCGAGCATCACGCGGGGGTGCGGGCGTCCCTGGACGACCCAGCGCTGCCTCGCGCGCGGGATCAGGTCGGGAAACCACCGGTAGCCGACGAGGAACCGCGATCCGTCCTGCTCGGCGATCCCCCGGATCGCCCGGCCTTCGCCCGGTCAGGTCGGTCAGGAAGGGACGCGGGACCCGCCCCGCGCCGCCCCCTTCGTCTGCGCCTTCGCGAGCTTCGGCCCTCCCTCGAGGGCCGCCCGCACGCGCCCCTCGAGGTCGGCCCGATCGAACGTTCCCTGGATTCGAGCGACCGGGTCTCCCTCCCGGTCGACGACGACGGTGGCGGGAAGGGTCTCGCTGAGCCCGAACCGTTCCATATCGGAGGCGTCGGCGCCGATCCATGCGGGGAGGGCGATCCCGCGCTCCGCGAGGACGCGCTCGACGCGTTCCATCTCCGAAACCGGCTCGGCCGCGACCGTGACGAACGCCACATCGTCCCCGGAGAAGCGCCGGGAGACCTCCACGAGTTCGGGAAGCTCCTTGACGCACGGCGCGCACCAGGTCGCCCAGAAGTTCAGGACGACCACCTTCCCGCGAAGGCTCGGGAGATCCGGCGGCGCGTCGCCGATCGGAATCGTTTTCGCCTCCGCGGCGCCGACGAGGAGGCACGAGGCCAGAACCCACCGAGCGTTCACGGCCGGCAGACTACCACCGTCCGGCCGCGCGACGGCGCATGGTACGATCGCCGGTCCGTCCCGCTCCGAATGGGGGAATCCACGATGCTCGCCCGGTCCTTCGCCGCGTTTCTTCTCGCCGCGTTCCTCTCCGTTCCGGTCCTCGCAGAAGCTCCCCAGGACGAACCGGAGCCCGCCCCCCCCGAGGGGGCCCCCGCCGAGTCGTCCGAGGCGAAGGGGGAGAAGCCGAAGCCGAAAGAGGAGAAGAAGAAGGGACCGAAGCCGTACGACGAGGTGATCAAGGACGGCTTCGCGACCGACACCGGCCTCTTCACCGTCCATCGCGACGGGGACGACGTCTTCTTCGAGATCCCTCCTACGGAGCTCGGGAAGGACATGGTCTGGGTGACCCAGATCGCGGCGACGCAGGCGGGCTTCTCCTGGGCGGGGATGCCGGTCGGGGACCGCGTCGTCCGATGGGAGCTCCTCGGAGACCGCGTCCTCCTCCGGGACGTCAAGTACGACATCCGGGCCGACGTCGAAGACCCGATCCGGCTCGCGGTCGAGGCGACCTCGGTCGCCCCGATCATCCAGGTCTTCGAGGTCGCGGCCTACGGGAAGGACAAGGCGCCGGTGATCAAGGTCAGCCCCTTCCTGACCTCCGATGCCTCCGAGTTCAGCGCGGCCGAATCGCTCGGCGCGAAGGGGCTCGACGGGAAACGGACGCTGATCGAGGAGATCAAGTCGTTCCCGATCAACCTCGAGATGAAAGTCCTCGCGACCTACAAGCTCGAGAAGCCCAAACCGGGAGGGGAGGGGGACTCGGGGCCGCAGTTCCCGAACGCCGAGCGGCGCGACCCGACGCAGAGCGGGGTCACCGCCCGGATCCACCACAGCCTCGTGAAGCTCCCCGAAGAGCCGATGAAGCCGCGGGTCTGGGACGAGCGGGTCGGCTTCTTCAGCGTCGGCTTCACCGACTACGGCGACGACTCCGAGCACGAGGCGAAGCGGGTCCGCTACGTCACGCGGTGGCGGCTCGAAAAGAGGAACCCGAAGGCGAAGCTCTCCGAGCCGGTGAAGCCGATCGTCTGGTACGTCAGCCGCGAGGTCCCAGAGAAGTGGCGCGAGGCCTGCCTCCGGGGGATCGAGGACTGGCAGAAGGCGTTCGAGGCGGCGGGGTTCAAGAACGCGATCGTCGGGAAGATCGCCCCGACGACGAAGGAAGACCCGGACTGGGACCCCGAGGACGCCCGCTACACGACGATCCGCTGGCTCCCCTCCGCGGTCCCGAACGCGTTCGGCCCGCACGTGAACGACCCTCGGACGGGGGAGATCCTCGAAGCCGACGTCCGGATGTTCCATAACGTTCTCAAACTCGTCCGCGACTGGTACTTCGTGCAGGCGTCGCCTTCCGACCCGCGGGCGCAGAAGCTCCCGATGCCCGACGACCTGATGGCGGAGCTCGTCCGGTTCGTCGTCGCCCACGAGGTGGGGCACTCCCTGGGCTTTCCGCACAACATGAAGGCGTCGTCGTCCTACTCGGTCGCGCAGCTCCGCGACCCCGCCTTCACCGCGAAGATGGGGACGGCCCCTTCGATCATGGACTACGCGCGCTTCAACTACGTCGCGCAGCCGGGGGACGGGGCGGCCCTGATGCCGGCGATCGGCCCGTACGACCTCTTCGCGACGGAGTGGGGGTACCGCGAGTTCCCGGAGAAGGCCGACGAGAAGGCGGAGCTCGAGAAAATCGTCGCGCGTCAGAAGACCGACCCCATGCTCCGCTTCGGCGACCCGAACCCGATGGAGGATCCGACCCAGCAAACCGAGGACCTCGGGGGCAACGCCGTCGAGGCGACGCGGCTGGGGCTCGAGAACCTGAAGCGGGTCGCGGCGTACCTGGTCGACGCGACGAGCGAGCCGGGGGAGGACTACGACCTCCTCGAGCAGATGCACGACGCCCTCCTCGGGCAGTGGCGGAGGGAGATGGGGCACGTCGCGAACGTCGTCGGAGGGGTCGAGAAGATCAATCTCTTCTACGGCGACGCCGACCGTCGTTTCTTCCCCGTCGAACCCGCGAAGCAGAAGGAGGCGGTCGACTTCCTCAACGCGAACGCCTTCGCGACCCCGGAGTTCTTCCTCGATCCGAACGTCACCGGGCGCCTCGAGGCTGCGGGGGTTTCGGCGCGCGTGCTCGCGGCGCAGCGCGGCGTTCTGCAGGCGCTCCTCGCCGAGTCGCGGATCAAGCGGATGGCGGAGGTCGCGGGAGCGGACGGGTACGCCCCCGCGACGCTCATGGCCGACGTGACGCGGGGGATCTGGTCCGAGTTGGATTCCTCGACGCCGGAGATCGATCTCTACCGGCGGAACCTCCAGCGCGCCCACGTCGACCTTCTCGTGGGCGGGCTCGATTCGAGCGACCCGCTCTCCGACCTGCCGGCGCTCGCGCGCGCGGAGCTCGTGGCGCTCGCCGACCGGAGCGAGAAGGGGGCGACGGTGGCGGGCGACGAAGCGACCGCGCGCCATCTCGCGGACATGGCGGCCCGCATCCGCGTCGCCCTCGACAAGGTCAAGGTCGAGAGCGCCTCGGGCGGCACGGCGTCGCGCGGGGCGGTTCGGAGGGGGGTGGAGGAGGAGACGGAGAGTTGGTGTCCGGGGCGGTGGTAGGGGGGCACGGCTCCCCACCGTCCTTCAGCGGACAGCAGGTCTACGGCCAAGCGACTCACTCCGAACGTGGACAGAGGGCGATCGCCTCCGCGAGGGCGGCGAGTTCATTCGCGAATGCCTCGTCGTGAGTCTCGCCTCCCTGGACGGCGGGATACTTCCACTGCAGCCGATACCCACCCCAAGACTCGACGAGTAACTTCACATCGCGGGCGTGCAGGTAGGCACCTGGATACGGCTGAAGGCGGATCCGGCCATTCTCGACCCGGTCGACGAGGGATCGGAGCGCTTTGCAGCGCTTCCCGTCCACGCGGAAATCCCTGAGAGGCAGGGCCTCCATCACCGCATCCTCGTCTTCGGCGACGCCATTCGCGATGACCTTTAGGACCGCCTCGCGAAGTGAGATATCGGCCATTCGCACGACTTGGGCAGTCACCGTTCCCGCATCCGATCGGACGATCCGAACGAGGGTTTCAGGCTCCTCACCGGCGGCGACCACACGAACCGTGGCCCTCCAACTCACTTCCTTCGTGCCCATGTCGTTATCAGAGATGTGTTCTTAGGAGGGATCGCCGCTTTGTGCGGGGTAGCGCCGAACGGCCAAGGGTTGACGGCAATCCCAGAGCGAGTTTCCACGACCCAGCCAGCCCGCTCGCGCGGATCCCAGCCGAAGCCTGCAGCCTTGAAGAGGCAGTACGCGCCGTGAAGAAACTGCCGTGAGCCGAGGAGCCGGTCCCTCAGTCGTTCGAACCCTGGCGGAAACCTGTCTCCGCCTCCCGGTCCAGCACCCCCGCCGATCGCGCCACCTCCTCCGACGTTGGGAGTCGCCCAGGACGTAACCTGGTCCATCGATCGAAACCACCACCACGGAATGGGTTCCGCTTTCTTGTCCTTCGATACCAGCCCCCACGGATCCCACCGGTTCACCGGGTCGTTCCCCGCGTACGCGTACCGGTTCCACGACTGCCCGTCCCCCATGCTCCCATGCACCGGATCCGCCGACA
>CAZVOE010000142.1:0-8202 GCA_964628935.1 uncultured Acidobacteriota bacterium
CTCCGAAGGTGCGACTCCTCGACTACATGAGGAACGAGACTCGCTTCCGGATGGCCGAACGAACCGATCCCGAGCGGTTCAAGCGCCTGCTCGACGCCGCGCAGAAGCAGGTGTCGCAGCACTTCGCGGTCTACCAGCAACTGGCCGGCGTGACGATCCCGGAAGTCGAAGCACCCGAAGAACGGCCCCGACCGGCCGAAGTCAAACGCGTGTGAGGGGGGAGGCGACGCGATGATGGACCTGAAGACCCGCTGGCTCGGATTCGACCTTCCTCACCCCTTCATGCCGGGGGCCTCGCCCTTGGTCGACGACCTGGACAAGGTTCGACGGATGGAGGACGCCGGGGCCTCGGCGATCGTCCTCAATTCGCTTTTCGAGGAGCAGATCGTGCGGGAGCAGGTGGCGACGTTCTTTGCGAACGAGCCGCACGTCGATTCGTTCGCCGAGGCCCGTTCGTACCTTCCCAATCCCTCGACCTGGGACCTCGGCCCCGACGAGTACCTTTCGCACGTGCGGCGCGTGAAGAGCGCCGTCAAGATCCCGGTGATCGCGTCCCTCAACGGAACGACGCTCGGGGGGTGGCTTCGCCACGCGGCGCTCCTGCAGGAGGCGGGGGCCGACGCACTCGAGCTGAACGTTTACATGCTCGCGACCGATCCTCACGAAACGGCCCAGAGTATCGAGAACCGCACGGTCGAGATGCTCCAGGCGGTGAAGCGCGAGATCCGGATTCCGGTGGCGGTGAAACTTTCCCCCTTCTACACGTCCCTCGCGAACGTCGTCTTCCGCCTCGAGGAGGCGGGGGCGGACGGCTTCGTTCTCTTCAACCGGTTCTACCAACCCGACCTCGACATCGAGGAGCTGCAGGCATCCCCCTCGCTCAAGCTCTCGACGAGCGCGGAGCTCCTCCTGCGGCTCCGCTGGCTCGCGGTCCTTTCCGCCCAGAGGCGCGCCCCGCTCGCCGTCAGCGGCGGGGTCCACACCGCAGAGGACGCGATCAAGGCGGTCATGGCGGGGGCGGGGGCGGTCCAGCTCGTCTCGGTCCTCCTCAAGCAGGGGCCGGGATACCTGCGACGGATCGTCCACGAGGTCTCCCAGTGGCTCGAGGTTCACGAGTACGAGTCCCTGGAGCAGATGCGGGGAAGCATGAATCTCCAGGGCTGCCCGGACCCGAAGGCGTACGAGCGGGCGAACTACATGCTCGTGCTCCACGGGTGGCGTTCGGAGTAGATTGATAGTGGAAAGGAGGCGCGTCATGCGAGGCAGGACCCAAGTTCCGGCTCTCGCGGCGGCCTTGACGCTCGCCTTCGCGGCCTTCGGAACGACCGCCCAGACGAACGCGACCGAGGCCGGTCCGCGATTCGACAAATCGACCCTCACGACCGTGATCGGGACCGTCACGACCGTCTCGGAGCACGAGGGCGCCATGGGCCCCCACGGGGTCTACGTGGTGGTCGAGGCCAAGAACGGAACCTTCACGGCGCACGTGGCCCCGGCCGACTTCCTGAAGGAGTTCGGGATCACCTTCGAGGAGGGCGACCACGTGGAGGTGACCGGGTCCGTCGTGACCCACGACGGCGCGCGCGTGATCCTCGTGACCCAGATCAAGAAGGAACGGGACACGCTCCGCGTCCGGCTCGACGACGGCACGACCGTGTGGTGGTAGAAACAGGGGACCGGCACCTACTCCGAGGCGAAACCCGCTCGTTCCCTCCCGTCGGCGGTCGCGCGGCCCCTGCTCGGGGATCGCCTTGCGCGAAGCCTCGAAGATCCGGTCGCCGGATCGAAAGTAGGGCGTTTGCGGTGCGCCGTCAGGAGCGCTTCTCGGACGGCATCGTCCAGATCTTCCGGCGACGTGCGAAGGGCGAGCACGAGTCGGGAACCCTCGACTCCATGCGGCCTCCCCCACGGAGTCGGCTTTCCCCCTAGGTCCTGCCTCCGACGAGCGCCCCCGCGTACCCCAGCGTCGCTACGGCGAGACACACGGTCGGCGCGAGGAACCAGTACGTCACGCTGATCGCCAGGAGGCCACCCGACGCAATCGCCGAGACTGCGGTCACGAGGCGCAGAGTCGCCGCGTCGTTCGGAAGTCTGCGGAGAAGGACGAGGCCGAAGAAGCCGAGAACGAACAGAAACAACGAGAACGCCAAGCTGAATCCGCTCATGAGATCCCACATCGTGCGCTCGGACCCCATCATGTCCATGCGGTAGGACCGAACGAGATCGAGCAAGAGTCGCCCTCTCTCGTCCGGCGGGACCTGCGGCTCCGAGAAATGGCCCACGAGGTGAACGCCACTCGTCAAGAGAGAAACGATCGCGCCCGTTCGGAAGAAGACCCGCTGCGTTCTCGTCATCGCGCCCTCCGGTTTTCCGTCTCTGAAAGAAAAAGCGGAATGTCCCCTACCCGCAGAACTTGTAGCCCATGCGGTGGACGGTGACGATCCAGACCGGCTCGTCGGGGACGGGTTCGATCTTCTTCCGCAGTTTCGCGACGTGCATGTCGACGGTGCGGGTGAGCGGTGCCTGGTCGTACCCCCACACCGCCTCGAGGATCTGCTCGCGGGTGAGCAGCTCTCCGCGGTGCTCCACCATGTACTGCAGGAGCCGGATCTCGCGCGCCGAGAGATCGAGCGCTTTCCCCTTCCGCCGGGCCTCGGCTTTCTTGAAGTCGACGGTCACGTCGCCGAAGGAATAGCGTTCGACCCCGGCGGTCCGCCCCTCGACCCTCCGCAGGAGCGCCTCGCACCGCGCCGTCAACTCCATGAAGCCGAACGGCTTCGTGACGTAGTCGTCGGCCCCGAGCTTGAGGCCGAGCACCTTGTCGATCTCTTGACCGCGGGCGGTCAGCATGATGATCGGGACGTCGCGCCCTTCCGCGCGCAGCTGTTTGCAAACGTCGAGCCCGCTCATCTTCGGGAGCATGACGTCGAGGAGGATCAGATCGGGCGCGTTCTTTCGCGCCGAGGTCAGGCCCTCGACGCCGTCCCGAGCGACGGTCACCTCGTGGCCCTCCACCCCGAACCCCTCGCGCAGGGCGGTCGCCATCGCCTCGTCGTCCTCGACGATCAGGATCTTGGCCACGGTTCGTCCTCCCGCTCCCCGGCGGAGCCGCCGACCGGAATCCAGAGCGTGAACGTGCTTCCCCTCCCGGGCTCGCTCTCCACGGTCACGCGTCCGTGATGCGCCTGCATCACGTGATGGACGATCGCGAGCCCGAGCCCCGCTCCCTTGACGTCGTGGATCAAGGACGTCCCGACCCGGTGAAACCGGTCGAAGATCCTCCCCTGTTCCTCGCGCGGGATCCCGATCCCTCCGTCCCCGACCGATATCGCGATCTCCCCTCCCTGGCGGCGAACCCCGACGCGGATGGTGCGGGAGTCCCCCGAGTACTTCACCGCGTTGTCGAGGAGGTTGTACACCGCCTGGCCGATCGCATCCGCGTCGATCTCGGTCTCGCCGAGTTCTTCTCCCGGCCCCTCGTAGGCGAGATCGAACCCCTGGGGACGCAGGCGCACGCGGAAGGTCTCGACGAGGGGAACGACGACGTCTTCGATCCGGCCCCTCGAAAAGCGGTATTCCTTCCGCCCCGACTCGATGCGGGAGAAGTCGAGGATGTTGTCGATCAGCCGCGAGAGCCGCCGGCTCTCCGCCTCGATGTATTCGCCGTACTCGCGGACCTTTTCGGGCGCGGACGCGCGGCCGTGCCGGAGCAACTCGGCGAAGACGCGGATCGACGCGACCGGCGTTCGGAGCTCGTGCGAGACGTTCGAGACGAAATCGGATTTCATTTCGGAAAGACGCATCGCCCGGCTCGCGGCGCGGAGCGCGAGGAGAAGGCCGCCGACGAGGGTGAGCGCGAGGAGGATCGTGACCACCACGTTGAACACGAAATTCGCCTGCGCCCACTGGCCCGGTGTGGCGCGGTCGAGGTGGAGACTCACCGTCCAGTCGCCGAAGACGAACGGGATTCTCGCCCTCGCCGCCTCCGGCAGTCCCTGACGCTCGCCGATGCGGAGGACCTCCCTCCCCCGCCCGTCGCGGACCAGCACCGTGAGGTCGGACTTCTCCGCCTTCGGGAAGTACTCTTCGATCGGAGCGGCGAGCGCCTTCGGGAGGAGCACGTCGCGGAACCACCGCTCGTCGAGGATCATCCCGGCGACTCCTACCACCCGCGACGAATCGTCGAGGACGGGGCGCAGCACGATTCGATACTCGCTGCTCCGCTCGTCGACCACGACACCCGGATCGTCCGCCGTCCCTCCCCGGAGGCTGAGCATCTGCCACGGGGCGGTCGCGACGATCATCGCGAGAGACTCGTCGGAGGCGGGAGGGGCGACGAGCTGCCCGGTTTCGGGCACGAAGACCCGGAAACGACCGAACGGCTCGCGCGTGTAGTCGACGAGGAAGAGGCGCAAGATCCCGTTCGCGGGTTTCTTCGACCATCGCGCCGCCGCCTTTTCGAGACGCTCCTCGGTGAAGATCGAGGGAGGCAGGTCGAGCTCGGACAGCGCCCGATCTCGATAGAAGGACTCGATCGACTTCCCGGCCGCCTCGAGGTACCCGAGGAGGATCGCGCGGTTGGCGGCGGTCGTGAGTTGCTGGATGCGGAGCTGCCCTGCGACCTGGATCCCCGTCAGGAGAGCGAGCGCGACGAGGGCCGCCGTGAAGCCCGCGGCAAGGCTGTGGCCCTTGAGAAACGCGAGGACTCGGCGCAGCACGCGCGAGAGAATAGCGCGCGGGCGGACGTCCGGCGGAGCCCTTTACCGTTTCTTGACAAGTGAGACATCTTTTTACCCGTCTTCCGGCGACATTTACCTCCCTCCTGCGTACTCTCGATTGCGACGCGACAACGAAGGAGGCCGCCCATGTTCCGATCCGTGGTCACGAACAAGTTCGCCCTCGCCGTCGTGGCTCTGGTCCCGTGGATCGTCGGGGAGGTCGCCTCGCTGTCGCGCTGTTGCGCGGCGCCCCCGGACACCGCGACCCGAACCTTCGCGGCCGCCCGGGCGGGCGCCGATTCCGCGCCCTCAGTGATCTACGAGACCGCGTCGGGCCGCCTCGTCACGGGGAAGGCTCCCGTGTCGAGGATCGGCGGCGCCGACTGCGTCCGGATTTGACTGCGCTCACCGCTCCCTGAGTTCCTGTCGCGTTACGACGTGGATCCCCTCGGAGCGGTACTGTTTCACCTTGTATTGGATCGTGCGCGGGCTGATTCCGAGGATCGCCGCGGCCCGGCTCGTCGAACCTCCCACCGCCTCGAGCGTCTTGAGGATCGCATCGCGCTCGATCTCCCCGAGCGTCGAGCCCGGGACGACCGGTCCCGAACCGTGGGTCGCTCGTTCCTCCGGCTTCGGTAGGGTCGGAAAGAGCGTCGCGTCGAGCGTCTCCCCGCGCGCGAGGATCACCGCCCGCTCGATCGCGTGCTCGAGCTCCCGCACGTTCCCCGGCCAGTCGTAGGAGAGCAGCGCCGCCAAGGCGTCCTCCGAGACGTCGTGGATCTTTTTCCGGTTGGCGGCCGCGAACCGTTTGGCGAAGAAGTCGACGAGGAGCGGGATGTCCTGCGTTCGGGCGCGCAGGGCGGGCATGTGGATCTCGATGACGTTGAGCCGGTAGTAGAGGTCCTCCCGGAACTTCCCCTCGCGGATGAGCTGCTGCAGGTCGCGATGGGTCGCCGCGATGACGCGGACATCGACGGTCAGGGTGCGGTTTCCACCGAGGCGCTCGAATTGGCGCTCCTGGAGGAAGCGCAGGAGCTTCACCTGCATCCCCAGAGGAACGTCCCCGATCTCGTCGAGGAAGATCGTCCCCCCCGCCGCGATCTCGAACCGTCCTGCACGGCGGCTCAGCGCCCCCGTGAAAGCCCCCCGCTCGTGGCCGAACAACTCGCTTTCGAGGAGGGTCTCCGGCAGCGCGGCGCAAGAGACCTTCACGAACGGGGCGTCGCGCCTCGGACTGCGCTGGTGGACGGCCTGCGCGATCAGCTCCTTGCCGGTTCCGCTCTCGCCGGTGATCAGAATCGACGCCTGGGACGGGGCCACCTGCTCCACGAGCCGGAAGACCTCGAGCATCTGGGGGCTTCGTCCGATGATGTTCTCGAAACGGTAGGTGTCGTCGAGTCGCTCCCTCAGGATCCTGGTCTCTGCGACCAACTTCCGCTTCTGGAGAATCCGGTCGAGGAGGTGCTCGAGCTCCTCGACGTCGATCGGCTTGGTGAGGTAGTCCTCGGCTCCCTCGCGCAACGCCTCGACCGCGCTACGGATCGTCCCGTACGCGGTCATGACGACGACCGCCACCTCGGGATACGCGCGCGCGACCCGCGAGAGGAGTTCGTTCCCGTCCATCCCAGGCATGCGCAGATCGGTGAGGAGGATGTCGGGGCTCTCCTCCGCGACGAGTTGGAGAGCCTCCTCGCCGTTCGCGGCCACCCGCACCTCGTATCCATCCTCGACGAGGATCTTCGCGAGGCTCTTCCGAGCCGTCTCCTCGTCATCGGCGATGAGAATCCTGCCCCGCGGTGCGTCCATCAGTTCCCCTTGAGCGTGACCGTGAAGGTGGCTCCCCGTCCGGGTTCGCTCGCGCAGGCGAGGCTCCCGCCGTGGGCTTCGACGATCCTCCGCGCGATCGGCAGGCCGAGGCCGGTCCCATCGGGTTTCGTCGTGACGAAGAGGTCGAACGGGTCGAGTCCCGGATCGATTCCGGGCCCGGTGTCCATGATCCGAATCGCGACCGATCCGTTTTCCCGGGCGCTCGACACGGTGAGCGCACCCCCCGCCGGCATCGCCTCGATCGCGTTCCGCACGAGGTTGATCAGGACCTGCTTGAGCTTCTCGCGGTCGAGCGGGATCTTCGGAAGGTCTCCCGCACGTCTCCATTCGACCCGAATGCCCTTCTCCTCCGCGAGCGGCCGCATGAGGTCGACGACCTCTTTCACCGCCTCCTCCGGATCGGTAGGGAGAATCGTGAGCCGGTCGACCTTGGCGAGGCTCAGGGCCTCTTGGACCAGCTGGTCGAGTCGCGCGATCTCCTTCCGCGCCGTCTCGACCAGCTCGGCCATTTCCCCCCGCTCGACCGGTTCGAGCCGCGCGAGCCGGCGCGAGAGGAGCACGAGTTGGAGGTTGATCGAGTTCAGCGGGTTCCTCACCTCGTGGGCGAGCGACGCGGCGACGGCGCCGACGGCCGCGAGCCGCTCCGCGCGGACCATGGCGTCCTGCGCCTCGCGGAGGCGGTGGAGAGTCTCCTGGATCTCGGCGAAGAGTTGGGCGTTTTCGATCGAGAGCGCCGCTTGCTGGCCGAGACCCTCGGCGATCTCCACCTGCTCCGGGGTCCACGCCGAAGGCTCGGGACGGGTCGCGAGCAAGATGCCGAGCACCGCGTCATGGGCGAGCAGCGGGGCGACGATCCCGGAGCCGACCCCCCACGCCGCCGCGACTTCGGCGTTCACCTGCTCGTGGGCGGAGGCGTCCTCGAAGGCGATCACCCGGCGCTGGGCGATCGCGGCGAGCGGCGCGCGGGCGCCCGCCGCGGCGAAGTCGATCTGCCCCCCGACGCGGACGTCCGGAAACGCAGGGCCGCTCAGGTGGCCGAGGACGAAGGGTTCGAGGCCGTCGCCGAGGAAGATCGCTGCCCGCTCCGCGCCCAGGAGTTCTCGGGCGTACTCCCCGATCGCCGCGAGAACCCTCTCCCGATCCACGCTCCCCCCGATCGCACGGGCCAGGGCCGTGAAGGCACGCGACTCGGCATTTCGGAAGCGCTCGGCCCGCGAGTTTCGCGATCGGTCGACCGCCATGCTCACCTGCTTCGCCGCGGTCTCGAAGAACTGGAGTTCTTGCGGACTGAACTGCGCTCCCGGCCGGGGAGCGATGTTGAGCACTCCGAGCACTCCGCGCTCGAACTTCATCGGGATGCAGGCGTGGGCGGTCCCCGCGACGCCCGCGAGGAGGTGCGGCATACGCGGGCAGTCGGTCGTGTTCCTCGCGTAGAGGAGCCGTCCCGTTTCGAAAACCTGCGCGCACAGGCACGCGCCGACCCCCTCCCGCCGTGCCTGCTTCACGAAGCGTTCGGAAAGCGAATACGATCCGTTCGGAGCCGCGCACTCGTCGACTTCGATCTCGGCGGGCCTCGGTATGGGCGTCGCGCGCGATCTCGAAGGACGCGCCAACTCCGTTGTCTGCGTCATCGGCGATGGCGCAATGAGCGCAGGCA
>CAZVOE010000143.1:0-3936 GCA_964628935.1 uncultured Acidobacteriota bacterium
GGACATGTCCGGCGGCTCGGGACAAGCCTCGCCGCGGTGCCGCGTGGAGGAGTAGAGGATTCGCTCCCCGTCCGGAAAGAAAAAGGCGCACGTGGTGCGGCCGCCTCCGGTGGAGACCTTCCGGACGTCCGCTCCGTCCGCGGTCATGGTGTAGATCTGGTCGCAGGCGTCCTCCCCCTCGTGCGCCTGAAAGATCAGACGCGAGGCGTCGGCCGACCAATACGCCTCCGCGTTCTCGCCGGAGACGGTCAACTGGCGAACGTTCCTCAGGCGGGTCTCGCGCGGGTCGGAGGGGCGCACTTCCGCTCCGGGCGCCCTTTCGCCGCAGGACACGAGCAGGGGAAGGACGAGCAGAGGAGCCGGGACGATCGAGCGCATCGGGAGGGCCTCCGGGTCGTTTCCGTTGACAGCGGGCGGGCGATTATACGAACTTGGCGCTCATGCGCCCTTCCGGAATCGGTCTCGCCGCGACGATCCCTGTCCTCCAACTCTGCGCCGCCGCGTTCGCGCCGTCGGCCGCCTTCACCGCGTACCGGGAGGCGAAGCTCGACAACGGACTGCGCGTCGTGCTGATCGAGCACCGGGCGAATCCGATGATCGCGTCCTCGGTCGTCGTCGGAGCGGGGGTCGTTCACGAGGGGAAGGGGGAGGGGGGCGGGTCGCACCTTCTCGAGCACCTCCTCTTCAACGGCACGACGACCCGGACCCAGCGGCAGCTCTACGACGAGGTCGACCGCGTCGGCGCCTACAACAACGCGACGACCCGCGAGGATCACACCCTCTTCACCCTCCTGATCCAGAAAGAGTTCGTGGAGCGGGGCCTCGAGGTTCAGGCGGACATGCTCTTCCACTCGACCATCCCCGAAGAGAACTTCGCGAAGGAGAAGGAGATCGTCCTCGAAGAGATGGCGCGCGACGATTCGGACCCGGCCGCGGAGGCTGCGGAACGCTTTCGTGCCTTCGCCTACGCGGGAACGCCGCTCGAGCGGCCGGTCCTCGGTACGGTCGAGTCGATCCGTGGGATCACCCGCGACGCGGTGGTCCGCTACTACCGGACCCGTTACGTACCGGCCAACATGCTGCTGGTCGTGATGGGGGATTTCGAGACCGACGCGATGCTCGAGTCCATCCGGAGGACGTTCGGCCGGGTTCCGGGAGGCCCCGCGGCGCCGCAGGACGTCCGGGCGCGCTGGCCGACCGCGCCGGAGCGGAATCTCTCGATGGCGCCGCTCGAGGCCCCGTCGAAGTCGGTCCACCTCGCCTTTCCTCTCGGGCTCGAGGCGCACGATCCGCTCGTCCCGGCGGTCGAACTGCTGCTCGCGTCCCTCGCGGACGGGGACGATGCGCCGCTCCGTCGGGAACTGACCTCGGGGTCCGCTCCCCTGGCGAGGGGACTCGGCGTTTCGGTCGTGCGGCGGGCCGGGGGGTTCTCCACCGTCGAGATCGAGGCTTCGCTCGCCCCCGATGCGCCGCACGAGCCGGTGCTCGGGGCGATCGCGCGCGGCCTCCGGGACCTCGGCCCCGGCTCGCCGGCCCGCTCGCGTTTCGACCTCGTCCGGGCGGCGGTCCGCGCGCGGGAGATTCTCGAATCCGACCAGATCCACTACTTCGCTCTGACGCACGCGGACGCTCTCCTCGGCTCACCGCCGGGTTGGCTCGCCTCGGCCGGGTCCCGGTTCGACGGGATCGCCGTGGAGACGGTCGATCGAGCCGCGGCGCATCTCGCCGCTGCGCTCGCCGGGGTCCGCGTCGGCGTCTACGGTCCCGGCCTCGAGCCGGCGATCGCCCGATGGGACCCCTTCGCGGTCGAGGTCCCGTCGCGAGCGGCGGCGCCTGCCTGTGTGGAACGGTCGTTCCCCTCGGGGCTCCGGGCGGTCGTCGAGAGGAACGGCGACTCGGGAGTCTTCGCGGCTCACCTCCTCCTCCGAGCGCGATCGGCGTCGGAGCCGGAGGGGAAGGGCGGGATCGCGTCGTTCCTCCATCGGTTGATGCCGAGGGGGACGACGACGCTCGACGCGGCATCGCTCGCCGCGCGGTTGGCCCGGCTCGGCGCGAGCCTCAAGACCGACGACGATCCGCGGGTCCCGTACGACGATTTCTATACGACACCGGAGTTTTCTTTCGTCCGGCTCGAGGTCCCGTCGGACGGATGGCGGGAGGCGGTCGCGCTTCTCGCCGAGGTCGTGCTGCGCCCTCGCCTCGCCCCGGACGACGTGGAGGCGGTAAGGAGCGAAATGCTCGATCTCGTGGAGCGCCGTTCCGCTTCTTCCCGCAACCGCGCGACTGCGGCGCTCGACGCCGCGCTCGCGCCCGCGCACCCGCTCGCGCGCCCGGTGTTCGGGACGCGGGAGTCGATCGCGTCGATCACCACCGAGGATCTCCGAGCGTTTCACCGGAGTTACGTCACTGGGCGGCGCGCGATCCTGACCGTGGTTTCTCCCGTCCCCCCGGAGGAGGTCCTCGCCGCGATCGAATCCGACTTCCGCGGGATGCCGGAGGGATCGACCGTTTCCCCTCCCCCCCCGGTTCCCACAACCGCGGAGGAGCGCGACACGGGCGTCGCCGCCTCGCTCCCGGCCCAGGTGACGATCGCGATGGGCTCCGTCTTCGACGCTCCGGAGGAAGACCGAGCCGCCCTCGCCGTCGTCGGGGGGATGCTCTCGGACGCACTCGCGTTCGATCTCCGGGAAAGGCGCGGGCTCGCCTATTCGATCGGCGCCTCGATCGCTCCTTGGGGTGGCCGGATGCGCCTGCTCGTGACGATGGGAACGCGCCGGGAGAATCTGGACGAAGCGCTCGCCGGCCTGCGACGGGGGATCGCGGAGTTCTCCGTCGGCGACGAGGAAGCGGTGCGACGAGCCGCGGCGGCCCTCCGCGGCCGCATGTTGATGCGCCGGCTCACGCGGATCAACCAGGCCTACTTCCTCGGGCTCGAGCTATTGGAAGGAGGGACGCCGGGGAACGAGCGGCGCCGAATCGACGACCTCCTGGGGGTCACGCGGGCCTCCGCGGCCGCGGCGGCCGCGCGCGCCGTCGCGGCGAACCGTCTCGTCGTGGCGGTGGAATGAGGCTCTGCTTCCCGGATGCCTTGACCTCCGCTCCCGGCCCTTCTAGGTTGGGACGATGCCGGGCACCGTTCGATGGATCGACACCCCTGAAGGGCTCGACGCCCTCGCGGCCGGCGCGGGAGCGGGCCCATTCGGGATCGACACCGAAGCCGATTCCCTCCACCGGTACCGGGAGCGCCTCTGTCTCGTGCAGTGGTGCGCCGGTGACGACGTCGCCGTCGTCGATCCGCTCGCCCTCCCGGACCTTTCCCCGATGCGACCGATCCTCGAGGACCCGGGCCGGCGGAAAGTGGTGCACGGAGGGGATTACGACGTCCGGCTCTTCCGGCGGGATCATGGGATCTCCCCGAAGGGGCTTTTCGACACGATGATCGCCGCGCGGCTGTGCGGGGAGCGCGCGTTCGGGCTCTCCTCCCTCCTCGAGCGCCATCTCGGAATCGTCCTGGACAAGACGCACCAGCGCTCGGACTGGGCCAGGCGGCCCCTCCCCGATCGAATGCTCGGGTACGCGGCGGAGGACGTCCGTCATCTCGTCTCCCTCGCGCGGATCCTCGGGGCCGAAATCGATCGGCTCGGCCGGAGGGATTGGGCGGAGGAGGAGTTCCGGCGCCTCGAAGACGTTCGATGGTCGGCAACTTCCGAAGATCCGGAGCGCTTCCGGCGCGTGAAGGGGGGAGGGTCGCTCGATCGTCGCGGCCTCGCGCTCCTACGCGCCGCGTGGTCCTGGCGCGAGGAGCGGGCGCGGCGCATCGACCGGCCGCCGTTCCGTGTGCTTCGCGAGGAGACCCTCCTCGAGATCGCGCGCCTTCGCTCGGCCGACCGGAAGGCGCTGGCGTCGCTCGACGGAGCGCCTCGTGCCTGGAGGGAC
>CAZVOE010000143.1:3946-8201 GCA_964628935.1 uncultured Acidobacteriota bacterium
GGGCGGGGGGGGGGGGGGCCGGCGATCTCGCCTGCGCCCTCGAGGAAGCGCTCGCGCTCGATGCGGCCGACCTGCCGGAAGAGCGTTCCGTCGAGCGCGTGAGGCGCGACCCGGCCTTCGAGGCGCGGGTGCGCGCACTCAAGGCGCTTCGGGACGAACGCGCGCACGCGCTCGGTCTCGAGCCCTCGTTCCTCGCGAGCCGCGGGGTGCTCGAGGCGCTTCAGAGAACCCTCGACGCCGGAGGGGCCCCCGAGGACGTACCGGATCTGCGTGGTTGGCAGCGACGGGCCCTGGGTCCGCTCCCGCGCCTCGCCGCTCGTCTTTGACCGGCGCGGCGCGTACCATGAGACGGGGTGTTCATGACGGCGGAATCCCGCATTTTCCGGGGGATCTCGGGGCTCGCGATCGCGCTCTTCGCGTTTCCGTGCCTCGGGGTCGAGGCGGGGGCGGGCACCGCCTGGCTCGGGATCTTCCTCGGCGACGCGCTCGACGGCGGGGTCCAGGTGGTCGCGGTCCTCCCGGGGGGACCCGCCGATCGCGCGGGGCTCCGGGAGGGGGACGTCGTGCTCGCCGTCGGGGGCAAGGAAACCGCGAACCGGATCGACCTCCGGGAGGCGGTCGAGTCGTTCCGTCCGGGGGACATCGTCCCGGTCCGCGTGCTTCGGGGAGGGACGACGCGCGTGGTCGACGTACGGGCGGGAGAATCGACGGGCATCTTTCCCCGTGCTCCAGAGGCCCCGCTCACCGGTTTCTCGCTGATCGAGGGTTCCGTGCTCGGGATCGAGGTCCGCGAGATTCCGCCCGAGCTCCGGCGGCACTTCGGTGCCCCGTCCGAGACCGGTCTCCTCGTCGCGTCTGTGGCCGACGGGGCTTCCGCGTTCGGCGCCGGGGTCCGGGTCGGGGATGTTCTGGTGCGTGCCGGGGGACGACCGCTGGCGCGAGCGATCGACCTCCGCCTCGCCGTGAGGGCCGAGGAGGGCGGGAGCGTGCGCTTCGAGGTCGTTCGGGGAGGGAAGCCGGTCGAGATCCGCGTCCCGGTTCGACCGAGGCCCGCCGGCCTTCGGGACCCCGCCGCCGAGGAAGAGATCGAGCGGCTTCGCCGAGAGGTCGGGGAGCTGCGGCGCGAGCTCGAGCGGGCCCGGCGCGAATCGGGTCGGGAAGGACTGTGATCGGGACGATCGCCGGGGTGGCGATCCTCCTCGCGGCGGGGGAGAGTGGGCCCGCCCGAGCGGAATCCGGGCTCCTCGCCGATCTCGATTCCGAGACGGTCGCCTCGCTTCCGCTCGGGGTGGGGGCTGGGGAGGTCCTCGACGCATTCCTTGCCACCGAGCGGGCCTATCGATTCGACGTCGGCCTGGTCGTCGCCTGGACCGATCCGCGTTGGTACGGGGTCTCGAGCTCCCCGGCCGAGACTTCGGCGCTCGCGCCGGTTCTCGAGATCCGGAGATGGCCCGGGGACTCGCTGATCGCCTACTACGCGCTCGCGCCGGACGCGGAGCCCTCCCTTCCCGGAATCGTACTCGCTTCTCCACGCGATGGTCCGGCCGGCTGGGTTCTCCGTGACGGTCACTTCGAGGCGGAGGGAGATCGCCGGCGCGTGGTGTTCGCCGACCGAGCCGTGGGCGAGGGGGTGGGACGATGCGCGGCACTTCTCGTGCCGGGAGACGCGGGGCTCGGCGGAGGCTCCCTCGCGGATCGCGAGGCGGAACTCCTCGCGGTACTCGCAAGAACCGCCCTTCCCCACGAAGCCTGGAAGCGCTCGGCCCCGTTTCCGAGCGGCCCCCTTCAGGTCCCGATCCTTCCGCACGCTCCGAGGGCTTGGGACGAACGGAGGGATCCGTGGCAGGCGGTGGAAGGGCCTGGGTTCACGCTCGGATTCCCTCCTGGAATCGTCGCGCGCCGCCTCGACACCGGCATATCGACCCCCTCGGCCGCCCCCGGGGCGCTCCTTTGGTTCCGCGGGCATTTCGTCGACCGGGATGGGACCGAGGTCGTCATCGGGGATGGTCGTCGCGCGGGGTACGTGATCGAGCGCGACGGCGATCTCGGCGGCTGGCGCGCAGCCACTCTTCCCCCCGCGGGCGCCGCGACGGCCAGCCGGCGCGACCGGATCGAACTCGACCGGGTGGCGGTCGAACGAAGCGGGGCCCGTGCGGGGTGGGTGGCCAGCTGGGGCGAGCCGGGGTTTGCGGGAATCTGGCTCGTCTTTGGGCTCGATTTCGGGGATCGCGCGGTCGAGATCGGCATCCCGGTCGTCCACGGCCGACGCTCCCTGGCTCTCTTCTGGATTCCGGTGACCTGGCGCGACGCGCCCCTTCCACCGGCCCCTCCCCCGATCGACCCGGCCTCCCGGTTCGGAATCCGCTTCGAACAGAGTTCCCATGCCGAGCGGAGCCGGCGCGGTCCGATCGAGGGAACGCTCGTCGTCCCCGGTCTCCGTCTCGAACTACCGCGCGGATGGTGGCCTTCGGCCACCCTTCGAAGCGCCGACGGTTTCCCGGTGCTTCTGATCGACGAGCGGGGGGGAGAGATCGGACGCCTCGAACGAATCGCCTCCGGCCCGGCCCTCCGCGCGGAAATCGACGCGAGCGCGTGGCAGGAGCGACCGGGGGCGCGGTCACGCGGAGCGACCGCAATCTACCTCGGGCCCGAAGGCGCCAGCCTCTTCCTCGCCCCGGAGGGGCATGGATGGAAGCTCACCCCGGTTCGCGCCGGCGATCCGGGGTGGGGGCGCGTCGTCGAATCGGTGACCCTCGCGAAAATCCGTCCGGCCGGGACGATCAACGAAGCCGGGCAACCGCCTTTTTGAGGCTCGCCTCGATCCGTTCGTTGGCCGTGGTTCCGGAGGAGGTCGCACCGCCCGCCGGAAGTCCCATCCCCGAGTTCCACCCCGATCCGCCGCGGAAATAGCCCGGAAAATCGCCGACCGGCCGGATCTCGATCGGACGGGGCACCTCGATCGGACCGGGAAGGCTGTGCTTTCGCGCGAGCTCGAGGATTTGCGGGCGCTCCACGTCGTCCGCGATCGCGTCGGGACGGGGAGCCTCGTCGGCCCACTCGACCCCGCAGGCGAGCAGAGCGACGGCGGCGCCCGAGAGGAGCTGGCGTCGGAAACGCGTTCGGTCCATGGCTCGGCCTCCTGGTTTCCTGTGAACGATTCGCTTATACGCTTCCGCGCGCCCCGCCACAAGGGGGTCTGCCGAGAACGTAGCCGAGGGCGCAGCCGACCGCGACGGCGGCGGCGCCGACCGCCCAGAGGAGGGTCCGCCCCGCGAGGGCACTCTCGAACAGCGCCGCGAACTTCCAGCGCCCCAGAAGGAGGATCCCGGCGAGGACGCTCGACACGGAGCAGGCGACGAGAAGGACGAGATCGCGGAAGCGAAGGAGCGCGGTCGGCATCGGGGTCCTCCTGAGAGGTCTCGACCGTGTCAGGCCTCATCGGCGATTCGATCGTCCAGTCCGGCCGTCACGAGGAAGCGGGCGCCGCGCAGCGCCGCCGCGTGGCGCCTGAGGTTGAATCGCCCCTGGTCGCAACGGGCGCACGCGGACGAGGTCCCGAAGCGAGTCCGGAACGCGCAGTCGATCGACGGGTACCAGATGCGGAAGCGGAGGCAGAAGAAGTCGTCCCCCGGCTCGCGCCGTCCGGAAGGAATCTCGGGGTTCTCGCCCATCGCTCCTTTTCGCCTCGCTTCCTTGGTTTCGAAGGCCGGCGGATTGTAGCATCGTGCGCGCCGCGCCTCGGGCGCGGAGGAGGGGCACGTGGCGCGTTTCGCGGTGGGGATCGCCGGGGCGACCGGCCTCGTCGGACAGCGTCTCGTCGAGCGTCTCGCTTCGCATCCGTGGTTCGACCTGGTTGCGCTTGGGGCGTCCGAGCGTTCGGCCGGCCGCCGATACGGGGAGGCGGTCGCCTGGAAACTCACGGGAGACGTTCCGGGCACCGCGGCGGCGCTTCCCGTCGGATCGTGCGACCCGGAGAGTTTCGCCGGATGCCGGCTCGTCCTCTCGGCTCTCGACGCCACCGTGGCGCGAGACGTCGAGCCACGGATCGTGCGCGCCGGGATTCCGGTGGTGAGCAACAGCTCGGCGTTCCGGATGGATCCCGACGTGCCGCTCGTCGTCCCGGATATCAACGCTGTGCACGTCGAGATCGTCCGCGACCGAGCGCGAAGCGGACGCGGCTTTCTCGTCACGAACCCGAACTGCTCGACGACGGGGCTCGCGATCGTGCTCGCGCCGCTCCACCGCGCCTACGGGG
>CAZVOE010000144.1:0-2137 GCA_964628935.1 uncultured Acidobacteriota bacterium
GTCCTCGCGAGCCTCCTCGAGAACGCGCGGGCGCACGGGGCGACGACCGCGAGGGTCGAGGTGCGGGGCGAGGCGGAGGTCGTCGTCGAGGTTTCGGACGATGGACCGGGGATTTCCGACGCCAACGCCGGGAAGATCTTCGAGCCGTTCTTCACGACCGCGAGGGACCGCGGGGGAACGGGGCTCGGGCTTTCGATCGCACGCGCCCTCGTCGAAGCGCACGGCGGGCGCCTCGCGCTGGCCCGGTCGAAACCCGGCGCCGTGTTCCGGGTGGAGTTGAAAAAGGGGACTGGCACCTTTTCGTGAAAAGGTGCCAGTCCCCTATTCCATTCGCTCCGCCTTCCCGGCGAGCGCGAGGAATTGCGCGCGCCAGCCGCCCGGATCCCACGAGAGCCCGCGCGTCGCGAGGTCGCGGACCATCGCCCAGCTCGCTTCTCCCCGATGCTCGGACTCCCGCAGCAGCATTCCGAAGCACGCGACCGCGGAGGCGAAGTCGAAGTCGGCGGCGCGCTCGGGGGCGACACCCTGGCCGGCGCGGACCGTGGTCGACGAAAGCCGGCTCGTCTCGCCGTCGGGCTCCTTGTAGCGGACCTTCACGGTCGCCATCTCTCCCGACTTCGCGGCGTCGGTCGACCCAGGCGTTTGGTACTTGAGGGCCGGCGCTCCCGATCCCTTCCCCGCGGGGACGATCTCGTAGAGGGCGGTCACCACGTGCCCGGACCCCATCTCGCCCGCGTCCTTCGCGTCGTCGTCGAAGTCGCGCGCCGCGAGGAGACGGTTCTCGTATCCGAGGAGCCGGTAGGAGGCCACCTCGACCGGGTTGAACTCGATCTGGATCTTGACGTCCTTGGCGACGGTCACGAGCGTTCCTCCGGTCTGCTCGACGAGGGCCTTCCGGGCCTCGAGGAGCGAGTCGATGTAGGCGTAGTTCCCGTTCCCGCGGTCGGCGAGCGCCTCCAAGGTCGAGTCCTTGTAGTTCCCCATCCCGAAGCCGAGGACGGTGAGGAATGTGCCCGATTTCGCTTCCCTCTCGACGAGCCGGGTGAGGTCTCCTTCGCTCGACACGCCGACGTTGAAGTCGCCGTCGGTCGCGAGGATCACGCGGTTGATCCCTCCCGGGACGAAGTGCTCGCGGGCGACACGGTACGCGAGGACGATCCCCTCGCCGCCGTTCGTGCTCCCGCCCGCCTCGAGCCGGTCGATCGCCTCGGCGATCGCGCCGGAGGATGAGACCGGGGTCGAGTCGAGCACGAGCCCCGAGGAGCCGGCGTAGACGACGAGGGCCACGCGGTCCTTGGGCTCGAGCGATTCGAGGAGCATGCGAAAGGAGCGCTTCAAGAGAGGCAGCTTGTTCTCGGACTGCATCGACCCCGACACGTCGACGAGGAAGACGAGGTTCGCGGCGGGCCGGCTCGAGGCGTCGATCTCCCGGGCCTTGAGGGCGACGCGCATCAAGCGATGCTCGGGCGCCCAGGGGGCGGTGCCGACGTCGGTCCAGACGGCGAATGGGTCGGCTCCCCGGGGAGCGGGGAGATCGTAGGGGAAGTAGTTGAGCAACTCCTCGATCCGGACCGCGTCCTTCGGGGGGAGCGAGCCCCCTTCGAGGAAGCGCCGGACGTTCGCGTACGAGGCGGTGTCGACGTCGATCGAGAAGGTCGACAGGGGATCGGTCGCGACGTCGCGGAAGGAGGAATCGTCGTAGCGCCGGTACGACTCGGTCGAGGGCTCGTCCATCACCGGGGAGCCCGGTGCGAGGCCGATCCGTCCCTGAAAAAAGCGGACGGCGGGCCGACCGTCTCCCTCGTAAGACGCCAGGAGGTTTCCGTCGCCCTTCGTTTCGACGGCGACGACCGCACGGTCGAATTCGACCTCGATCCGCTCTTCGAGGGCGGCCGTGGGCGTCATCACGACGGGAACCTCGGTGACCGCGCCCGCCTTCACCCGCGTGCCCGGCAGCGTGACGCTCGCGAACCCGGGAAGGGAGACCGTAACGACGTACCCGCCGTCGGCGCGGAGGACCGGGAACTCGACGATCCCGCGCGCGTCGGTCGTGAGGGTCGTCGTCGCGATGAACCCCGTCTCGTGGCTGAGCGTCACCCGGACGCCCGGGAGGGGTTGCCGCGCGTCGTCGACGACG
>CAZVOE010000144.1:2147-8160 GCA_964628935.1 uncultured Acidobacteriota bacterium
CCGCCGCGAACTCGGATGCCCCCCGTCCCCGCCGCGGCGTCGGCGATGTGGACGACGGCGACCGGGAGAACGAGGGCGAGCAGGGCGAGCACGATCGGAAGCGGGGACCTTCGCATCGCGAGCCTCCTTCGGGCCGCCGGATCTTCGGAAGGGGCGGCCCGTTCCGCTCCTTCGGACAGCGGTCGGATGCGGAAGTTCCGCGGCCTGTGTGGGAAGAACCTCGAAGGAGGCGGGATCGGAAGCGGACGCGCCGTCAATCCGCGGAATCGGAACCGCGAGAAAAGGTGCCAGTCCCCTTTTTCTTTCTCACCCTCGGGATCGGGTCGCCGGCGCCCAGGATCCCGCGGCCGAGCCAGCCGCCCCCGTCGAGGGTCAGGCACTCCCCGGTCACGTAGGCGGCCTCGTCGGAGAGGAGCCACACGGAAGCCCGCGCGACCTCCTCCCGCGTCGCGAACCGTCCGAGCGGGATCGACCGCCGCACCCGCTCTTCCAACTCGGGAGTGGGCCAAAGCCGTTCGGCCGCCCCCTTCGAGTCGAACGGCCCCGGGGCGACGGCGACGACACGGATCCCGTGCCGCGCCCACTCGACCGCGAGCGTCCGCGTCATCGCGAGGACCCCCGCCTTCGCGCAGGCCGAGTGGACCGTCCCCGGCCCCCCCGTCCATGCGTAGGTCGCGACGACGTTCAGGATCGCCCCGCCCCGGCCGTGCGCGATCATGGCGTTTCCGGCCGCGCGCGAGACGTAGAAGGTCCCGTTGAGGACGATGTCGACGACGTTCGCGAAGGCTTTCTCGGGAAGGGCCTCGGAGGGACGCACGAAGTTCCCCGCGGCGTTGTTCACGACGATCCGCAACGGGCCGACAGACCCCTCGACCTCCCGCACGAGGCGCCGGACCGCGCGGTGGTCCCGGACGTCGCACGGGACGAGAAGGGGCTCGAACCCCTCCGCCCGGAGCGACGCCGCCCCCTCCTCGAGATGGGCGGCGTTCCGGCTCGCGAGGGCGACCTTCGCCCCTCCCCGGGCCAGAAGGCGTGCGATCTCGAGGCCGAGGCCGGTCCCTCCCCCCGTCACCAGAGCCGCCCGCCCTTCGAATCCGTCCGTTCGCGACATCGGGGCGCATCCTACATGCCCCGGGTCGTCCATTTCCCGCGGCGGGCGTATCAACGACCGGAGCCGGGAGGTCCCCGGCGGGAGGAACGGACGATGCACGCAGGATGGAAACTCACCGGTCTCGCGGTCCTCGCGATCGCCGGACTCGCCATCGACGGTCTCGCGTTCGCGGACGGGACCCCCGAGATCGAAACCGAAGAGAAGATCGTGGTCCGGACCGACGACGGCGACGTGCACGTCCTGGTCGCGGGCGGCGACGAAGGGGTGTGGGTCGCCTCCGGCGAGGACGGCCCGTTCGAGATCGTCACCTTCGGGGAGGACGGCTCGGGGGGCGCCTACCTCGGGGTCTCGACGCGCGAGGAGACGAAGCTCTCCGAAGGCGGAGCCCGGATCACCCGCGTCTTCCCCGACACCCCCGCGGAAAAGGCGGGGCTCGCGGAAGGGGACGTCATCGTCGCCGCGAACGGGAAGCCGGTGCGCGGTCCCGCGATGCTCACCGAGACGATCCACGCCGCGAAGCCCGGCGACCGGATCACGTTCGAGGTCGTCCGCGATGGCGACCGCAAGACGGTCACGGCCGAGCTCGCCGAGCGGAAAGGGATGCGGATCGTCATGCCGCGCTTCGGCTCGAAGGGCTGGCGGGATCTCTCCCCGGAAGAGCGCGAACGCATGGAAGAAGAGATCGCGAGGGCCGGCGAGGAGGCCCGCAAGGCGCTCGAACACCTCAGGATCGATATCCCCAGGCTCGGGCGGGACGCGCGCGCTCTCCGTCTCGAGGCGTTCGGCCTCGCGTCCGGAAGGCCGAAACTGGGGGTCGAGCTGATCGACACGACCCCCGAGCTTCGCGAGCATCTCGGGTGCCGAAAGGACGCGGGAGTCCTCGTCGGGAAGGTGCTCGAAGGCTCCGCGGCGGAGAAGGCCGGGGTGAAGGTGGGAGACCTCCTGGTCTCGATCGGCGGAGAAACCGTCGACACCCCCGGCGCCGTGATCCGCGCCGTCGGCCGGAACGCCGGGAAAACGGTCCCGATCGAGGTCGTGCGCGACGGTCGGGTTCAGAGCCTGACCGCGACCCTCCCCGAAGAGGAAAGCGGCGAGGCCGTCCGGCCGCGCGCGCGTGTCATCGCTCCTCCCGCGTCTCCGGCCCCGGTGGCGGCGCCGGACCCCCCCGCGCCGCCGCCGGTTCCCGCTCTCGTGCTGGAGCGGCGCGTGGTTTGATCTTCGCGCCTTGCCGCGCCACGCGCCGGTTGCCTACAATCGGCCCTTCCGCCCGTCGCAACCGGGGAGGGCCCACCGATGCCGCCGATCGCGAAACGCGCAAGGGAGCTGGGGACGGAAAACGCGTTCGTCGTCCTGGGCGAAGTCGCCCGCCTCGAGGCCGAGGGCAAGAAGATCGTCTCGTTCTGCATCGGCCAGCCCGACTTCCCGACGCCGGATCACATCCGGCTCGCGGGCATTCGCGCGATCACGGAGGGGAAGACGGGGTACACGCCGTCGCCGGGAATCCAGCCGCTCCGCGAGGCGGTGGCCAGGTACTTCACCCACACCCGCGGGGTCCCGTTCGAGGCGGAAGAGGTCGTCTGCGCTTGCGGCGGGAAGCCGTTCATCGGCTACACGGTCCTCTCGGTCGTCGAGCCCGGCGCCGGTCACGAGGTGATCTACCCGAACCCCGGCTTCCCGATCTACGAGGCGCAGATCAAGGCGCACGGGGCGGTTCCCGTGCCGCTCCCGCTCCGCGAGGCGCGGGGGTTCAACTTCGACCTCGAAGAGCTGCGCGATAAGGTCAACGAGAGGACGCGCCTGCTGATCCTCTGCAGCCCGGGGAACCCGACGGGCAATCTCCTCTCCCGCGCCGAGTTCGAGGAGATCGCGAAGATCGTCGCCCCCTACGAGGATCTTTGGATCTACTCGGACGAGGTCTATTCCGGGCTCGTCTACGACGGCGAGTTCCTCTCGATCGCGACCTTCCCCGGGATGCGCGACCGGACGATCGTCGCCGACTCGGCGTCGAAGACCTACTCGATGACGGGGTGGCGCATCGGCTACGCCGCGAACAAGGCGCTCGCCCCGATCTTCACCCGCTGGGTCACGAACACCGACTCCTGCCCTCCGCACCCGAACCAGTACGCGGTCCTCGAGGCCCTGACCTCGAGCCAGGAGCCGTCGCTCGAGATGGCGCGTGTCTTCCGCCGGCGCCGCGACCGGATCGTGAGGGGGTTGAACGAGCTTCCGGGATTCTCCTGCCTCACCCCCGGGGGCGCCTTCTACGTCTGGCCGAACGTCTCGGAAGCCTGCCGGATGGTCGGCGCCGCGACGAGCGAGGAGTTCCGCAAGCGCCTCCTCCACGAAGCCGGGGTGGCCGTTCTCGCCGACATCCACTTCGGCACCCCCGTCGAGGGCGAGGGCCAGCACATCCGATTCTCGTACGCGTCGTCGTTCGAGGCGATCGACGAGGGTCTCGAGCGCATCGCCGATTTCATGAAGAAGAACAGGAAGTGAGCCGATGACCGAGCGCGCCCTCGCCCCGAACGCCTCTCTCCTCTACGCCGCGGCCGAACCCTCGTTCGAACGCTGGGAGACGATCAAGGACCTGGTCGACGAGATGATCGACCTCTCCCTGAACTACCGGCAAAGCGGCCACCCGGGCGGCTCCCGTTCGAAGGTCCATGCCGTCCTCGCGACGATGCTGTCGGGGGCGATGCGCTGGGACCTGCTCCGCCCGTGGCGGCCTTTCGGCGACCGGTTCGTGCTCTCGGCCGGACACACCGTCCCGCTCGTGTACGCGGCGCTCGCCGTCCTGAACGAGGCGATGCGCGTGCGGCACCGGGCGGGGGGAGAAGAGCGCTTCGCGTTCCCCGACGGGGGCAAGTGGGCCCTCACCTGGGAGGACCTGATGCGCCTGCGCCGCCGCGGCGGCCTTCCGGGCCACGCGGAGTTCGAGGGGAAGACCCTGTTCCTCAAGTGGAACACCGGGCCCTCCGGGCACGGCATGCCGCCGGCCGCGGGCCAGGCCCTCGCGCTCAAGATGGCGGGATGCGAGGAGGTCAAGGTCTTCGTCGTCGAGGGGGAAGGGGGGCTCACTCCCGGCGCGAGCCACGAGACGAAGAACGCCGCGTGGGGGCTCGGCCTCTCGAACCTCGTCTTCCTCGTCGACTGGAACGACTTCGGGATCGACCCGAACCGCTGCTCGTCGGTCGTCCACGGCACCCCGCGCGACTGGTTCGAGCCGTACGGGTGGAGGGTCGTCGGCACCGAGGAGGGCTCCCTCTGGGGCCCGGTGACGCGGGCGGTGCTGGAAGCGGCGCGGGGAGACAACCCCGACCGCCTCCCGACGATGGCGTGGTTCAAGACCCGGAAGGGGAGGGGTTACGGGAAGTACGACTACGCCTCCCACGGGACCCCCTGGCCGCGCAACGCCCCGGAATTCTGGGAGATCCGCAAGCGCTTCATGGAGAAGTACGGCGTGGAATACCGGGGGGTCGACCAGCCGGCCCCCTCCGATCCTTCGGAGATGGCCGCCCAGATGAAGGCCAACTTCGAGATCGCGATGAGCGTCTTCCGAAAGGACGAGTCGCTCGCCGACGCGATCGCGACGCGTCTCGTCGAGGTCGCGTCCGAGGTTCCCGATCGGATCCCGACGTTTTGGATCGACGGAAAGGCGAAGGCGGTCTTCGAGGACGAGCGGCTCTACGACGTTCGGAACTATCCCGTATCGATGTGGGCGAAGCCGGGCGCCAAGGTCCCGAACCGAATGGCCCTCGCCGCGTGGGGGGCCTGGGTCAACACCTTCGCGAAGCGGGAATACGGCCGGCCGGTCTTCGTCGCCTGCTCGGCCGATCTCGCGGAGTCGACGAACATCGCCGGTTTCATGAAGGACTGGGACGGCGAAACCGGCTGGGGTTGGTACGAGCGGGACCGGAACCCGAAGGGGACGCTCCTCCCCACGCAGATCACCGAGTTCACGAACGCGGGGATGATGGTCGGGTTGGCGTCGGTGAACCTCGCGTCGGATCCGTTCCGGGAGTGGAACGGCTTCTGGGGCGCCTGCTCGACGTACGGGTCGTTTTCGTACCTCAAGTACGGCGCCATGCGGCTCTTCAGCCAGTTGGCGCAGGACTGCAACCTCCGCGTGGGGAAGGTGCTCTGGGTCGCCGGGCACTCGGGACCGGAGACCGCGGAGGATTCGCGGACCCATTTCGGGATCTTCGAGACCGGCGTGACCCAGCTCTTCCCCGACGGGCACGTGATCGACCTCCACCCCTGGGAGTACAACGAGGTTCCGGTGATGATCGCCGCGGCGCTCCGGCAAAAGGCGCCGATCGTCGCGCTCCACCTGACGCGCCCCCCGATCGAGGTCCCCGATCGCGAAAAGCTCGGAATGGCCTCGCACTTCGAGGCGGCGCGCGGCGCATACCTCATCCGAGACTACGACCCCGCGGCGCCGAGGGCGGGAACCGTCTTCGTGCAGGGGACGACGCCGACCGCGAACCTGGTCCAGGTCCTCCCCGAGATCGCGAGGCGCGGGCTGAACGTGAAGATCGTCGCCTTCGTCAGTCCGCAACTCTTCGCGCTCCAAGACGAGGCGTACCGGGATCGGATCGCGCCGACGGGCGACCTCTGGAACGCGATGTGGATCACGAACCGCACCGTCCACCACTTCCGGGAGTGGATCGCCAATCCGATCGTCCGCGAGTACTCGATGGGGGCCGACTGGGACCGCCGCTGGCGGACCGGCGGATCGGTCGACGAGGTGATCGACGAGGCGCACCTCGGGCCCGGTCACATCCTCGAGGGAATCGAGCGGTTCGCGAGGGACCGGGATCGCCGGATCCAGAGGATGCGCGAGGCGGTCGCGGCCGCGGAGCGGGGGCGGTGACGCCGTTCCTCGCCGCGGCGGCGGTGGCC
>CAZVOE010000145.1:0-8140 GCA_964628935.1 uncultured Acidobacteriota bacterium
AAGCGGACGTCGGGGGCTGCGCCGTCGGGGCCGAAGCGGCGTCGATCTGGCTCTTCGTCGCGGTCGCGAGCTCGTTGAAGTCGTACGACGATCCCCCGTCGACCAGCTCGACCCCGCGGACCTTGTCGAAGAGGCTCGTCACCGCGCCGTCGGAGGGGTCGATCGTCACGCGGTACGCGTCGTTCTCGAGCGTCGTGGCGGTCGCCTCGAGCATCCCGCCGGGGACGGCGGACGGCTCCCCGGGCAGAAGGTCGTAAACCCGGTATCCGAACGGGGGGACCGATTCCGCGAGGAAGAGGATTTCGGAAGTCGCGTCGAACCGCTGGTAGGGGATCTCGCTCGCCGTCCCGCGTTCCACGACCCGGAAGGTCGTCGCGTAGATCTCGGGAGGGAGTGTCGCCCTCGCATACCCGGTCCGCTCCCGGCCGAGCGGGTTGACCACCGCGATCGCGTCTCCCGGCGAGGGGAGCTCGGCGAGCGCTCGGTCGAGGCCCTGGTCGTGGAGGGAGGAGGCGAGCGAGGCGGCCTCCTGCGCGTAGGAGAGGTGGATCGTGTTGTTCCGGTCCATCTCCTCGGGGGTGAAGTAGCCGGGCCAACCGCCGGCCCCCGAGTGCTCGTCGACCTGGAGCATCATCCGGAACATGCGGTCGCGATCGGCGTGCGGCGCCGGCGCGCGGTCGATCGCGGATCCGGCCGCCAGGAACGCTTCCGCCGAGCGTCCCGTCCGGTGCGCCTCGCGAACGAGCGCCTCGGTGTGGGGGGCGTTCGCGTGGGAGGCCGACCACGCCGCCCCGAAATCGCCCCGGAACGCGGGGAACGCGTCGGGGCCGTGGAGGGCGAGCATGTGGTCGAAGAACTCCTCGGCCGTCGCGAGGCGGAAGACGGGGTTCTCGTAGGTGGCGTTCCACTGTTCGACGAGGTCCCGCGCGTGGAAGCCCTGGTAGTGGTTGTCGAAGGCGCGCATCAGGAGCAGGTCGGCCCAGGGATAGCCGGTCTCTTCGATCTCGGGGATCTTCTTCCCCATCTTCTCGACCATCGCGGCGAGGTCGTCGAAGAACGAGAAGCCGTAGTCGAACCCCTCGGCGTACGAATCGAAGGTGATCCAGGAGAGCACCTTGGACCCGTCCGGCCCCTCCCACCAGAAGGGGCGGTCGCCGTGGTCCGGCGTCGTGACCCTGCCCCCGAAGGTGGTGTTCATCCCTCCGACGAAGAAGTCGAGCCCGGATCGGTGAAGGAGTTCCGGCAGCGCGAAGGTCGAACCGGGCACGTCGTCCGTGATCCACGTCCGGAGCGGGATCCCGTGCTCGCGGGCGAAGCGGGAGGCCCAGTAGAGGTTCCGCGTGAGCTCTTCGTGGCCGGCGGTCGTCGTGTGGAGGCTCGCGTAACCGGCGGTCAGGCGGATGCGTCCCTCGCGCAGACGCGCGACCATCGTGTCCCGCTCGGCGTCCGTCGAGCGTTCCCACCACCGGTCGAGCCACCACGACGACTCGAGGGTCCAGCGGTAGTCGGAATCGGCGGCGAGGTTCTGGAGGACCTGGTCGATGTGGGATTTCGCGAACGTCTCGATGTCGTCCGGAGGGGCGGTGAATCCGATGTCGAGATGGCTCGACTCCACGAGCCAGATCGTCCGCACCGAGGATGCGCAGCCCTCCGAAGGGTCTCCCCACACGTCGAGGTCGTCGATCCAGGTCTCGACCCCCTTCGGTCCGTCGGCGACGAGCTCGAAGCGATGGACGCGCTCCAGGGTGTCCCGGTCGTCCAGGACGTCGAGGGTCCACGACGACGGCTCCGCGGTCGCGCCCCCCGACCAGACCCGCAGGCGCAGGCGAGGATGGGCGCTCGCTCCGTCGGGCTCGATCGCGAATCGGATCCAGCGCTTCTGGTTCGCGGGGAAGACCCCGGGGACGGACCCGATCTGCGCGTACGCGCCGTTCTCGGTGCGGTAGAGGAGCAGGTTTCCCGAGCCGTCCACCCGCGTTCGGACCTTCCGGAGCGCCGGAGCCCGCTGTTCGATCTCGAGATCGAACGCGTAGCCGGTTCCGAGCTCCGCCCGGAACTCGAATGCGATCGAGAAGGCGGTCGCCCGGGTCGGCTGCAGCCAGTGCCGCGCCCAGTGGCGGGTCGGCGAGTTGAAGTACGGGCCGAAGCCGTCGGCGTAGAGCGAGGTGTCCGCCCCGTCGGTGATCCGTGTCCACGGCGAGGGGTTCGGGGGGATGCCGTTCCCCTGCTCCCAGTCGGGATCGAGCGCCGCCTCGAACGAAACGCTGTAGATCGTTCCCGATCCCGGTGTGTAGGCGCTCGCCGCCGTCGTGATCGAGAAGACCGCCGCCAGAGCCGCCCCGCGCCTCGCTCGCATCGCGCCCCCCCTAGAGCCACCCCTTCCGCTTGAAGTACACATACGGCAAGACGGCCGACGTGACCATGAGAAGGAGCGCGACGGGGTAGCCGAAGGGGGACCGAAGCTCCGGCATGAACTCGAAGTTCATGCCGTACACGCTCGCGACGAGCGTCGGCGGGAGGAAGACCACCGCGGCGACCGAGAAGATCTTGATGATCGCGTTCTGTTCGATGTTGATGAGCCCGAGGGTGGCGTCGAGGAGGAAGTTCACCTTGCTCGCCTCCGAGTCGACGTGCTGCCGGAGCCACAGGAGGTCGTTCTGCATCTCCTTCATGCGCGCCTTGAGTTCCTTCCGGGCCGACGCTTCGCACGCCTGGCTGAAAAACCGGAGGAGCCGGCTGATCGACAGAAGGCTCTCGGCCGCAGTCGAGGTCAGGTCGTCGTTCCGGCCGAGCGTCCGGAGGGCGGCGCGCAGGTCCTGTCGCTTTCCCCGGTCCTCCTCCGCCGGATCCCGGAAGATCTCTCGGGACAGGACATCGAGGTCGAGCCCGACGCGCTCCAGGATGTCGGCGATGCGATCGATGAAGCTCTCGAGGAGTCCGACGAAGGCGTCTTCCGCCGACGCGCAGAGGCTCGGCTGACGGACGATCCGCGCCGAGAAGGCGGCGACCGGCTTCGGGTGCACGTAGCGCAGGGTCACGAGCACGCCGCGCGCGAGAATGAAGGTCATCACGTCGCTCGTCGGGTTCGGCTGGTCGGCATGCGTGATGATCGTCGCGGTCATGAAGATCGCGCCGCCGTCGGTGTAGAGGCGGCTCGACGGTTCGATCTCGACCATCTCCTCCCGGGTCGGCAGCTCGACGGAGAGGGCACGCTCGACGAGCCGGCGCTCCTCGGGGACCGGCTCCACGACGTCGAACCAGACCGAACCTTCGGGAAGGGGTTGGCCCGGGAGGAGCTCGTGGCGGTCGACCGAGGTCGATCCCGGGACGTAGGCGATGATCATCGAACCCTCCGGCGGCCTGACCCGCGCCACTATAACGGAGGCGGATCTCGATCGATCAGAACGAGGCCAACTCCCGAAGGATCGCCTCGATCTCCGCGCGGTCCGGATCGGCCGGCCCCAAGAGCGCGAGCGCCCGTGTGAACGCCTCCCGGGCGCCCGCGGCGTCCCCCAGGTCGTGAAGACGGATCGCGCCCAAGGTCTTCGCGAGCGCCGCCGAGGGAGCGGCGTCGAGCGCGCGCGCGTACCAGCGCTCCGCCTCGCGCACCGCCCCGCGACCGTAAGCGAGTTTTCCGAGCCCCTCGAGCGCACGCACCGCAGCCGGGTCGGCCGCGATCGCCTGCCGCAGCGACGCCTCGGCCTCGGCGTCCTTGCCGCGCCCGAGGGCGAGCAACCCGATCTCCGTGTCGAACACGGGGTCGCTCCATCCCTCGCGCCGCGCTTTCGCCGCGAGGGCGTCGATCGCGGGCCCGTCCTGCGAGAGGGCCAATACCAGAAGCAGGCCGAGGTAGGCGTCGGCCTCCCGCGGGTGGAGCGAGAGGGCCTTTTCGTAGGCGATCCGCGCCTCGCGCCGCGCCGCCTCGTCCGACCGCGCCCGCGCGGCCAGCGCATCGCCGAGCCGGACCCAGGGGAGGGAGCGATCGGGGGCGAGGGCGACCGCTTCTCGGAGATCGCTCTCGGCGCGGCGCGCGTCGCCGGAGGCGAGGCGGCACAGCCCGAGGGCGATCCAGGCCTGCAGGTTCTCGGGGTTCCTCGACACGAGCCGTTCGAGCGGGGCGATCCCGTCCCTCGGGTTTCCGGTCTGAAGGGCCCGGCGTCCCGCCTCGAGGTCGGCGAGCCAGGCGATGCCGTCCTTCGGGTCGACCGATCCCGCGGACGCACCGCCGCCGGCGACGTACCCGAGAGCGGAAAGCCGCGCCCGCCGCTCTTCCGCCTCCGCATCCGAGGGGGGCGGAGCGGGGTCGTCCTCCCCGACCTTCTCGGAGAGCACGCGCGCGAGCGCCCGCGCCTCGTCGGGGCGCGCCCGACCGAGATCGGTCCGCTCCCCGGGGTCGGCGGAGACGTCGTACAGCTCGGGTCTCGGCGCGTCGATCCACTTCCACCTCCCGCGCACGAGGGCACGAAGCGGGGCCCAGCCGAAGGCGAAGCGGGGGTAGAACGTCTCCATCTCGTAGTCGGTCGTGGAGAGGCTTCCGCCGCGTACCGCCGCCGCCAGCGAGCGACCGTCGATCCCCCCGGGCGCGGGGAGACCGAGCAGGTCGAGGATCGTCGGCGCGAGATCGACGAGCCCGGCAGGCGCGTCCACGACGCGGCCTCCGGGAATCCCGGGGCCCGCGAGGACCATCGGTACCCGCTGGGTCGCCTCGTAGAGGAAGACGCCGTGCGCCGCCTCCCCGTGTTCGCCGAGCGACTCGCCGTGATCCCCCGCGACCGCGACCAGGAGATTCCCGTCCTTTCCCCGAACGGCCTCGAGAAGCCGTCCCATTTCGGAGTCCATGTAGGCGATCTCTCCGTCGTAGGGCCGGTCCGGGAACCGCCCTCGCCACGGTTCGGGGGGGACGTAGGGGAGGTGAGGATCGAAGTAGTGGACCCAGAGGAAGAAGGGGGGGGCGAGGGCGGGGAGTCGTTCGAGAACCGCGTCGGTCGTTTGCGTCGCCGCACGCTCGAGGTGGCCGAAGGCGCGCCGGTCTCCCACGCGGACCCCGTCGTCGTAGAGAGCGAAGCCTCGGTCGAGCCCGCCGGTCCGGTCGAGGACGGCGGAGGAGACGAAGGCGGCGGTCGCGTACCCGGCTTCACGGAGCCGCTCCGCGAGCGAGGGAACCTCCGGGGCGAGGGAGAACCCGGAGTTGTCCCTCACCCCGTGACGGCGGGGCACGAGCCCCGTCAGGATGGATGCGTGGCTCGGAAGGGTCAGGGGGGTCGGGGCGATGGCCCTCTCGAATCGGACTCCCCTACGCGCCAGCGCATCGAAATTCGGCGTCCGCGCGAACGGGGCGCCGTACGCCCCGAGGCGGTCGGCGCGGGTCGTATCGAGCGTGATCAGAAGGACGGACGGCCGCCTCGCGGGGGCCGGCACGTCGCCGGTCCCCGCCGCGGTCGCGGCGAGCAGGAACGCGAGCCCGGCGGCGCTCAGGGGCCCTCGTTGCCGCACGAGTCCACCGCGCGGACGATGTAGAAGCGGCTCGCCGAGTCCCCCATCTGGTCCTTGTCCTCCCAGAGCGTCCCGGCGATCTCCGCGACGAGCGAGAACGGGCCCGCGGACGACACGGCGCGGTAGACCCGGTACGCGGAGGCGGTCCCGGTCGGTTGCCACGTGAGCCTCAGGTGCGCCCCGTTGACCGGGTCGTTCCGCAGGGTCGAGCCGACGTCCCCGGGATTCGGCTGTGCGGTGTCGTCGCGGGCGGAGACGCGGACGAGGTTCGTGTCCGTCACCCCTCCGTTGTTGGGCCCCGTCGAGCAGGTCTCGTCGTTCTCGGCGCGAACGGCGTAGTGGAGCGTCACGTCCTTGGGGGCGGAGAGGTCGGTGTACGAAGTCGCTCCGACGCCGGCGGCGATCCGGTTCGAAGGTCCCGGGACGAAGGAGGGATCCGTCGAGCGGTAGACGGAGTAGGTGCCCGCGCTCCCGGTTCCCCACGCGGGAGCGGCGGCCCACGAGAGCGCCACGCCGGTTCCGGCGCACCCGTCGAGGTCTTCGGCCGACACGAGACCCGCGAAGGTCGGCGCGCCGGCGCAGCCTCCGCAAGCGGCGTAGTCGGGCTCCGAAGCGCTCTTGACGATGAAGCGATCGACGTTCCACGACGCCGAGTGGGAGGTGGTTCCCGGCCCGGCGAAACCGCGGAAGGCGACCTGGAGCTGCGCGTTCGCGTCGGCGAACTGCGAGACGTCGATCGTTTGCAGGGTCCACGCCGAGTCCGCGATCCCGACGAAACTGGGGCTCGACCAGACCGTGTTCCACACCCCGTTCTTGCGGACCTCGACGATCCCGACCCCGCTCCCCGCGACGTTCAGCCAACGGCGGAACTTGAGCTGGCCGCCCGTCAGCGACGAGGCGTTGATGACCGGACTGATCGCCCGGAAGTTCGTCCCCGGCTCGAAGTCGCCGGGCCAAGCGCCGAGGCCGGTCAGGTCCTGGCCGAGCACCTTGCTTCCCTCGAAGGCGGCGGACGGATCGGGTCCGGGCGTCCCGAGCCCCTGCGGCGATCCGATCTGCCAGTCTCCCTCGAGGGTCCAACCGGTCGCCGACTCGAATGTGTCGCGGAAAAGGCCGGGGATCCGGCTGAGGTTCAGTTCGAACGGCGCGCCGGAAGCGTCGTAGGCGATCGTGTTTCCGTACGCGTCCGTCGAGGAGACGCGGAAGTAGAGCCGTCCGCACTCCGCCCCGGGGCGCATCGTGAGCGCGTGCGTCGTCTTGAGGACGGCGTCGGTCACGACGTTCCCGAGGGCCACGGTCGGCCCCCACTCGAGCACGGACGTGCCGGGTTCCGAGGTGTTCCATCGGACGACGGCGCCGTCGTCGGTGACGTCGGTGACGCGCACGTTCGAAAAGGACGGGGCGGAGCAGTCGGCGATCGCCGTCGCGAACGAGGTCGCCGGGACCCCGGTCCCGTCGTCCGCGTCGTCGTAGGTCGCGGTCAGGAAATCCCCGGACGCGGAGGAGAGAGAGCCGTCTCCCGCGACGGGCGGCCCTGCGAGCGTCGGGATGCTTCCAAGGAACTGCGAGGTGTTCGGGCCGGTCTCGGTGAGGAAGACGACCTCGCCTTCGGGCTCGGTCGAGCTGCTGACGCGGACGCTCGCGAGCTCGACGACTTGGGGATCCGCGTTGAGGTCGAGGTCGACGAGCTTGATCGGGAGCGAGTCGAGGCAGCCGAGGACCGCCTTCGAGAGCGAGACGCGACCCGCATGGCAGGGCTGGAGACCCTCCCCGAAGTCCCCGAGCGTCTCGAAGGAGTGGTACTGGCCGCTCCGGTCGTCGATGGTGACGTTTCCGGAGAAGTCCTGGCTCTCCACCGAGTACCAGTAGACGGTGCACGCGCGGAGCCCGGTGAGCGGCACGCCGTGCGAAGTCACGAGCCCCGAGACGGAGGCGGTCTCGGAAGGGGGCTTCAGCTCGCCCCACCGCACGACCGAGGTCGCACCCTCGTCGGTGTTCCAGACGATCGTCGCCTGGGTGTCCGTCAGGCCGGTTTCTCCGATGCCCGTAACGGCCGGGGCGCGGCAGTCGGCCGACGCGTGGGCGAGCCGCTCGAGGCCGCTCCCGCCCTCGCCGTCGTCGACGTCGACGTACCGGGCGGTCAGGAGATCGCCGTCCGCGACCGAGAGCGACCCGTCCCCGTTCGCAGGAGGTGCGCTCGTCGTGACGAGGGTCCCGACGTACTTGGCGGAGCCCGCGGACGTCTCGGAGAGGGTCAGCACCTCCGAAAGGGTCTCGGTGTCCGACCAGATTTCCACCGGCAGCGTCGGGGCCCCCACGTTCGCGTCGGTCACGCTCACCTGGATCGTGCTCGCGCACGAGTAGGCCGGCTTGTCGAACTTGACGGTTCCGGCGAACGGCTGCGGAGTTCCCGCGGCGCAGGAGGAGACGGGGCTGTCGCAAGCGGTGTTCGATCCCTGCGCCTGGACCCGGTAGTAGAAGGTGAACCCGTTCGGGAGGTCGTCGTCGACGTAGCTCGTGGCGGGAGCGGGGACGACCGCGATCACGTTCTGCGTGAAGTCGCAGGAAACTTCGGTTCTCAGGATCAGGTAGTTCGCGGCGTTCGGCACCGCGCTCCACGAGAGGGTCACCGAGTTGGAACCGTTCG
>CAZVOE010000146.1:0-3998 GCA_964628935.1 uncultured Acidobacteriota bacterium
ATCGGCGCCTGTGCTACGAAGTCGCGTTCGCGTCGGGCCTGCGGGCCGGGGAACTGCGGGCCCTTCGGGTCCGGCACCTCGATCGCGAGGCCTCCGGCCTCCGTCTCGAAGCGTCGTGGACCAAGAACCGCCGGCCAGGGTTCCAGCCCCTGCCAGCGTGGCTCGTCGATCGGCTGGCCGACGCCGGCCACGGGAAGACGCCTGGCGAGCCGTTGCTCTACGTGCCGACGCATCCGGCGCGGGATCTCGAAGAGGACTTGAAGCGTGCCGGCATCCCGAAGCTCACGGCGGAAGGAAAGGTGGACTTCCACGCCTGCCGCGTCGCCTTTGTCACCTGGGTCCTCGAAGCCGGGGCGACCGTGAAAGAAGCGCAGGCGTTGGCGCGGCACGCCACGCCCGAGCTGACGATGAACACCTACGCCCGGACGCGCGAGGACAGGCTCGCGGCGGTCGCGGAGGCAGTCGGCCGCAACCTCCGGAACGTAACAGGAGCACAACAGACAAGGGTGCCCGCCGTAAGTTGCGCGAGCGAAAGAAGTTGGGTGGTGGAGGCGGCGGGAATCGAACCCGCGTCCGAAAAGGTTCGTACGGAAGCCTCTACACGCTTAGCCGTCTGGTCTTTTTATCTCGCCGCGCTCCCGCTCAGCGGCAAATGGGAGCGAGGCCAGCCTCTCATTCTCGCCCGGCCGCCAGAGGCGTCGCGGCCGGACCAGCCCGGATTTGCAGCGCCTCGTCACGGCGTCTCGGGCGGGACTCCGTGGGAGACGTCGCGGTCAATTAAGCCGCGAGGGCGTAGTTGGTGTTGCCAGCTACTTTAGGTTCACCGGATTTACGAGGAGGTGACCCTCGGCGTGCGACTCCCGCCTCTTCCTTTCCGTCGAAACCAAGTTCGCCCCCATGACGAACCGTGCCGCCGTCATGGTGCGTCGGAGGGGCCGGGCCGTCAAGTCGCGAGGACGGCGCCGTCCCGCCGGGAGGACGGTTCCGCGCGGGCGCGGCGGGGAATCCGCACGATTCGCGCTGGCACCGGCGTTGCTGCATCCTGTCGGGGGGGAGACTGAATCGAGGAGGCAGCGATGCGCATGAGAACGTTCGGAATCGCCCTCGCCCTCGCGGCCGCCGTGCCGGCCCTCGCCGAGCGCGGCGTCAGCGAACGCTACGCCTTCGAGACCTACCGGGAGCGGGTCGGGCCGGTCACCGTCGTGGTCGACAGCTACCCGGCGTCGCTCCGGGCCGAAGCCGACTACATCCCGCTGCACGTGGCGGTCGGCTTGAAGAGCGGCGCGCCCGACGTCACCGTGACCCGGGAGACCTTCACCCTGATCGACTCCCGAGGGAACCGCGTCCCCGCCGCGGGGCCGATCGAGATCCGGGAGAACTACGGGATGGTCGCCTTCGACGCCTCCCTCATGCGGATCCGCCCGCTCGTGGTCGGACAGCAGTTCACCGGGAGCCTCCCGCTTCGGTCGAATTTCTACCCCGACTCGAGGGGGATCGGCGTCGTCCAGGACGCCGTCCACCTCGGCCCCTACACCTGGTTCCACGACGTCTTCTACTTTCCCCGCCCGTCCGCGGGGCTCGACGGCGTGCTCCGCCTCCGCCTCGAGGGAGGCGGGCTCGAAGAGCCGATCGAGGTGAAGTTCCGGGTGCTCGAGCAGAAGCCGGGCGCGTAGGCGCTACCATCCCCCCGTGGGGACCCTCCTCCTCTTCTTCGACGGGATCGGCGTCGGCCGCCCCGACCCCGAAACGAACCCGTTCGCGCGGCCCGGTTTCCGCCGTCTCGGCGTCCTCGGCGGAGGCCCCGCGGATGGTGCCGTCTTCCGCCCCGTTGACGCGACGCTCGGAGTTCCAGGTTTGCCGCAGTCGGCGACCGGGCAGACGACGCTCTACACCGGGGTCAATGCGGCCGCGTTCCTCGGACGCCACCAGGTGGGTCTTCCGGGGCCGACCCTCTGGCCCCTCCTCGAGCGCGAGTCGCTCTTCCGGAAGATCGTCCAGAAGGGACGACGCCCGGTCTTCGCGAACGCCTTCCCCCGCAAGCACCTCGAAGCGCGGCGGCCGCGGTTCGGCGCGACGACCCGCATGGTGCTCGCCTCGGGAGTTCCTTTGCGGATGCTGGAAGACGAGGCGCGGGACGCCGCCCTCCCCCACGACTACACCGGGGAGTGGCCGCGCCGTCACGGCCTCTACTGCCGCGAACGGACCGCGGACGAGGCCGCCTCCCTCCTCCGCGCGCTCCTCGACGAGCACGATCTCGTTCTCTACGAGTATTTCCTCACCGACCTCGCCGGGCATCGCGGCGCCGCCGCGGAGCGCGACCGCGAGGCGCGGCGCGCCGACTTCCTCGTCGACGGGGCGATCCGCGCGGTGGACCTCGCGCGACATGGCGTCGTCGTCGTGAGCGACCACGGGAACCTCGAGGAGTCGGACCACGACCGGCACACGCGGAACCCCGTTCCCCTTCTCGCATGGGGACAAGGGGCGGAGGCCCTCGCGGAGCGGGTCGAGACGCTTCAGGATCTCTCGCCGGCCCTCGTCGAACTCGTCTGATTCTCCCGTCGTGTACACTCCGCCGGCGCCGGAGGTCCCGATGGACGTCGTTCGCGCCGCCGCCCTTCTCGTCCTCGTCGCGGCCCCCATCCTCGCCGCGGAGCCTGCGCTTCCCGGCCTCGACGCCGCCTATCCCGATCTCGAGGCGCTCTACCTGGACCTCCACCGGAACCCGGAACTCTCCCTGCGCGAACACCGCACCGCGGCGAAGCTCGCGGCGCGGCTGCGATCGATCGGTTTCGAGGTCACCGAAAAGGTCGGCGGCACGGGTGTCGTCGGGGTGCTCCGGAACGGTCCGGGGCCCACCCTCCTGGTCCGCACCGACATGGACGCCCTCCCGATCGAGGAGAGGACCGGGCTCCCGCACGCGAGCGAGACGAAGGGGGTCATGCACGCCTGCGGGCACGACGTCCACATGACCGTTTGGGCGGGAGCGGCCACCCTCCTCGCGGGGATGAAAGAGCGCTGGAAGGGCACGCTCGTCATGGTCGCGCAGCCGGCCGAGGAGATCGGGGCGGGAGCGCGGGCGATGCTCGACGACAGCCTCTACGCGCGCTTCCCGAAGCCGGAGTTCGCGATCGCGTTCCACGCGACCGGCGAGCTTCCGGCGGGCACGATCGGGTGGAAGACCGGCCCGGTCCTCGCGAGCGCCGACTCCGTGGACGTCACGTTCCACGGGAAGGGGACCCACGGCGCGACCCCCCACCTCGGCATCGACCCGATCGCAATCGCTTCCCGGTTCGTCCTCGACGTCCAGACGCTCGTGTCGCGGGAGAACGACCCGCTCGACCCCGCGGTCGTGACGGTCGGGTCGTTCCATGCCGGAACGAAGCACAACATCATCCCCGACGAGGCGAAGCTGCAGTTGACCGTCCGCGCCTTCCGCCAGGAAGTCCGGGAGCGGCTCCTCGCGGGGATCGAGAGGATGGCCCGCGCCGAAGCCGCGGGAGCGGGCGCTCCCGATCCGACGATCGCCGTCAGTCAGGGAACCCGGCCCACCGCGAACGACGCCGCGCTCGCCTCTCGACTCGCCGCCGCCCTGAAGCGGTCGCTCGGCGAGGACCACACGGTCGAGTTCCCCCCCGTGATGGCGGCCGAGGACTTCAGCGAGTACGCGACGGACGGGGTGGCGACGGCGATCTTCTGGCTCGGAACGGCGAACGCGGAGGCGTCCCGAGCCGCGCGCGCGGGAGGGGCGCCGGTCCCCGGGCTCCACTCGGCGGAGTTCGCGCCCGACGTCGAAGCGACCCTCCGCACCGGCGCGACCGCGCTCGCGCTCGAGGCCCTCGAACTGCTTCGCTGACTACTCGTCTCCCATCTCGGACGACGCGGTCCGAGAGGCCGCGCGCGCGCGGAGGAACCGGACGCGCGCGGCCGCCTCCTCCGCTTCGTCCCCGAAGCCGGCCTCGCGGAGGTGCTCGAGACGCTCGTCGACCTTGCGGAAGTCG
>CAZVOE010000146.1:4008-8133 GCA_964628935.1 uncultured Acidobacteriota bacterium
CGGGCCCGGGGCGGGCCGCCTCCACCGGTTCGGCCCGGAAGCGGGCCTCGCGGAGGGAGCCGGCGAGGAAACGCCAGATCTCGACGTCCGTCGGGTCGAGGGCGGCCGCGGTCCGCATCGCCTCGAGCGCCTCCGGGTAGCGGCGGAGCTTCCAGAGCGCGATCCCCCGGTTCCCGTGCGCCCGGGGACGGATCGGATCGCGGGCGAGGGCGCGGTCGCACGCCGCGAGCGCTTCGGCCGGACGGTTCGACGCCAGTTCGATGACGACCAGCTCCTCCAAGATCTCGGGGTCGTCCGGGTGCCGCTCGAGGCCGGCGCGGAACTGCTCGACCGCCTCCGCGGCGCGCCCCGCCGCGAGGAGCGCCCGGCCTCGCTTGAGCGCCGCTTCCGCGTTTTCTGGATCGGCCCGGAGCACTTCCGCGTAGGCCGCGGCCGCCTCGTCGTGACGTCCCTGGTCGGCGAGCGTCTTCGCGAGCACGAGGTCCCGTTCGGGATGCTCGAACCCCTTGCGCGCCGCCTGGCGGAGCGACGCTTCGGCCGCTGCGACGAGCGCCTCGCGCTCGGGCCCCGGAGGCCAGTCGGTCGCGAGACCGAAAAGACCTCGGCCGGCGGCGTAGAACCGCTCGCCCGGCTCGAGGGCGCGGAACTGGTCCGGGACCGCCGGGACGACGTCCAGAGAAACGCGCCGCTCGCCCGGGTCGGTCGCGAGGCTCCTGCGGATCCAGTGATCGGTGAAGGACGCATGTTCCTGGTCGTGCGCTTCGGCCTTCCGCATGTGGCACCGGACGCAGTCGTCGGGCGGTTGGGTCGCCACGCGAGCCTCCCGCGGGGCGGTGCAGGCCTCTGCGGTGTGGCAGCCCGCGCACTTCGCGTTGAAGAAATCGGAGGGGCGGTCCTTGCGGTAGACGGTGACGTGGGGATTGTGGCAGGTCAAACAATCGAGCTGGCCATCGCTTTCCCGAAAACAGCGGGAGAGGAAGAGACGGTCGGCCTGCCCGCTCAATCCGAAGGCGTGCCGCGACGGTTCTCGATACGTCATCGCGACGAACGCTTCGGTGATCGGGCGCCCGGGTCGGTAGTCGTCGCGGGCACGATCCCAGCGGTTCGCGCGCTCGGTAGCCTTGGAGTCGCCGAGGTGACACTGGTAGCAAACCTCGCTCCGCCGTGGAGGCGGCACACGCGCGGGATTGTGGATCGTGGGGTCGGCCGCCCCGGTCGGCGCCTCGTCTCCCGTTCGCCACTTCTCCACGTGGAGAGCGCCCGGGCCGTGGCAGCGCTCGCATCCGATCCCCTCGGGAACCGGGTCCTCGTAGCGGTTGGTCTCCCCCGCCCTCGAGACCATCCGTCCGTTGTGACAGAAGACGCAGCTCGAGGAGATCTCGCGTCGGAAGCCGACGTTCGTCTTCTCGAAGCCGGGGCAGGTGTCCCAGATCGCGGGCTCCGGGTACCAGCAAACCGGCATCTGGTACCAGGCGCCGTCACGGATCGTCACGTACGAGCGACTGTGATGGTTCGAGCCGATCACCCAGTCGATTCGGCGCTCGTCGGCGTAGGTCTCGTTCCCCTGGGAGTCGACGAGAAACTGGCGCATCCAGTACGCGCCGTCGCGCTCGAACATCCGGTAATGGAGGCCCGTGCCGTCGTCGACGAAGAGGTTGTTCGAAGTGAAATCTTCGACGGCGACCGCGGGGGTCATCGGGTACGCCGAGCGGCCCATGCCGGTGTGGGCGTACGTCGAGGCGATCTCCTGGTGGCACCTCGCGCAGGCCTGCGCGCCGACGTAGGCGACGGAGGGGTCGTGGTTCGCGAGGACGGGGCCCTTCGAAGCGGGGTCGGACGCCGAGCGGCCGCAGGAGACGACGAGCAGGAGGAGCAACCCCGAAACGAACTGTTTCATGTGCCGGGATCTTACGGCGAATTCCGCGACCCGGGGGCCCTCGCGAAAATTCGGAGAATTTCCCCGTTCGCGGCAAGCCGAAAAGACCTAGTCTCATGACATCGTCGAGCCCGCGACCCCGCGCGGCCCGACTAGGGCGGCGCGGCCCCCTTCCTGGAGGGGGGGAAAGGGACCCCTGGAAGAGGGCGCGCCGGCCGTAGGGCTTCGCGAGGGAGCTCAGCCGAGCCGAGGAGAACCGGAGCGGGGCTCAGAGGACGTACGCCGAGAGCGTCTCCGTCATCCGCAGCACGCCCCCCGGGACGATGCCGAGCCAGAAGATCGCGACGGTCGCGATGACGAGGACGGCGGCCACGCCCGGAGCCACGCTCTGGGCGACCGGCTCCTCGCCTTCCTCGGGTTCGCGCATCCACATCGCGACGATCACTTTGAGGTAGTAGTACGCCGCGATGACCGCGTTGATCATGCCGAGCACGGCGAGGACGTACGCCTCCGACTCGATCGCGGCCTGGAAGATGAGGTACTTCCCGAGGAAGCCCCCCGTCGGGGGCATCCCCGCCATCGAGAAGAGAAAGACGGTCATCGCGGTCGCGAGGACCGGCTGCCGCCGTGCGAGGCCAGCCCACGAGGCCAGGTCGTATCCGCGCTCGGAGCGCGCGTCTCCACGGCCGACGGCCGCGGCGACGGCGAAGGCCCCGACCGTCATGAAACCGTAGATCGCGAGGTAGTAAAGGACCGCCTGCACCCCCGTCGCGCCACAGACGACGCCGATCAGGAGGTAGCCGGCGTGCGCGATCGAGGAGAAGGCGAGGAGGCGCTTGATGTTCCACTGGGCGAGCGCGACCAAGTTCGCCACCGTCATCGTGAGAATCGAGAAGACGGTGACCATCGGGACCCACAGCGACTCCTGTCCCGCGAAGGCACCGACGAGGAGGCGGATCAGGGCGGCGAAGGCGACCGTCTTGGTCGCGGCGGCCATGAAGCCGGTGACGTTCGTCGGCGCCCCCTCGTAGACGTCGGGGACCCATTGGTGGAACGGGACGACCGCGACCTTGAACGCGAAGGCGACGAAGACGAGGCCCATACCGACCCAGAGAAGCGGCCTCGGCCCCGCGGCGGCCGCCTCCGCGATGGCTTCCAGATCGAGGGATCCGGCGGCGCCGTAGAGGAGCGCGAGGCCGTACACGAAGAACCCCGAGGAGAACGCCCCGAGCAGGAAGTACTTGAGCGCCGACTCGATGGAGCGGGGGCGCGTCCGAGTGAGCCCGCAGAGGACGTAGAGGGCCACCGAGAAGATCTCGAGGCCGACCAGGATCGTCATGAGGTGGGTCGTGTGCAGCATGAGCACCATGCCGCAGAGGACCAGGAGAAGGAGGCCGTAGAACTCCCCGTGGTCGGCCTCTTCCCGCTCGAGGAAACGCACCGACAGGATCAGGCTCAACGCGCCGACGACGAGCACGACGAAGGTCAGGAAGAGGCCGAAGCCGTCCACCCGGACCATTCCCGCGGCCGTCACCAGCTCCTGCCCGGCTGCGCGGGCGAGGAGCCAGGCCTTCCAGAGCTGCCACGTCGAGAAGCCGGAGAGCACCACCCCGAAAAACGCCGCCACGGCGAGAATCGAACTCTGGCGGCGGTAGAACGGGGAGAGGAGCAGAACGAGCAGTCCGAACGCCGCGAGGATGGCGGAGGGGGTGACGAGGCTCCACTCGAAGTCGTTCATGTCCGCCGCCTCAGAAGGACGCCAGGTACCAGAGCAAGCTCGCCGCCCCCAGGAGGAAGAGGAGGGCGTAGTTGCGCACGTACCCGGTCTGGAAGAGCTTGATCAACTGCCCGCTCACGTCGGCCGTGACCCCCGCCGCGTTCACGAGACCGTCGATCACCCACGTGTCGAACGCGGTGAAGACCCGCGCGAGGAAATAGAAGGGCCGGAGGAGGACGAGTTCGTACAGTTCGTCGACCCAGAAGAGGTTCCGAACCAGGTGGTACACGGGCCCCCACGCCTTCGCGAGCGAGGCGGCGATCCCCTCGCGCTTGCGGTAGACGAACCAGGCGAGTCCGATCCCTGCGATCGCGATCGCCAGGGCGAGCCCCATCAGGCCCAGCTCCTCCGTGACCGAATGGTGCCCGCCGTGCGCCCCCGCGGCGACCGCCGGGGCGAGCCAGTGGTGGAAGACGTTGAAGTCGGCCCCTCCAGTGAGCGCTTTGGGGATCCCGATCCACCCTCCCACGAG
>CAZVOE010000147.1:0-8127 GCA_964628935.1 uncultured Acidobacteriota bacterium
CGGGTCGCCTCGCGCCAGGCATCGGGCGAATCGCGGATGACCTCGTCTGGATCCTTGCCCGCGGGCAGACTGACCACGCCGACATCGGTCATGCCGACACCCGTGTCGCCTGCCTGGACCTCGCCGATGAGCGCGTTCAATTCGGTCACACCGAATGTACCGGCACTCTGGCCTGCGGGATCGACGTCGTACGCCAGCGCGATCCGCTTGGCATAGCGGGTGAGGAGCGCCACCTGCCCCGGAGTCAGCGCGGTGCCGAGCGAGGCGACGACGTTGTCGAAGCCCGCCTGACGGACCGCAGCCAGGTCCAAGTACCCCTCGACCAGGATGGCAAACCCCTCCCTGCGCACCGCTTCTTTGGCGATATCGAGCCCGTAGAGGTGCTCCCCCTTCACATACGCGGGAGTCTCGGGAGAGTTCAGGTACTTCGGCTCGCCGTCTCCGAGAGCGCGCCCCCCGAACGCGACCACGTGGCCATACAGGTCGCGGATCGGGAAGATCAACCGGTCCCGGAACCGGTCGTAGTGTCCGTCCCCGGTCTTCCGCCGAAGCGCGAGCCCCGCCACCTCGACCTCCTCGGGCCGGAACCGCTTCCCGACGAGATGGTCGAGAAGCCGTTGCCAGTCGTCCGGGGCGTACCCGAGACCGAGCGCCTCGCGGGTCGCGTCGGCGATCCCCCGCCGCCGCAGGTATTCGCGCGCCATCCGGCCGTCCGCCGGATCGTCGAGCCGTGCACGGAACCAGGCCTCCGCCACCTCCCCGGCCTCCAGGACGCGCCTCCGGATCCGGTCCTTGGGGTTGTCGGCGGTCGGAAGCGGGACTCCCCACCGGCGTGCCAGGAACTCGACCGCCTCCGGGAATTCGATCTGCTCGATCATCATGGCGAAGCGGAAGACGTCTCCGCCGGCCTGGCAGCCGAAACAATAAAAGAGGCCACGTTCGGGGTCGACCGAGAACGACGGGGTCTTTTCTTGGTGGAAGGGACACAGGCCCTTGTGCCGGCTCCCGGCAGGCTTGAGGGCCACGTAATCTCCGACCAAACGGACGATGTCGCCGGCATTCCGGACCGCGGCGACGAACTCCTTCGTCAGCGGGACACCCAAGCGGATTCCCTCCCGTCCGGCGAAGGGGGGCGAGGGGCGACGCCCCCCGCCTGACCCGGGTGCAGGACTACGCGTTGCTCCGACGCTCCTGTGCCAGACGCTTCAGAAGCTTCTTTCGCGCTGCGAGGGCCTTGCGCTTCCGCTTCACGCTCGGCTTCTCGTAGTGCTGTCGCTTCTTGATCTCGGTCAGGATGCCGGACTTCTCGCACTTCCGCTTGAATCGCTTCAAGGCGTTCTCGAGGCTTTCGTCCTCTCGCACCTTGATCAGCGGCATGCTCGACTCACCCCGCTTTCTTTCCCGGTAGGATCCCGAAAGACCCGAATTTCAAGGAGATTCAGGCCAAAACCGCCACTGTAGCCAGGCGGTTCCGGGCTGTCAAGCGAGGCGCCCCCCCTTCACCCCGAAGCGATCCGGCGGAAAACCCAGAATACTTCGACCCCACGAGCGCACCGACCATGGCACGACCCCGGAAATCACTTGCAAGTGCCAGAGCGTATATACGGGGAAGCAGGCTTCGATCAACCCTTTTTTGCGGTCCTACGGCGGTTGCGTGGCATTCGCGCAACACCCCGCCGGCGCCCCCCGGGAATGCCGTTGATGAGGGCGGCGAGGCACCCAGCCCCGTACCCGTTGTCGATGTTCACGACGGCGACGCCGGGAGAGCAGGAGTTGAGCATCGCAAGGAGCGCGGCCACTCCACCGAGCCCCGTCCCGTACCCGGTGCTGGTGGGCACCGCGATGACCGGGCAGTCGACGAGACCCGCGACGACCGATGGAAGGGCCCCCTCCATCCCGGCGACCGCGACGATGACCCTCGCCGACGCCAGCACCTCCCGGTGGGCAAGGAGCCGGTGGAGTCCGGCCACCCCGACGTCGTGGATCCGGACGACTCCCTGCCCGAGAAGCTCCGCGGTCAGCGCGGCCTCCTCGGCGACGGGGAGGTCCGAGGTGCCGGCGGTGACCACGACCACCCCTGGGCGCGCGCGGGGGGGCCGGCCCGATCGCACGACGAGCGCACGTGCCTCTTCGTGGTACTCCGCGGCGGGATGAAGGGCCGCGACCGCCTCGCGCACCTCCGGCCCGACCCGGGTCACGAGGGCGGTCTGACCCGCGCGGCGCATCCGCTCGACGATCGAAGCGATCTGCTTCGGCGTTTTCCCCGCGCCGTAAACCGCCTCCGGAAACCCTCGGCGCAGCGCGCGATGAAGGTCAAGGGTGGCGAAGGCCATCTCCTCGGCGGGGAGACGCCGGATCCGCTCGACCCCCTCCTCGACGCTGACCGCCCCCGACCGAACCTGTCGCAGGAGCGACCTGAGTTCCGCCCTGTTCAAGCGCCGCGTCCTCCTTGACCCTGCGTCGATCGAGCCCCTAGGATAGCGGCCGTCTTGGAGTTTCGGGAGGACGCATCGTGACGAAGGCCCCGGCAAAGAAGCGCACCCACGAGCGACGGGCGCACGCCCGCTTCGACCGCGCGATCGACATCCATCCGCCCGAGGAGCACGCCGGAACGCTCGCCCGGATGGTCAGCCGGAACCTTTCGCTCGGCGGTCTCCAGTGCGTGTCGCCCGATCCGATCCCGGAGATGACCCGTCTCGCGGTGCGCCTCATGATCCCCGACGGCGAGGGAGGGAACGGCCCGGAACCGCTCGACGTGGAAGCGGTCGTCGTGCGGAGCGAAGAGGTGCCGTCGGCGACGCGCGACGCGCGATACGAGCTGGGGCTCTTCTTCACCTCGATGTCGGACGGGGCGCGAGAACGGCTCGCGCGCTTCCTCGCCGGCTCCTGACCCCTTTCGAAAACCCGCGTCCCGCTTGCGATTTCGAGCGTCGCACCCTTGACACACACACGTGCTCGCGCTGGAATACGCACGTGCCGCGACGCGCACCCGCGCGTCAATCGGGCCGCGAAGGAGGTGAAATCCGGGAATGAACAAGGCTGCACTGATCACCAAGATCTCGAACGACGCGGAGATCACGCGCGCCGCCGCCGCGACCGCCATCGACAGCCTCATCGAGGGGATCACCGGTTCCCTCAAGCGGGGTCAGCGAGTCACGCTCGTGGGCTTCGGGACGTGGTCCACGTCCAAGCGCAAGGCCCGCACGGGCCGCAATCCGCAGACCGGTCAGACCATCAAGATCAAGGCGAAGACCGTCGTGCGCTTCAAGGCGGGAGCCGACCTCAACAAGAAGATCAACAAGTAGTCCCGCTTCAACAAATCTCGGGAGAGCGGAGGCGCGGCCCTTGCGGGGCGGCGCCTCCGCGGCTCCGTCCCTACGGGCAAACCCCCGACAGGTCCTGCGGCAGGTCGCACGCGCCGACCCCGGCCGCCTCGGCGCGTTCCACCGGAACGCCGGCCTCCAGGCCCGCGCCGTAGCTCCCCTCCGCCGAACGGCTCTGACCGACGAGAACGAAGTAGAGAAAGGAGTCGGGGGCTGGGTCGCCCGGGTCGAACGACGCGTGACCGGTGTTCCCGAGCCCGCACGCGGCGCCGGTCCAACTCGGGGCGCCCACGATCGGCCCCGTGCCCCAGTAAACGACGTTGTCGACGGCACCGCACGCCGGGGCGTAATCGATCTCGACGGCCGTTCCGGTCGCGGCCCGGTTCACCGCGAGCGGTGCCCCTTGAGGGCCGACCTCCATCGGGCTCGCCGCGGCGCCCGAAGCGCAAACGGCGCGCGTCTCGGCGTTCGTCACCGAGACGTCGTCGATCCACCACCCCTTTCCGGTCCCGCTCCCATCGGAGCCGATCCGGAAGCGGATGCGGATCTCCTTCCCGGCGTAGGCTCCGAGCGATCCGCTCCGGTCGGGCGAGAGATAGGCCGGGGTCGCGCTGTACTTCGAGAAGACCGTCCCCGTGAAGCTCGTCGGGAAGCCGCAGGCGTTCCCGGAGTTGCTCAGCGAGTCGGGGTAGTTGACGGTCGCGAGTCGAGTCCAGTTCGTGAACTCCGGCCCCTCCGCGACCTCGACGATTCCCGCATCCCAGTTCGTCTCGATGTCGTACTTCGTTGCGAAGGAGAGCACCGACCCCGCCTGCACCCGGATGGGGGGGGACGTCAGCGCGGAGCAGAGGTTGTTCGTGTACTGCCCCGTCGCGTAGACCGCCGGCCCCGTCTTCCCACCGGTCGGCTGCACCGTCCACGGAGAGGCCCCCGTGAACCGCGCGATCCCGGTGTCCCCCGCGTCGTCGGTCCACGTCCCGACCGTGATCGGCCCCGTCGGGAAGGCACTCTTCGTGACGACGTTCCCGTCCTCCGCTCCGCTCGAGGCGTCCCACGCGCGGACGATGTAGTGCGCGGCGACGCTGTCCTGGAGGCCGTCGTGGTCGATGAACTCCGTCCCCACGAGCCCGGAGGCGATCCGGTTCGCCGCCGACGGCACGAACGGCGCCGTGTCGCTCCGGTGCACCGAGTAGGTGACGTTCCCGCCGCAGCGTGCCGAGGCCGCGGGCCACGACAGATTCAGGCTGCACGTGGCGGTCTCCGCGTTCGTCACGGAGGCGAGGCCAGCGAAGGCCGGTCCCACCGTGCAGGCTCCGGTCGTGCTCCCGCTCGCCTCGACCGAATTGACCGACTCGCACGGCTGCAGCGCCCGGACGACGTAGTAGTACGGAACGCCTCCCGACACGCCGACGTCGGAATAGCTCGTCGCAGGAGCGTCGACGAGGGCGACCTCGACGTACGGGCCGCCGGGGTCGAGCGACCGGAGGACGCGGTAGGCGGTCGCCTGCGTCGCCGGCGCCCACGAGACGTCGATTCGGTGGTCGCCGTTTCCGACCGCGTTCACCCACGCCGGCGGCGTGGGCCGGACGATCGCGACGTTCTCGGTCGCGGGACCGCTTCCCACCGTCACTGTCCGCACCGCCTCGCAGTAACCGGGACTGTTGTAGCGGACGTGGTAGGTCTGACCGGCACGCGCGAGCCAGTGGTAAAGGCCGCGCGAATCGGCCCGGCGGGGCGCCTCGCCGTGGGTGAAGGTGATCTCGTCGACCGAGACGCGAGCCGGGACCGGCGCTCCCGTGTCGGCGTCGGTGATCTTCCCGCGGATCTGGGGCCCATCGAGCGTCCGGTCGAGGAAGAACTGCCACGCGGTCCGCTGGCGCTGCACGGTGACGTTCCGCCAGGTCGCGTAGTCGGGCTGGAACGAGCAGCAGTTCGCTTCGATCGTGAACCCGTAGGTCCCGTACTGCGCGTACCAGGTGTCGATGCTTCCGCCGTCGACGATGTAGATCGCCGACCAGATCGGGCCCACGGTGTACTGCCCGACCTGTCCGTTGTCGTCTTGGAGAATGCCGTTCAGGGCCGCCGCGACGTCTTGCATCGCGGCCATCTCGTCGGGGTTGTTGCAGCCGTACGGGTACATGATGTACTCGCCGTAGGTGTGGTACGAGAGGGCGTAGAAGGCGCGCGCCTGGTCGGCGAGTTCGAGCATCCCTTGCGTCTCCGGCTCCGACGCCGGCTCGAAGCCCCGGTAGGTCTGGTCGGTGCAGTTTCCGCTCGACCCGTTGCAGCTTCCCCAGGCGTGCGGGTAGTTCCGATTGTTGTCGACCGCGCAGACGGGGTTGCGGTTCTTCCGCCACATGTTGTCGCCGGTGAAGACGTAGGCCGCGCCATCCGGGTTGACGCTCATCACGACCCAGATGTTGATGTTGTCCACCCAGCGCTGGACCTGGGGGTCGGTCGCGTAACGCGAGGTCAGGTAGTCGATCATGTCCTTCGCGATCTCGGCGGTCATGACCTCGCGCGCGTGGTGCTGGGAGTCGAGAACGAAGGTCGGGCGATCGTTCGGGAGGCCGACGTCCTTCGTGATCTTGATCACGTAGAGTTCGTGACCTTCCCAGAGCGACGGGTCGATCGTCTCCTTGACGGCCAGGTTCGGGTAGGTCGCGACGACCTGATTCGCGAAAGCGAGGAGCTCGTTCGGATCGGAGTAGTCAGAGAGCGCCTGGATCGTGACCGGATCGTCGCTCGACGCCTCGAGGGTGTAGGAGAATCCCATCGAGCGGAGGCTCCGCAACTCCTCGTCGGTCGCGACCACGCCGACGGTCATCTCCTGCCGGTTCATCCCCGCGAGGTCGAACCCCGCCTCGCGGAGGACCCTGACGCGATCGAGCGAGTCGACCGGCACATGGACGAAGTGTCGCGTGACGGGAACGGGGGTCATCGGCTCGTCGGCCCTCGCCCCCGTCCCGGCGAGGGCGCACACGAATCCCGCGAGAAGGACGAAACTCAGTTGCCTTGCGCTCATGATGCCCCCCCGCGACGGCGGCCTCGTTCTGGGGGAAGGAGCGGGACCGACGCGGATGAAAGACGCGATCCGGAACCGGGGAATGATACCGCGAAATCGGCGAACGCGGGCGGCGGCGGGACAACGGCGGGACGATCGCGGAGCGGAAGGTCGCAGAAAAGGGGACTGTCTCCTTTTCCTACTCCAACACCACCAACTCCGCCCCGGTCTCGACCGCCTGCCCCGGCTTCACCGACACGGCCTTGATCCGCCCGGCGTGGGGAGCCTGGATCTCGTTTTCCATCTTCATCGCCTCGACGACGACGAGCCCCTGCTCAGGCATCACGGTCTGCCCCTCGACGACGAGGACCCGCACGACCTTTCCCGGCATCACCGCGGTGATCGCCTCCGGGCCGCTCCGTTTCCGGACCTCCTCGCGGCCGGCGCGGGAAGGATCGGCCATGTGGACGATCCGTTCGGAGGCGCCGTGGCGGACGCGGTAGGTGTCGTTCGCGTGCTCGACGGAGACCTCGTACGAGCGTCCCTCGACGAGGATCGAGTAGAAGTCGGCCTCGAGCTTGTGGGCGTCGACGAAGTGGTCCACGCCGTCCACGGTCACGCAGTACCCCGCCTCCCTCCGGACGATGCGAACCTCATGCTCGCGGTCGGCGATCCGTGCACGCACGATCACGATCGCCACCCCCTGCGAAAGGCCCACTTCCAAGCCGACCCCTGCGAGGCCGGAGCCGCGCTCCGGGCCCGGGAAGAGGCCGCCGCGACGGTGCGGTAGTGGTGGACCGCCGCCGCGATGACGGCGATCTCGTCGAGCCAGGGGTCTTCCTCGAGGCGCAGAATCTCCGGGTGCTCCTCGAGGAACCCCGTGTGGAGGTCGCCGGCGAGGAAGGCCGCGTGGTCCATCACTTTCCGGTGAAAAGCGATCGAGGTCTTGACGCCGTCCACCCGGAATTCGTCGAGGGCGCGGATCATGCGACGCGCGGCCACGCCGCGCGTCGCCCCCCACGCGCAAAGCTTCGCGATCAGCGGGTCGTAGTGGACGGGGATCTCCCATCCGGCGTAAACGCCCCCGTCGTAACGGACGCCGGGGCCCGACGGGGTGCGGAGGCCGCGGATCCTGCCCGGGGCCGGCATGAAGTTGCGCGACGGGTCTTCCGCGATGATGCGGCACTCGATCGCGTGACCGCGCGGTGCGATCTGCTCCTGCGTGAACGGGAGCGGGTTTCCCGCCGCGATCGAGATCATCGCCTTCACGAGGTCGACGCCGTAGACCATTTCGGTCACCGGGTGCTCGACCTGGAGGCGCGTGTTCATCTCCATGAAGTAGAACGACCCGTCGGCGCCGCGGAGCATCTCGACCGTGCCCGCGGAGACGTATCCGACCGCCTTCGCCGCGCGGACGGCGATCTCGCCGATCCTCGCGCGGGTCGCCTCGTCGACGACCGGCGACGGGCACTCCTCGATGAGCTTCTGGTGGCGGCGCTGGATCGAGCACTCGCGCTCGCCGAGGTGGATGCAGTTCCCGTGCGCGTCCGCGAGAACCTGCACCTCGATGTGGCGCGGCCTCTCGACGTACTTCTCGAGGAAGACGGTGTCGTCGCCGAAGGAGGACCTCGCCTCCCCCATCGCCTGCGCGAGGAGGGAAGGAAGCTCCGAGGCCTTGTGGACGACACGCATCCCCTTCCCTCCCCCGCCCGCCGAGGCCTTCAGGAGGACCGGGTAGCCGATCGCCTCGGCGAGCGGCTTCACTTTCTCCGCGTCGGCGGGAAGCGGCGGGGTGGCGGG
>CAZVOE010000148.1:0-7079 GCA_964628935.1 uncultured Acidobacteriota bacterium
CAGCGGGAACGCGGCCGGCGGTTTGCTCTCTGTTGCACTTTCCGTCCCGTCGCCGAGCCTGGGGATTACCCAGCACGCTGCCCTGTGGAGTTCGGACTTTCCTCTCCGGCGCCTGCCGGAGCGGCCGTCTGTCCGACTTCGACGGCGCGGTCATTATACGATCGGGCGGCTCGCGGCCGCGCGGGGCGATCGCGGCGCGAAAGGACGATCATGAGCGGACGATCCGAGCCCGTCCTTCGCAGGATCCGCGCCTTGCGGCGCGACCGGGACCTCCTCGAGCGGGAGCACGTCGTCGTCGCGGAAGGGGTGCACCTGGTCGGGGAGGCGCTCCGGACGGGGATCCCGATCGAGGCGGTCGTCGTCTCTCCGAGGCTCGGCGTGGTGCCGGGCGGCGCCGAGCTGGCGCGCGCTCTCCGCGTCGCCGGCATCGAGCCGGTCACGGCCGACGACGAGGCGGTCCGAGCGGCCCAGGACGCTCGCTCCCCCCAGCCGGTCGTCGCGATCGCCCGCCTCCCTTCGCGCCGGCTCGACGAGGTCGTTCCCGGCCTTTGCGGTGTCCCCCTCGTCGTCGTCGCCGACGGCGTGCAGGACCCGGGGAACCTGGGGTCGCTCTTGCGCAGCGCCGACGCGGCCGGCGCGACCGGCTTCGTGGCGACCGGGGCCTCGGCCCGGCTCCGCCATCCCCGTACCGTCCGCGCCACGATGGGGTCGATCTTCCGGCTCCCTTGGGCGGCCGCCTCTCCGGAGCCCGTCCTCGCCCTGCTCGCCCGCCTCGGGATCCCCACGGTCGGCGCCGATCCGAGGCGCGGAATCTCCCACGACGCGTTCGACTGGACGAGACCGGTCGCCCTCGTGCTCGGCGGGGAGGGAGCCGGACTCGACCGCGCATGGACGCAGGCCCTCGCCTCGCGGGTGCGGATCGCGATGCGCGGCGAGGTCGAGAGCCTCTCCGTCCCGGCGGCGGGGGCGGTCCTCCTCTTCGAGGCGTCGCGCCAGAGGAGACGCGCGGGGGGAGACGTCAGGCCGACGGCGCCGACCGCCGAATGATCCGGAGCCGCGGGCCCCCGACCCGCGGGCCCGTCGCCGGCGGTTCCGAGGGACCGGGCGGATCCGGAGGCCGCGGAGAGCCCGACCGCTCCGCCCGCTCGTCTTCCGGCCCGGCCTCCGATCCCGCTTCCGGGAGGGAGAAGGTGAAGCGGGTCCCCTCTCCTTCGCGGCTCCTCACGTCGATCGCGCAGCCGTGCCGCCTCAGGATCCGCTTCACGATCGACAGGCCGACCCCGGTCCCCCCCTCGCGCGCCGCGGTTTCGTCGGAGCCCCGCTCGAACGGGTCGAAGATCCGTGCGAGATCCGCTTCCGGAATCCCCACCCCGGTGTCGCGCACCTCCGCCTCGAGATACCCCGGCCGCCCGCGTCGGACGGCGATTCTCACCGTCCCCCCCTCCCGGTTGTACTTGACGGCGTTCGAGACGAGGTTGACGAAGACCTGGAGGATCTTGTCCCGGTCGGCGCGGACCGCGAGTTCGGGGGGATCGACGTCGCGCTCGAGGGAGACCCGCTTCGCGCGCAGCTTCTCCGCGAGGAGATCGGCCGTCTCGTCGAGGAGCGGCGCGACCGGGAAGTCGGAGGGGTGGAGCGGGTCCTTCTCCCTCTCCGCCCTCGCGAACGCGAGCAGCTCGTCGATCAGAGCGATCAAACGGTCGATGTTGCGCAGGGAGAGCGACAGCCCCTTGCGCTGCTCCTCGGTGATCGAGCCGAGCCGCTCCTTCAGGATCATCTCCGTGTACCCGCGAATCGCGACGAGCGGCGTCTGGAGCTCGTGGGAGACGTTGGCGAGGAGCTCCGATTTCATCCGGTCGAGAGTCTTGAGCTCCCCGTTGAGCCGGTCGAGATCGTCGCTGCGCTTCTTCACGTCGGCGTGGACCCGGGCGAGCTCGGCGTACGCCGCCTCGAGCGACTCCTTGCTCTTCCGGATCTCGAGGGCGTCTTCCCGGAGGCGGCGCTCCGTGGCACGCTCCGCGCTCACGTCGCGCAGCGTCACGAGCCGTCCCGTCACCCTCCCCTCCGCGTCGACGAGCGGAAGGACGGAGACGTCGAGGACCTTCGGCTCGGCGCCGCCGAGCTCGATCGTTTCTCGGCGCGCCCCTTTGGTCGCCGCCGCCACGAATCCGGCGAGACGATCTCCCCCCGCGACGCGGGTCGAGGCGAGACGGAGGAAATCTCCCTCCCCGATCCCGAGGATCTCCCGCGGCTGCAGTCCGAGGAGCGCGGCGAAACGCGCGTTCGCCATGCGCAGCACCGCCCCCGTCGGTCCTTCGGCGAGAACGGCGAAGCCGTCGGAGGACGATTCGAGGACCGCGTCGAGGCAGGCCTCGTTGCGCCGGAGCTCCGCCTCGGCGCGCCGCGCCGCCGTCTCGTCGAACATCGAGACGAGCGCCGCCGGGACTCCGGCGTGGTCGATGCTCGCGATCGACATCCGGACGATCGCGACGGGCTCGCCTCCCTCCCCGACGATCGTCGCCCGCAACCGGATCGTCTCCGGGGCGCCGGCCTCCGCCCTGGCGAGGGCGTCCTTGACGACGAGGAGGTCGGAGGACGCGATCCGGTCGATCAGCCGGATCTCCCCGGGCGACACCGGATCCCGCTCGAGGAGGGCGGCGAGGGCCGGGTTCGCGAAGAGGACGCGTCCCTCCCGCACGATCGCGACCCCCTCGTCGAGTCCCTCCACGAGCTTGCGGTAGCGGCTCTCGGACCGCGCGAGCTCGGCGGCGAGCTTCGCCTCCTCCTCGGCGTCGCGGAACACGAACAGCATCCCCGAGGCTTCGGCGGCGCCGCGCCGCACGAGGCGGATCGCCACCCGGACCGGCACGTTCGTCCCGTCCCTGCGCCGGACCTTCGCCCCGCACTCGATCCCGACCTCCCGGAGGTCTTTGCGAGTCAGCCGTGGGAGCAGGTCTTTCCAGGATTCCTCGTCGAACAGTGCGGCGATCGGCCGGCCGCGCACCGCGTCCGATTCCCACCCGAAGAGCGCGGCGCCGCCTGCGCTGACCCACCGGACGTCGCCGTCGCCGTCGGTCGTCACGACGGCCCGGTCGCGCATGGTTTCCGACAGGAGGGTCGTCAGCTGGATCGAAGACTCGGCCTCCGCGAGGCGGAGCGCGAGGTCTTGCGCGAGACGCCCGATCGATTCTCCGATGGGAACGAAGGGAGACCGCGGCTCGAGATCGACCTTTCGCCGGAGCCGCCCCGATCGCAGCTCCTCGATCGCCGCGGCGAGCTCCCGAACTTCGCGCGCGCGCAGGCGCCGCACGGACGCGACGAGGGCGAGGACGGTGAACGCGAGGATCGCGGCGGCCGCCCCGGTCGCCACCACGAGCGCGACGCTCACCTCGACGGTCGCGAAGGGGCTCACGACGCCGCGCCTCCGAGCAGCTCGGCGAGACTCCTCGGGCGGCCGAAGGCGAACCCTTGCCCGAGACGGGCGCCCAGCGATCGGACGATCGACGCCTCCTCCTCGGTCTCGACCCCGACCGCGACGACATCGGCCCCGACGCGCCGCGAGGCCTCCACGAGCGATCCGAACAGCTCCTGCCGGATGAAGCTCGCGTCGATGCCGCGCACGAGGAGGGGCTCGACCTTCACGAAGTCGGGGCGCACGCGCTCGAGGGTGAGGAGGCTCTCGTACCCGGTGCCGACGTCGTCGAGCGAGAACCCGAAGCCCGCGTCCCGAAGCGGCTCGCGGGACGCGGCGATCCGCGCGACGTCGTCCCCGATCGCGCGCTCGGACAGCTCGATCACGATCCTCGACGGCGGAAGATCGTTCGAGGGCCAGAGGCGGAGGGGCTCGTCGAAGCACTCGGGACGGGTGTTCACGAAGATCCGCCCTGGCACGCGCCGGAGATCGGAGGAGGCGAGGGCGGTCTCCCGGCAGAGGCGGTCGAGGTCGGTGGCGGCGCCGAAGCGGTCTCCCGCGGCGAAGAGGGCGCGAGGCGCCTCGAAAACGCTCTCGTGGGGACCGCGCGCGAACGCCTCGACTCCGACGACCTCGCGAGAAGCGAGGTGCACGACCGGCTGGAACACGATCGAGATCGCCCCGTCCCGCACGATTCGGTGGATCTCCGCGCGGAAGACGCGCTCGCGCTCCGCTTCCCTCCGGTCGGGAAGGGCGCGCGCCTCCTCGACCGCGGCATGCACGCGCCGCTCGAACCGATAGAAGGGGTTCTCGGACAGCGTCGAGAAGCCGATGCGCGAGCGGGCTCTCGGGGCGAAGCCGGCGAGATCGTCGGCCGCGAGAGCGCGGTCGAGGCGCTCGGCCAACGACGCGGCGGCCGACGCGAGGAAGTTCGCGTCCGGCTCGCGACGCTCGTGCGTCGCGGGGAGGAAGACGACGAACCGGTCGGCCGGCACGCGGGCGACCGCGAGGATCGCCGAGTCCGGCAGCGCGGTCCCGACCGCCTCTCGAAGCGCCGAGCCGAGGCGCGCCGTCAAGGCGTCGAACGCCTGCCAGCCGTAGAGCGATTCGACGAGATCGACGTCGTCCAACTCGACGTGGAGCACCCCCACCCGCCGGCGTGTCGCGAGGAGGCCGCGGAGCGCGTCGACGAGGAGGGGATAGGCGGGGAGGTCGTTCGCCCGGTCCCACATCGCCGCCCGGAGGCGGAGCAGCTCGGTCGCCTTCGGATCGCTCACGGCCGCGCCTCCGGCCCTCCGGCCGGACGGCCGAGGATCCGCTCGACGCGGAGCAGCAGGTCGTCGACGTCGAACGGCTTCGTGATGTAGTCGATCGCCCCCTCCTGGATTCCGTGGACCTTGTCGCGCACCTCCGTCTTGACCGTGAACATCGCGACCGGCAGAGAGCCGAGCGCGGGGTCCGCCCGAAGAAGCCGAAGCGTTTCCCACCCGTCCATTCCCGGCATGTTCACGTCGAGGAGGACGAGGTCGAACCGCTCCCGTCGAACGCGACCGAGGGCCTCCTCCCCGTCCTCTGCGGTGCCGACCTCGTACCCCGCGCCGGCGAGGATCGTCTCCGTCACCTCGCGGATCTCCGGCTGGTCGTCGACGACCAGGACGCGTCGTGCGCGGATCACGCCGTCCCCCGTCCGCGGTCGCGCAACCAACGACCGAGCCGCCCGCGATCGGACGCCGCCCAGTCGAGGAACGCGATCGCGGCACCGTCGACCTCGCCCGCCGCTCCCCGCTCGAGCCGCACCACCCGTCCACGCCCCTCGATGGGATCGATGCCGTGCTCTCCGGGGAGGCCGAGGCGAACGGCGACCTCCTCCTCGACGGCGAACGGCGGGTGGCCTTGGACGAACACGCCGGCCGCGCCGAGGTCGCGCGTGAACCCCGTCCACTCCTCGCGGGCGGAGCGGAGTTCGATCTTCACGACCTGCTCGCTCCGCTCCGAGGCTCGTTCGTCGAACGGAGCGTGACGCCGGAGCGCGTCGAGGAGGCGCGCGGCGGTCAGCGGACGATTCACGATCCCGTCGGCCCCGAGGGACTCCCATCGGTCCCGCTCGAGCGCGGGAACGAGGAGGAGTGCGGCGGTCTTCCCGGAACCGCTCGCCGATCGGACCGCCGAGAGAACCTCCGCCGTCTTGTCCCCGGTCGACCGCACGTCGATCAGGACGAGCCGCGCGCCCGGAGAAACGGATTCGAGGGCCGATCCGCCGCTCGGGTCGACGCGGACGATCTCCACCTCGCCGCGCGCGAGGGGCGTTCCCTCCGGCTCGAGGTCGTCGAAACTCGCGCCCACAAGCATGACCCTCGTCAACGAACGGACCTCCCGCTCGGTCGCGCGCGCGACGCAAGCGCGAGCCCCGAGCGCTCGCGCTTCGAAAGGTACGCGGTAGTGGACGGCCCTACCACGCGCATTCGTCGATCGGAAAAGGACGACAGGAGAAACAAACCCGGAAAGGGCGACGACGGGCTCGCCTGGAGCGGGAAACGGGATTCGAACCCGCGACCCTCAGCTTGGGAAGCTGATGCTCTACCAACTGAGCTATTCCCGCTCGTCGCCGCCGCCGGACTCTACTCCTCCGCCGACTCGCTTTCAAGGGCCGCCCCCGACGCGATCCAGCCGCCGCCGAGGACGAGGTCCCCGTCGTAGGCGACCGCCGCCTGTCCGGGGGCGACCGCGCGCTGCGGAGCGTCGAAGTCGACGCGCACCGTGCCGTTTCCGCGGTCGCTCAGGGTCGCCCAGGCCCCGGAGTGATTCGAACGGATCTTGACGATCGCCCGGATCGCTCCCTGCGGCCGTTCGAACGGGATCCAGCGGAACGAAGCGGCGACGAACGACCCCCGCATCAACTCGGACTCCGTGCCCACGACGACCCGCCGCGCGTCCGCGTCGATCCCGACGACGTAGAGCGGCTTCGGGGACGACAGGCCCAGGCCGCGGCGCTGACCGACCGTGAACCCCTCCACGCCGGGGTGGCGGGCGAGCACCCTCCCCTCTCCGTCCACGATCTCCCCCGACCCCGAGCGCGCGGCGAGTCCGGCGCGCGCGAGGACGTCCCTGTAGGACTCCCCTTCGGCCACGAAGCACAGATCCATCGACTCGGGCTTCGACGCGTTCGGGAGCCCCAGCGCCCGCGCGGTCTCGCGGACCTCCTCCTTCGTCATGTTTCCCAAGGGAAACCGGGCGGCGCGACGCTGCTCTTCGGTGAGATCGAAGAGGTAGTACGACTGGTCCTTGTCCGAGTCGACCGCTCGGCGGAGGAGCGTCCGGCCGCTCGTCGCGTCCGGCTCGAGGATCGCGTAATGCCCCGTGACGACCCGCGACGCGCCGACCGCGCGCGCCCGATCGAGGAGCGCGCCGAACTTCAGGTCGCGGTTGCACCGGATGCAGGGAGAGGGGGTCCGTCCGCCCGCGTAGTCGGCGGCGAACGGCTCGAGCACGCGGCGGCGGAAGTCGTCTTCGAGGTCGAGCACGTAGTGCGGAAAGCCCAGGAGGTCGGCGACGCGGCGCGCATCCCCGAAGTCCTCCGGCGAGCAGCAACGGCCGAACCGGTCCTTCGAACCCGCGAGCCGGTCCACGAGCTTCATCGAGAACCCGACGAGGGGGCGGCCCGCGCGCG
>CAZVOE010000148.1:7089-8081 GCA_964628935.1 uncultured Acidobacteriota bacterium
CTTTGCCGCGGCGACCGAGCTGTCGACCCCGCCGCTCATCGCGACGGCCGTGAGGGACGACGAATCCACGCGAATCTCTCCCGACTCCCCGGCACCGTAGACCGCGGCGTGGGCGGAATCAACCCCGCGCGCGGGAGCACCAGCCGGGGAGCGCCGCGACGAAGGCGTCGACATCCTCCCGGCTCGTCGTCCAGCCGAGCGACACCCTCACCGCCCCCCTCGCCTCTCCTTCGGACAGCCCCATCGCGCGAAGGACGTGGGACGGCTCGACCGCCCCGGAGGCGCACGCGGAGCCCGTCGAAACGGCGAACCCGGCGAGATCTGCGGCGATGGAGAGGGTCTCGCCGGCGATTCCCGGAACCGAGAAGAGAACGGTGTTCGGAAGGCGATCGGCTCCCGCGCCGTGGACCGTCGCCCGGATCGGCTCCTCACGGAGCGCCCGCTCGAGCGTCGCGCGCAGCGCCGCGAGGCGCGAGGACTCGGCCGCGAGACTCGCTCCCGCCGCCTCCGCCGCCGCGCCGAAGGCGGCGACGAGCGCGACCGATTCCGTCCCGCCGCGTCGTCTGCGCTCCTGGATTCCCGGGATCAGAGCCTCCATCGGCGTCCCTTCGAGCACCCGCAGAGCCCCCGCCCCCTGCGCTCCGCCGATCTTGTGGGCGGAGACCGCGACGAGATCGCCCGGCATCCCTTCGTCGGGAACGGGGATCTTTCCCAGCGCCTGCACCGCATCGACGAGGAGGGGAACGCCTCTCCCGCGGCAGATCCGCGCGATCGCGTCGACCGGCTGTAGCACCCCCGTCTCCGGGTTCGCCGCCTGCAGGACGGCGAGGGCGGTGCCCTCGTCGATCGCCCGTGCGAACCGTTCTTCGTCGATCCGGCCCTGCCCGTCCACCGGAACCGACCGTGTAGAAAACCCTCGCGCCGCCGCCGCCTCGAGCGCGTGGAGCACCGACGCGTGCTCGACGGCGGACGCGACGACGTGCCGCCGCGCC
>CAZVOE010000149.1:0-8078 GCA_964628935.1 uncultured Acidobacteriota bacterium
GAGCACGACCTTGCCAAGGTCGGGGTCGCGGGTTCGAGTCCCGTTTCCCGCTCCACGCCGGCCCGAGCGCGGAGCCGCAGATGAACCGATCCCGACTCCTCCTCGTTCCGCTCCTTCTCGCGCCGGTGACCGCGGGGGCGGCGTTCGCCCAGTCGTCGATCGCGCTGCCGGAGCGTCCCACCTTCGGCATGGCGCTGGCCCCCGGCGACGCCGTTCCCCCGATCTTCCTCCCCGATCTCTACGGTCGCCCCGCGTCGTACCCCTACGAGGGGGCGAAGGTGACTCTCGTGAACTTCTGGGCGACGTGGTGCGAGCCCTGCCGGCGGGAGATGCCGATCCTCCAAGACCTCGCCGACCGTCGTGGGCCGGACGGGTTGCGGGTCGTCGGGGTCCTCTTCGACGAAGTGGGTCCGGGCGAGGCGCTCGAGTTCGCGGAGGCGCTCGCCGTCCGCTATCCCCTCGTCCGGGGCAGCCTCGAGTTCGATCGGGCCTGGGGGGGCGTCCACGTGCTTCCCACCAGTTTCCTCGTCGATTCGCGGGGCCGACTGCTCCGGAAGTACGTCGGGGCGGACGAGCGGCAGGCCGAGGTGCTTCGCTCGGACGTGGCGGCCGCTCTCGAGGGGCGGACGCTCTCGCCCCCCTACCTTCCGGAGAAATCCGAGACCTCTACGGTTCCTTAGGCGGGGTCGGGGCGGTGCCGCTCCGCGTGGTACGACGAGCGGACGAGCGGGCCCGACTCGACGTGAGCGAACCCCATCGCGGCTCCCGCGTCGCGGAACGCGCGAAAGGACTCGGGGGAGACGAACCGGGCGACCGGAAGGTGAGCCTTGGTCGGTTGCAGGTACTGCCCGAGAGTCACCACGTCGACTCCCGCCGTCCGCAAGTCGCCCAGGACGTGGAGGACCTCGTCGTCCCGCTCGCCGAGGCCGAGCATGAGGCTCGACTTCACGCGCATCGCGGCAAGTCCCGCGTCCCGGCGTTCGGCGGCCGCGCGGAGGAGCGCGATCGAGCCCGCGTAACTGCTTCCCTTCCGTGCGGTGCGGTACAGGCGGGGGACCGTCTCCACGTTGTGCGCGAAGACCTCGGGTTTCCCTGCGAGGACGACGTCGAGCGCGCCCGGCTTGTTCTTGAAGTCGGGGGTGAGCACCTCGACGGCGCAGCCCGGGTTCCGCTGCTTGACCGCCTCGATCACGTTGCGGAAGTGGAGGGCCCCGCCGTCGGGGAGATCGTCGCGGTCGACGCTCGTGATCACCGCGTGCCGAAGGCGAAGGCGCGCCACCGCCTCCGCGACGCGCCGAGGCTCCTCGGGGTCCGTCCCGGGCGCGGGCCTGCCGCTCGTGACGTTGCAGAAGCCGCAGGCGCGGGTACAGGTGTCCCCGAGGATCATGAACGTGGCAGTGCCTTGGTTCCAGCACTCCCAGATGTTCGGGCAGCGCGCCTCCTCGCAGACCGTGTGGAGGCGGAGCTCCCCGACCATCGCCCGCATCTCCAAGAAGGGCCGGTCGGTCTGCAGGCGGATCTTGAGCCACGGGGGACGGACCGTGCGCGTCGCGGTCATGCGGGGGAGGATACCGGCCGGATTCCCGATTCCGCCAGGGGGAGGCCGAGGACGCGGGCGGCGTGGGCGGCGGCCCGCTCGGCCGCTTCGCGCACGGTGTGGATACGGCCGGTCTCCTCCTGAATCGACGTGACGCGTCGCCCCTCGATCCCGCAGGCGACGATCGTGTCGAAGCCGGAAAGCGGTCCGAGGACGTTCAAGGAGAAGCCGTGGGAGGCGATCCAGCCGGTGGAGATTCGCACCCCGATCGCTCCGATCTTCCGGCCGCGGGTCCAGGCCCCCGTGAGTCCTTCCTCCCGCACGGCGTGGACGCCGAAATCGGCTGCGGTGCGGATCAGGATCTCCTCGAGGTCCCGCAGGTAGCGGCGGGCGTCCCTCCGCTCCCCCGCGAGTGCGATCACCGGGTAGCCGACGAGCTGACCCGGTCCGTGGTAGGTCACGTCTCCGCCCCGGCCGGTCTCGACGCGGTCGATCCCGCGTGCGGCGAGTTCGGCGGGGGAGAGGAGGACGTGCTCGGGCGCGCTCGATCGCCCGAGGGTGATCACCGGCGGATGCTCGAGCAGCAGGAGCGTATCGGGCTCGGCCTTCCGCCGAACGGCGTCCACGAGGCGTTCTTGGAGGGCGAGCGCCTCGCGGTAGGGGACCCGGCCGAGCCAAACCGCGTCCACGGCTTCAGAGAAGCGCCTCGTCGAACTCCTCGAGGAAGCGCTTGACGAGGGCCAGGAACTGGTCGGCGACCGCTCCGTCGACGACCCGGTGGTCGTACGACATCGAAAGGTACATCATCGAGCGGATCGCGATCGCGTCCTGGACCACGACCGGCCGCTTTTCGATCCCGCCGGTCCCGAGGATCGCGACCTGCGGCTGGTTGATGATCGGGAGGCCGAAGAGGTTTCCGAAAGGCCCCGGGTTCGTGATCGTGAAGGTGCCCCCCTGGACCTCGTCCGGGTTGAGCTTCTTCGTGCGCGCCCGGTCGGCGAGGTCCTGCACCTTCTTGCAGAGGCCCGCCATCGAAAGGTCGTCGGCGTTCCGGATGACGGGGACGATCAGTCCCCAGTCGAGGGCGACCGCCACCCCGATGTTGAGGTCCTTTCGGTAAACGATCTCGTCCCCCTCGACCGAAGAATTCACGATGGGCCACGCGCGGAGCGCGGGACAGACCGCCTTCACGAAGAACGGGGTGAAGGTCAGCTTCGCGCCGTGGCGCTCCTCGTAGAGCGCCCGGTACTTCTCCCGCAGTTTCACGATGCGGGTCATGTCGACCTCGAAGATCGAGGCGACGTGGGCGGAGATGCGGCGCGATTCCACCATGTGCTCCGCGATCTTCTTCCGCATCGTGGTCATCGCGACGCGCTCGACCCGCGCACCCCCCGCGAACGTGGGACCTCCCGGGGGCGGGGGGGGCGCGGCGGGAGCGGCGGCGGGACGGGCGGTTGCCGACGCCCCCTTGGCGACGAACGCGAGAATGTCCTTCTTGGTGACCCGCCCTCCCGCACCGGTTCCCGGGACGAGCGTCGGGTCGATCCCATGCTCGGCCGCGATCTTCCGGACGACGGGAGAGACGAACGCACCTCCCTCGGCGGGTTGCGTCGCGGGGGCTGCCTTCGCCGCCGGTGCGGCCGGGGCGGCCGCCGGCGGCTCCTTCGTCTCGGGAACGGAGGGAGCCGGTGCCGCCGCGACCGTGGCCCCCCCTTCCGTGTCGAGGACCGCGACGACCTGGTTGACCGGTACGGTCTCGCCTTCTTTGCTCCGGATCTCGACGAGGGTTCCGGCGGCCGGCGAGGGGATCTCGGCGTCCACCTTGTCGGTCGAGATCTCGAAGATCGGCTCGTCGCGCTCGACCGTGTCTCCGACCTTCTTGATCCAGCGCGTGATCGTCCCTTCGGCGATCGACTCGCCCATCTGCGGCATCACCACGTCGACCTTCATCGTCTTCGCTCCCGGTTCAGATGTGGATCGGTCGGCCGTGCACCGCCAGCGCCGCCTCGCCCATCGCCTCCGAGAGGGTCGGATGGGCGTGGACAGCGTGGATGAGCGACTCGGCCGTCGCTTCCAGGTTCAGGGCCGCGGTCGCCTCCGAGATCAGCTCGGTCGCCTTGGGCCCGATGATGTGGACTCCGAGGACCTCGTCGTACTTCTTCTCGGAGACGATCTTCACGAACCCGCCCGTGTCGTCGAGGATCCGCGCCTTGCCGATCGCGGAGAACGGGAAGGTGCCGACCGCGACGTCATAACCCCGCTCCTTCGCCTTCTCCTCGGAAAGACCGATCGACGCGACCTCGGGGGTGCAGTAGGTGCAGGAGGGGATCTTGTCGTAGTCGATCGGAAGGGGGTTTCGCCCGGCGGCGTGCTCCACCGCGACGATCCCCTCGTGGGAGGCGACGTGGGCGAGCGCCTGCGTTTTCAGGATGTCGCCGATCGCGTAGACTCCCGGTTCCCCGGTCCGCATCATCGCGTCGACCTCGACGTACCCGCGGTCGAGCTTCACCTTCGTTCCCTCGAGACCGAGGTCGTCGGTGAGCGGCCTCCGTCCGATGGCGACCAGGAGCACCTCCGCCTCGAGGTCGAACGGCTTCCCGTCCTTCGTCGCCGACACCTTCACGCTCGAGTCGGTCGTGACGACCGACTGGACCTTCGACCCGGTGTGCGCCGGAATGCCGCGCCTGCGGAAGGCCTTCTCGAGCTCGGCCCCGAGCGCCGCGTCCTCGATCGGAATCAGGCGGGGGAGAAGCTCCACCACGGTGACCTTCGTCCCGAAGGACGCGTAAATCGACGCGAACTCGACCCCCACGGCGCCGGCGCCGAGCACGATCATCGACTTCGGGATCTCCTTCCGGGTGAGGGCATGGTCGGAGTTCCATACGCGCCTCCCGTCGAACGCGACGCCGGGAAGATCGCGGATCGTCGATCCGGTGGCGAGGATCACGTGCTTCGCGGAGAGAAGCGTCTTCGATCCCTCGGGCGGCGTGACCTCGACCTTCCCGGGCCCCGCGAGGCGGCCGCGGCCGGGCACGAGCGTCACGCCGTTCTTCTTGAACAGGTACTCGATCCCCCGCGCGCTCGACTGGACGACCTTGTCCTTGTAGGCGTGGAGCGCCTCGACGTCGAGTTGCCCGGCGGCGACCTTCACGCCGAACTTCGGGGCGTGTCGGGTTTCCTCGAGAACCTCGGCCGCGTGGAGAAGTGCCTTGGTGGGGATGCAGCCCCAGTGGGTGCAGATCCCCCCGGGCTTGGGAGCCATTTCCACCACGGCGGTCGCGAGGCCGAGCTGGGCGGCCCGGACGGCGGCGACGTATCCCCCCGGCCCGCTTCCGATCACGACGAGGTCGAACGAGTTCGTGGATGCGGCCACGCGATGCCTCCGCTCGCGACGCAAGTTGTGGAAGTAGAAAAAGTTAGGCGGAGAACTCTAGCGGAGCCCCCCAGGGGGCGTCAAGGCGGCGGGGCCTGCTAAGATTTCGACCCGGAGGAACGACATGGCCAAAGACGAATCGCTCCTCATCCTTCACCGACGGCCCGAAATGCCCGAGGACGTCCGGGAGTCGGCCTACACGACCCGGATCGAGGACTTCGTCAACTGGGGACGCAAGAATTCCCTCTGGCCGATGCCGATGGGGCTCGCGTGTTGCGCGATCGAGCTGATGGCGACGGTCGGGCCGCGGTACGACCTCGCGCGATTCGGAGCCGAGGCGCTCCGCTTTTCCCCGCGGCAGGCCGACCTGATGGTCGTCTCCGGAACGGTGACGAAGAAGATGGGGGTCGCGGTCAAGAAGATCTACGACCAGATGCCCGACCCGAAGTGGGTCATCGCGATGGGCGCCTGCGCCTCGTCGGGAGGGATGTACCGCTCGTATGCGGTCGTGCAAGGGGTCGACGAGCTCCTCCCCGTCGACGTCTACATCAGCGGCTGCCCGCCCCGCCCCGAGGCGCTGATCGAGGCGGTCCTCGAGATCCAGCGGAAAATCGTCGCCGGCCAGCCGAGCGCCGCCGACCTCGCGCAGAGGGCGCGGGAGGGGGCGGCCGCCTGACCGACGTCAAGCCGGCGCTTGCGGAACGGATCGTCGCGGAGATCCGCGCACGGGGCCCGATCCCGTTTTCCCGCTTCATGGAGCTCGCTCTCCACGACCCCGAGGACGGTTACTACGCCGCCGGTCCCGAGCGTCTGGGCCGGCGCGGCGACTTCGTCACGGCGAGCGACGTCGGCACCCTCTTCGGGGAATGCGTCGCCCGGCAGCTCGAGGAAATGGACCGCCTCCTCGAAGGGCCCGAACCGTTCCGCTACGTCGAGTTCGGGGCCGGCCGGGGCCTGCTGGCCGCCGATGTCCGCGACGCCCTCGTTCGTTCGGGCTCGGACCTCGCGCGGAGGCTTTCGATCGTGCTCGTCGACTCGAGCCCCGGGATGCGCGCCGCTTGCCGCGCGCGAGTCCCCGAGGCGGAGGTCCGCGCCGATCCGCCTCCGCCGTCCGCCGTAGCCGGATGCGCGCTCGCGGTCGAGTGGTTCGACGCCCTTCCCGTCCACCGGGTGCGGCGGAGAGAGGGCGCGCTCGTCGAGGTCTTCGTCGGCGTCGACGGCGAGGGTCGACTCGTCGAGACGGAAGGGCCGGCGGGAGAGGAAGCGCGGGCCTGGGTCGACCGCAACGGCGCGGCGCGCGAGGAGGGGAGCGAGGCCGAGGCGGTCCCGGCCCTCGAGCCCGCGTTCGACGCCCTCGCGCGGTCAATCGCGCGAGGGTTCGTGCTCGTCGTCGACTACGGGCACCCTGCGTGGGAGCTCTACGGGCCGCGCCACCGACGCGGGACGGTCCTCGCCTACCGGCGCCACCGCGCCCACGAGGATCTTTTCGATCGCCCCGGCGAGCAGGACCTGACCGCCCACGTCAACTTCACCGCGCTCGAAACTCGCGCCCGCGAAACGGGGCTCTTGCCGCTCGGTCTCACGACGCAGGACCGCTTCCTCCTCGCGAACGGGATCCTCGAGGCGTTCGAGGGGGCCGACGGTCCGGAATGGGGGGACCCCGCTCGCGTCGAGCGGCGTCTGCAGGCCAAGCAACTGATCCACCCGCATGCGATGGGGCGCGCTTTCCGCGTCTTCGTCGCCGCGAAAGGGTTCGAGCGGGCCCCGTCGCTTCGAGGTCTCGCCGACCCCTTCGGAGCGGAGGGCGGGCGGTGAGGGTGCTCGTGGCCTTCTTCGTCGCGAGCGTCCTCGCGTGCGGATCAGGACCTTCGCGAGATGCGCCTCCCGACGTGTACCTCTTCGAGAACCACGCACACGCGCTGACGGTGTGGCGCATCGCTGGCGTGAAGGACCGCGTCGTCGTCCACGTCGATGGACATTCCGATCTCGACTGGCTTCCGGACGCCGCGATCGAGCGCTTCGCGTCGACCCCGGCGGAGCGACTCGTTGAGCTCGAGGCTCACCCGTACGCGCTCGACGGGGAGACCTACCGGAGCATCGGGATCTGGAACTTCCTCTACCCGGCGCACCGTCTCGGCGTCGTCCGGGAGGTCGTCTGGGTGGTGCCCGACGGGACGCTCGCGGACGATGCGGCGCGGAGGGACCTCGTCCGCCAGATGGTCGCGGAGAAGATGCACGGCGTCTCGATCGAGGAGGCGACGGGTTTCCGATGGGACGGCCGCGCGCTATCCGGAACGGCCGCCGGGGTCCCCCTCCGGATCGTCGAACTGGCTGGACTCGAGGCCTTCGGAGAGCCCGTTCTCCTCGACGTCGACCTCGATTTCCTCACGACCCGCTCCGCTTCGACCCAGGAGGTCGTCCCGGTTCCCTGGATCGCGCCCGCGGAGCTCGCCGCGAAGCTCCGCGCCGCGCGCGTCCGCACCGATCTCGTCACGGTCTCGTACTCCACGATCGGCGGATTCCTCCCCCCCGCCTCGCGCTGGGTCGGCCCCTCGTTCGTCCGAGCGCTTCGGGAAGACATCCCCGATCCCCTCGACGAAACGCGGCTGCGCGCGCAGCGGGCGGCCGCGGAAGGACGCTTCGACGAGGCTCGCTCCCTCCTCGAGGAGATTCTCCGGGAGGTCCCCGGCGACGCGCCGGCTCGCTATCTCCTCGCCCATGTCCTCGAGGGAACGGGTCGAACGGACGCGGGGACGGCCGCGCGCGGCGAGGCGGCCGCGATCGATCCCGTGTTCGCCGAAGCCGATCTTCACGAAGGGGATGCGCGCTGGCTCTCCGGCGATTTTGCGCAAGCCGAGGCGCACTTCCGCGCGTCGCTCGCCCGCGCGCCGGACGGTCCCTGGGCCCCGTACGCACTGCGACGGCTCGCTTCGTGCCTCGCGCGCACCGGCCGCGACGCGGAAGCGATCGAGGCGCTCGCGCGCGTCGTGGAACGGGCGCCCGATCACGCCGACAGCCGCCTCGAGCTGGCGGTGCTCCTGCGCGACCACGGGGATCCGGCGGGCGCCCTCGAGCACCTCGACCGGGCCCGCACGATCCTCCCCGAGCGGGGCACGTACGCGATGGCCCGAGGAACGACGCTCGCCCTTCTCGGCAGAAGGGACGAGT
>CAZVOE010000150.1:0-8054 GCA_964628935.1 uncultured Acidobacteriota bacterium
CCGACGCCCAGGGGATCGCCCTCTTTCCCGTGCTCCGGCCCGACGGCACCTACGGCGTTTCGGCCTTCGTGCCCGGATACGCGCGCGTGACGCTTCCGAACATTCGCGTGAAGGCGAGCGAGACGACGGAAGTTCCGATCGCCCTCACACCGGAAGAGCTTCTCACGGAGACGGTCGAGGTGACCGTCGACCGCCAGGTCGTGGAGCTCGAGGAAACCTCGTCCACGACCCGCTACTCGGAGGAGTTCATCCGCGACCTCCCGGTGCAGGGCCGCTTCTACCAGAACGTCCTGACGCTCGCCCCGGGCGTCCAGGACGACGACGGGGACGGAAACCCGAACGTCCACGGCGCCCGCGAGCGCGACTTCAAGGCATCGGTCGGAGGGGTGAGCAACCAGGATCCGCTGACGGGCGGCTGGCTCAACGTCGTGAACTTCGATTCGATCGAGGAGGTCGAGGTCGTCACGGCGGGTGCAGGGGCCGAATACGGCCGTGCCCAGGGGGGGTTCGCCAACATCATCCAGAAGCAGGGAAGCAACGACTTCGAGGGAACCTTCAATTTCCTGTACCGTTCGAGCGATCTCGACGGAAACGGCGCGACGAACATCCCGGCCTCGCGGCTCGGTGAGTTCGAGTCGTTCCGACCGGCGATCGCTCTCTCGGGCCCCATCGTCCGAGACAAACTCTGGTATCGCCTGAACCACGAGTACCGGAAGGACGACTCGCCGGTGAACACGGGAACCGAAGTGATCCCGCAGCCGCTCCGGCAGACGATCAACTCGGACCAGATCACCTGGCAGGTGTCGGATCGGAACAAGCTGGCGTTTCAGTACCAGTCCGATCCCCTCGAGGTGTCCAACCTCGGTGTCAGCACCTTCACTCCCCTCGAGTCGTCGTTTCGACAGGAGCAGGGGGGTCCGACCTACACCCTGACCTGGTCGGCCCCGTACTCGCCCAAGCTCTTCGTCGAGAGCCTCGCCTCGTATCAGGACTATCAGCTCGAGTACGGACCGTCCTACCCCGACGCGAAAAACAACTGCGGGCTCCCCTTCAGCGGCCTCCAGGGTGCGCGGTGTTTCGACCTCCAGACGGGCTCCCAGTCCGGTCCGTTCCCGGTGAGTTGGGAAGACAGCCGCCAGCGCCTCACGGTGAAGAGCGATGCGACCTTCTTCATCGGGAACTTCCTCCGCATGCAGCACGAGGTGAAAACCGGGTTCATCGTGGAAGGCGAGCGCTATTTCCGCCGCGCCGTCGAGTCGTCTCAGGTGTTCCGTCAGCGCTACTTCCCGTCGGGTGACGAGGGGGAAGAGCCTCCCAGTCCCGTCCTTCTCCTGAACTTCGCGATTCCGTTCGAGCCCACGAGCGAGGGCCGGGCCAGCGGAACCACCTGGAGCGTCTACGCCACGGACACGTTCAAGCCCCGGAGCAACGTCTCCGTCACGCTCGGGGTCCGGATCGATCGAGAGGAGATCGACGCCCCCGGGTACCGGTTCTTCGATCCCGCAGCGGAGTACGAAGCTTGGGAAGCGAGCCTGATTCCCGGGGTCACCCCCCTTCCCGAAGACCGCTATGCGGCGTTCACGGTGTTCGAGAGGCTCCAAGATCTGGAGGATAGCCTCAACCAGGCGCTCTACGGGAGTCCGGAGGGGAGCGCCGACGGGAAGTCCGTCACCCTGGCCGCGACCTACGACGCGGCGCAGCAAGCCGAGGGGGTCCGCAGGAGGTCCGACCTCCGAATCCGCAATACGAACTTCGCGCCGCGACTTTCCGGGTCGTGGGACCCCTGGAACAACGGGAAACAGAAGTTCGCACTGACCCTCGGCCGGTACTACGACAAGATCTTCCTCCAAGTCCCGCTCATCGAGAGCGAGCAGCCTCAGGTCAACGTACAGCTCCAGGTGCCGGAGGAATCCGGGGGGGACATCCCCGAAACGGCGCTGCGAGGTCTTTATCCGGTTCTTTCCTTCTCGTTCGTCGACCGCGGCCTCAAGACGCCCTACAAGGACGAACTCACGTTCAGCTTCGAACGCGAGATCTTCACCGAGACGTCTCTCAAGCTGTCGTACATCCGGAGCAAGTTCAAGGACCAACTCCAAGACATCGACCTGAACGGAGTTCCCGACGATTTCGGGCGCTGTGTGCGGCCGCTGCTCACGAACCCCGGTTCGACGGTCCTGCCGAGCCCCGGGGCCAGCGATCCGAACGACCCGTCCACCTGGCTTCAGGACGATTACACCGGGGTCCTTTACCCCGACCTCGATCCCGGTGACGGCGATGGCCGGCTGGACGACTGCTCCGGCGGCCTCGTCGCCGTGACGCAGGACAACCCCTTCCCGAACCAGCCCGACATCACGACGTTCATTCCCGGCCCGGACGGGATCACGGACCTTTACCGGCGCAGCCCCACGTGGGGCAGTATCTTCCTCGTGGGCAACTTCAACACGGCGGACTACGAAGCGGTCGTTCTGGAGATGGTGCGAAGGCAGTACAAGGACTGGCAGATGGAGGCCTCGTACACGTGGTCGCGGGCGACGGGGGATGCGGAGGATTACAACCTCTTCCTGGGGGACGACGCATCGACCCTCGCCGACGAGAGGGGTTACCTTTCGTACGACCGCACCCATCAACTGAAGATCAACGGAACCCGCATCTTCCGCGGAGGCGTCCGCCTCGGCGCGACGGTCAGCTGGCAGTCTGGCCTCCCGTGGTCGATCTTGAGGCAGGAGTTTTCGGCGGTGACGTACGCTCCCGCGATCGTGGATCAGGGAGGCTACCCCTCGCCGCTCCTCCGGCTACGGTACGAGACCGGTCAGCGAAACGATCAACGCAACAACGACTACTGGAACGTCGATCTCAAGGCGACGAAGGAGTTCGCCCTCCCCAAGGGCATGCAGATGCAGCTCTCCGGCCTCGTGGAGAACCTGTTCAACGACGGGACCTACATCATCTACAACCAGGCGCAGAACGTTCAGTCGGGCCGGCAGGTGAACGGCGTCAACGATGCCTATCGCCGCTTCGGGCGCCGGTACGAATTGAGCATGCGGCTCGCGTTCTGAGGAATCCTGTCCGGCGGCGGAGGGCAGCCGGTGCGCGTGGGTGCGACCCTCCTCTGCGCGTCCCTGTGCGGGGTTTCCGTGGCCGGAACGGGGGAGGAGCCCCCGCCCGATCGCGCGTGGCGGGACGGTCCGGTCCGCTATCTCCTTTCGCTCTCCGAGTACGAGCGTTACGGCCGCCTGGAGACCGACGAGAGTCGGGCGGCGTTCGTCGAGCGTTTCTGGTACCGCCTCGATCCGGACCCGGCAACGCCGGAGAACGAGTTTCGGGAGCGGTTCGTCGCCCGGTACGCCGAGGTCGTGTCGCGTTTCGCCGAGGGTGGCGAACCGGGCTGGCGGACCGATCGGGGCCGCGTATACCTCACCCTCGGCGAGCCCGATACGATCGAACGTCTTCCCGGAGATCCGGAGAGCATCGGCAGGGAGCTCTGGACCTACATGACTCGGTCGTCCGGGGATCCGCTCCGGATCGTCTTTTATCGGGGAAAGGACGGGATTTTTCGCCTAGATCCGGCAGGCGGGAACCGCCCCGATCCGTTCGACCCGTCCGTCCGGAGGGCGCTCGTCGAGAGAATCCGCGACACCAACCCGGGGCTCGGCCGGATCCGGACCGCCGGGATCATCAACGGATACCTGATCGGGATCCTCGCGGAAGAAGCGTCGGGACGGGCCGACATCGGGCTGGCGAACCGCCCTGCGGCGCAGCGACCCGAGCCGGCGAGCGGTCCGGCCCGTGCGGAAAGGGTGGCGGGACGTCTCAAGGAGGAGGTCTTCTACTTCCAGGCGGCGGACGGATCGGTCGTCGCCCTGCTCACGCTCGAGGTCGTCACGAGTCCGAGGGCTCCGCGAGAGACCGACCGACCTCCGTATCGCGCCGTTGCATACGTCTCCGCCCCCGCCGAGGTCGCCATCGGCGGGGCGCAGCGCGCCGTGGTGCTCTCCCGGTTTCCCGGGTCCGAAGCCTCGGGGCGGGAGATCTTCGTCGGCCGGGTCTACCTGGAGCCCGGAACCTCCCAGCGGATTCGCTACGCGGTCACCGACGCGACCAGCAACACGCTCCTCCTCCGGACCGCCACGATCCAGGCGCCGGAGCTTGGAACCGGGCGGCTGTCGACGAGCTCGCTCGTCCCCGCCGAGCGGTTCGGGCCCGCTCCCGCCGAGGGAAGCCTCTTCGCCGTCGGATCGGAGGAGGTCGTACCCCGGCCCTCGGCGACCTTCGGTCGCGGGGAGCCGCTCCGGTTCTACCTGCAGGTCTACGACGCCTCCGTGCACGCCCGAACCCACCGTTACGACGTGAACCTGTCGTTCGAGTTCTTCCGTCACAACGGGCGGCGATTCAAGAAGCACGGGAAGACGCTCCACGTTCGGGGGGCGTACGGCGCCTCCCTCGGTCTCGCCCTTCCGATCGGCGACTGGCCGGTCGGCGAATACCGGGTCGAAGTGACCGTTGAAGACATGCTCAGCCGAATTCGCAACGGCACCGAGGCGACGTTTTTCGTCACCGACTGATCCCCAGGAGACCTCCCGTGCGCGTCTTCGATACCCTCACCCGCCAGCTCCGCGAATTCGAGCCCCTCGAGACGGGGGTGGTCCGGATGTACACCTGCGGTCCGACGGTGTACGACTTCGCCCACCTCGGGAACTTCCGGACGTACGTGTGGGAGGACCTCCTCAGGCGCACCCTCAAGACGGCGGGCTACCGGGTCGTCCAGGTCATGAACATCACGGATATCGAGGACAAGATCATCCGCCGGATGATGGAAGAGGGGATCGGCTTCGCGGAAGCGACCGAGCCGTACATCCGCGCCTTCTTCGAAGATCTAGACACGCTCCGCATCGAGCGGGCCGAGCACTACCCGCGGGCGACCGAGCACATTCCGGAGATGATCGCGCTCGCGAGGGCTCTCGAGGAGCGAGGACACACCTACACGAGCCAGGGATCGCTCTACTTCCGGATCGGATCGTTCCCCGGGTACGGGCGGCTTTCCCACCTCGACGGCCGGGAGATCAAGGTCGGAGCCCGGATCGACAGCGATGAGTACGAGAAAAACGACGCACGGGACTTCGTTCTGTGGAAGGGGCACCGTCCCGGCGAGCCGGCTTGGGACAGCCCGTGGGGACCGGGTCGCCCTGGGTGGCACCTCGAGTGTTCCGCCATGAGCATGAAGTACCTCGGCGAGGGGTTCGATCTCCACACGGGAGGGGTGGACAACATCTTCCCGCACCACGAGAACGAGATCGCGCAGAGCGAGTGCGCCACGGGGCATCCCTTCGTGAAGTACTGGATGCACGCCGCCCACCTGATGGTGAACGGGGAGAAGATGTCGAAATCGAAGGGGAACTTCCACACGCTCCGGGACCTTCTGGAGAAGGGATATGATCCCCGCGCGATCCGGTGGCTCCTCCTCACGACCCACTATCGGAGCCCGCTCAACTTCACGCTTGCGGGGCTCGAGCAGGCCGGGGCGGAGCTGTCCCGCCTCGAGGGGTTCGCCGACCGGCTCCGGCGCGAGCCGTCCGCGCCCGGGCGCAATCCGGACCTCGAGGCGCGCATCCGGACGGAAACGAGCGAGTTTCGCGCGAGGCTCGAGGACGACCTCGACGTCACCGGGGGGGTCGGCGCGATGTTCCGACTCGTCCGCGAGTGCCACGCCGCCATGGACCGAGGGGAACTTCCCTCCGATACGCGCGACCTCGCCTCCGCCGCGTTCGGGGAGTTCGACCGGGTGCTCGCCGTTCTCGAGCCGAACGCCGATCCGCTCGACGCGGAGATCGAGCGGTGGATCGCCGCGCGGACCGAGGCGAGAAAGCGGCGCGATTTCGCCGAATCCGACCGGATCCGGGATCTCTTGGCCGCCCGGGGGATCGTCCTCGAGGACACCCCTCACGGGGTCCGCTGGAGGCGGCGCGTGGTTCCTCGATCCGGCGGGTAAACCCTTCGACCCTTGCCCGGGTCCATCACGGCGAGGACCGTGGAGACGGAAGACGACGCGAAAGGCCACGACGCAGGCCTCCTCGCGCGATGGCGCGAGGGGGACGCCCTCGCCTTCGAGGAGCTCCTCCGGATCCACCGCAACGGCGTTCACGCCCTGGCGCGGAGAATGCTCGGAAGGGACGATCGTGCGGAGGATGCGACCCAGGAGACGCTGTTCCGGGCGTGGAAGGCGGCTCCCCGTTTCCGCGGGGACGCGTCGTTTCGAACGTGGATCCTCCGGATCGCGCTCAACGTCGTTCGTACGATGGCCGCCCGGACTCCGCGGGAAGTCGGCTCCGAGTCCGTGCCCGAGCGGTCTTCCGAAGGGGACGGGGCCGACGCCGACGCCGCCCTCGAGGAGGCGCGCAAGCGAGTGCGAGCGGCGATTCGCGAACTTCCTCCGCGCCAACGGGAAGCGATCGTGCTGAAAGTCTATTCCGACCTGACCTACGAGGAAGTCGCCTCGATCCTCGGGGTGACCGTGGGCGCCGCGAAGGCGCATGTCCACCAGGCGACCGCCAACCTTCGGCGGCGTCTCGAGGAAGGACGCCGATGACCCCGATCGACTGCGACGGTTTCCGGGCTCTGCTGGCCGGCGCGCTGGAGAACGGGGACGCGGCCGATCCGGCGACGCTCGCCGCGCTCCGCGAACACACCGGCCGATGCGAAGCCTGCCGCCCTTCGGCGGACCTCGTCCTCCTCGTGTCGCTTCCCGCGGAGGCGCGCGATCCGGTTCCCGCGCCGTCTGCGGAGACCTGGTCGCGGATCGAGGCGGAGGTCTCGCGGAAGCGGCAGAGGGAGCGCTTCGTCCGCCGCGGCCTGTGGAGCCTGGCCACCGCCGCGGCGGTCGTCTCGATCTGGGGCGGGAGCCTCTTCCTGCGCTCCCAACCGCCTCGCGGAAACGGCTACGACGTCGAGCCGACGGACCCGGGGGAATTTGCGCTCCCCATCGTCCCGAACGGGGGAGACGAGGGGGTCCCGTCCGGTCGATGGTCTCCCTTTCCGGACACGGAGGGGCTCGACGCGACGGAGCGCGCGAGGATGATCGAGTGGCTTCGAGAGGAAGAGGTCCGCCTTCGCAAGGAGGGTTCCGCATGATCCGACCTGCTGTGTGGTGCTTCTGCCTGCTGCTCGGGGCGGGCGGTCCCGCCGTTCTTCCGATCCGAGCGGAGTCCGTCGGCGACGAGGCTCGGGAGGAGGAACGGTCCGGCGAACTGCGTCGGGAAATGCAGCGCTACTTTTCGACTCGGCTCCGCGCCGAACTCGCCCTGACCGACGAACAGATGCGGGCGCTCGAGCCCGAGTTTGACGCGCTCGAAGCCTCCCGCGTCCGGAATCAGAGGGAACGCCGGGAGATCGGCGTCCTGCTCCGGAACGCGCTCCGCGACGGGGCGGGGGACGCCGAGATCGAAGAACTGCTCGCGCGGTTCGACGATCTCGCCCTCGCCCACGAGAAGGAGCAGCGGGAGCGGCTCCGGAAGATCGACGCTTCGCTCACGGTCCGGCAGCGGGCGGAGCTCCGCTTTTTCCTCACTCGGTTCCGGCAGGACATGGAGCGTAGGGTGCGGGAGTTCCGGGGCCAAGGCCGCGCCCCGAGACGCCCGGCCCCCCGTCCGTGACCGCCGCCGACCTGGGCCGGTTCGGCGAAGACGCCGCGGAAGGGTTCCTCCGGGCGAAGGGGATGGGGTGTCTCGCGCGGCGGTTCCGGATCCGGCGCGGCGAGGTCGACCTGGTCATGGAGAGCGGCGAGCTCTTGGTTTTCGTCGAGGTCAAGACCCGGCACGACAGCCGGTTCGGCCGCCCCGCGGAGTCGGTCAGCCCCGAGAAGCGGCGGCGCCTCGCGCGCGCCGCCGAGGCGTTCCTCGCGGAGCGAAACGCGTTCGATCGGCCGTGTCGCTTCGACGTCGTCGAGGTGGAACCGGACCTTTCCGGGGGATGGCGGATCGTTCACATCGCGGACGCGTTCCGTCTGTGGCCGACGGGCTGACCGCGATGTGTCGATAGCAAGTAGAAATGTCCGCTTTTCG
>CAZVOE010000151.1:0-7939 GCA_964628935.1 uncultured Acidobacteriota bacterium
GATTCTCGGCTGTGGCCGCCGGAAACCGGGCGGTGGGCGAACTGGACGGTGACCACGAGTACCTCATGCGCGCGGTGCTGAAGGTGAACACCATTCGCGAGGACCTCGGAAGCGTCGGTCCCGTGATCGCACAGCAGATCGAGGAGGCGATGCTTGGACGTCGCGAGCGCCTCGATACCCGCGCTGCGGAGGAAAAGGCCGAGCGTGCACGCCGCTTCGTGGGGGCGGAACGCAAGCTGAAGGAACGGGTCGCCAAGCTGCACGAGCGTCTGCTGGAAGCGCGGAACGACTTCCACCTGTCGCCGGAGCGTATCGCCCGGGCGGTGCGGATCGCGCTGGAGTTGGCGGAGTTGTCACCGTTGAAGCCCGTCTCCCTGCCCGGAGCGCCCGACGACAGCGTGTTCGAAGTGCCGTGGCTGCCGGGTTCCTGGGGCCGCGCCACGACCGGCTTGGAGCATCCTCACACCGGCGTGCGCCGGCCGATCACCTTCGACCACGATATCGCCAAGGGGCGCGACGACGTCGTGCTCGCTCACCTCAATCATCGCCTGGTGCAGATGTGCCTGCGCCTGCTGAGGGCCGAAATCTGGGCGCTGGAAGACCTCAAGAAACTGCACAGGGTGACCGTTCGCACCGTCTCCGATCCCGATTTGCGTGGTCCGGTGGTCGCCGTCTGGTCGCGCCTCGTCATCACTGGCGGAAATCACCATCGCCTGCACGAGGAGCTGACGCTCGCGGGTGGCGAACTCGAACACGGCGCTTTCCGGCGAATCACCCAAGTCGGCCGCCTGGAGAGGCTAGTGGACGGTTCCGTGCCGAGTGAGCCGCCATCCGGACTGTTTGAGGCACTCGCCGATCGCTTCCAGCGTCACGAGGAGTCGATACGGCTGGCCGTCGAAGCGCGCTCTCGGGACCGTCTGAAATACCTGGAAAACACCCTGGAGCGACGCAAGGCGGGCGAGGTCGCCGACCTCGCCGGCGTACTGGTCGATCTGGAAGCCGCCATTCGCCGCGAGCTCGAAGCGCCCATGCCGGCTCAATTGGAGCTCTGGCCGGCGGAACAACGCGATCAGCTGCGGCGCGACGTCGACGCGTTGCGGACGCGACTCGCCCGCATACCCGAAGAACGCGAACGTGAAGTCGCCGCCATCGAGGCTCGTTACGCCGGCCTCGTCGATCGCACTTTTCCGGTCGCGGTCGTGTTTCTGGTGCCGCAGTCTTCGATTCTTGGTGGGGGAACGGCATGAGCGTCGTCTCCCGACACACCGAATGGCTCTCCCTCGTCGAGAGTTCCGGCCCTTTCCTCACTCTGCCGGTCCTCGACGCGGTATTCCCGCAAGGGATCGAAGCGATCGAAACGACCGAGCGTCGCCGCCTGCGCAGCGCCTACGACGAGTGGCGCGAAGCGGTGGACGAAGCGGATCCCGACCTCGGCGCGCTGCACCGCGAATGGGTGCGACTCGTCCTGGAAGAACTGCTCGAATATGACGCGGAAGTGCTGATAGGGCGCGACGAGCTCGATGTGTCCTTGTCCTACGCCTCCCCGGAGCACGGGGTCACGATCGCGCCGGATTGGGCCGTCGTGACGAACGGCAAGGCGCGCCTGCTCGTCGCGATCTACCCACCCGGTACAGGCCTCGAATCGCCTCTCGTCGGCGACGGCTGGCCCGCGTCCCCCATTGAACGCGTGACGCTGCTCTGCCGGGCCTCAGGCGTTCGCCTCGGGCGCGTGACCGACGGTGAGCGGTGGGCGTTGGTGAACGCGCCCGTCGGTGCGACGTCGGGCCATACATCGTGGTATGCACGTCTCTGGTTCCAGGAGCCGGTGACGCTCCAGGCGTTCCGATCGCTCCTGGGCGTGCGCCGCTGTTTCGGGCCGGCGGACGAAGCCCTCGAAGCCCTGCTGGAAAAGTCGCTCGAACACCAGGAGGAAGTGACCGACACCCTGGGGCAGCAGGTGCGCCGCGCCGTGGAGGTGCTCGTCCAGGCCCTCGACCGTGCCGACGAAGACCGCAATCGCGAGCTGCTTCGCGACGTGGCACCGCGCGAGCTGTACGAGGCGGGCCTCACGGTGATGATGAGGCTGGTCTTTGTGCTGTGCGCCGAGGAGCGCGGCTTGCTCTTGCTGGGCGACCCTGTCTACGACCGACACTATGCTGTCTCGCCGTTGCGCGCGCAGCTGGCCGACGAGGCGGGACGCAACGGCCCCGAAGTGTTGGAACGTCGCCACGACGCCTGGTCGCGGCTGCTCGCCGTCTTCCGTGCGGTCTATGGGGGTGTCGAGCACGAGAGCTTGCGTCTGCCAGCGCTCGGCGGTTCGCTGTTCGATCCGGACCGCTTCCCGTTCCTGGAGGGGCGACTCAAGGGGACGAACTGGCGCGACACGTCCGCTTCGCCACTGCCCATCGACAACCGCACGGTGCTGATGCTGCTCGAGGCGTTGCAGGTGCTCGAACAGCGCGGCGGTGCACTGCTGCTCTCGTACAAGGCCCTGGACGTGGAACAGATCGGCCACGTCTACGAGGGCCTGCTCGAATACACCGTGGGTCGTGTTCCGCGCGTCACGCTCGGGCTGGAAGGTTCCCAGCGAGCCAAGAATTCCAACGTGGCGCTGGCCGCGATCGAGTCCGCCGCCTTGGACGGTGACGGCGCGCTGCTCGCGCTCCTGCTGGAAGTCACGGGGCGCTCGGAAGCCGCGCTGCGCAACGCGCTCGCTCGCGAACCGGACGACGTCCTGTCCGGCAAGCTCCTCCAGGCCTGCGGCGGCGACGCCGATCTCGCGGCGCGGGTACGCCGGTTCGCGAACCTGCTGCGCACCGACAACTGGGGCGACCCGCTCGTCTACAGGGATGGATCCTTCGCGGTCACCCTCGGCGCCGAGCGGCGCGAGACCGGCACTCACTACACGCCGAAATCGCTCACCGAGACCATCGTCGAGACGACGCTGCAGCCGGTGGCCTACGTCGGGCCGGCCGAAGGGCGTCCCCGCGAAGAATGGCGCCTCAAGGCGTCCTCCGATCTGCTGAACGTCGCGATCTGCGATCCGGCCATGGGATCGGGCGCCTTCCTGGTGCAGGCGTGTCGCTGGCTCGCCGAGCGCGTGGTCGAGGCCTGGGGACAGGAAGAAGCCGCCGGGCGACGGATCGGCGTCGACGGCGAATCGCTGGACGATCTCGGCGGCCGGGAGCCGATGCCGGCGAGCCTCGACGATCGCGTCGTCCTCGCCCGTCGTCTCGTCGCCGAGCGCTGCCTCTACGGCGTGGACATGAATCCGCTGGCGGTGGAGCTGGCCAAGCTCTCCCTGTGGCTCACGACCCTGGCCAAGGGCCGGCCCTTCGGTTTTCTGGACCACAACCTGCGCTGCGGCGACAGCCTGCTCGGCATCCACGGGCTCGACCAGCTCACGGAGCTGACCATGACGCCCTCCGGGAAGGACGGCCAAATACGGCTGTTCGGCCGCAACGTCGAGCGCGCGGTGCGCGACGCGATAGCGCTCCGTAAGCGCTTGCGCGAGACGCCCATTCGCGACATCCATGACGTCGAAGCCATGGCTCGCCTGGACGACGATGCGCGACGGATACTGGACGCGCCGGAACGGGTGGCCGACGCGCTGGTCGGCGAGGCGCTGCGCGCCGGCGGCAGTGCCGGGGTGTTGGAAGCGGCGTTGCAGGCGCTGGCGATCGAAGCCCAGGGATATCTCGACGGCGACCACGACGCCGGGCGTGCGGTGGCGCGTCGAGCCCGGGAGGCCCTGGCCGTTGATCTGCCGGCAGACAGGCCGCCCCGTCGTCCGTTCCATTGGCCGCTGGAGTTTCCGGAGGTGTTCGCGCGAGAGAACGGTGGGTTCGACGCTTTCGTCGGCAATCCGCCGTTCCTCGGCGGAAAGCGGATCAGCACGGTGCTGGGCACGACGTACAACACGTTCCTCGCCGCCGTCCATCCGCCCGCGAGCAAGAACACCGATCTCGTCGCGCATTTCTTCCGGAGAGCGTTCGGTTTGCTCCGCGACTCTGGCAACTTCGGGTTGTTGGCCGTCAACACCATCGCCGAGGGCGATACCCGGCAGGGTGGTCTGGAGTGGATGACACGGAACGGCGCGACCATCTACGCGGCGTTTCCGAACGAGCCTTGGCCGGGCAAGGCCGCCGTGGTCACCAGCCGCGTCCATGTCCACAAGGGCGAGTGGACTGGAGGACGAATCCTGTCCGGTAGGTCGGTTTCGTTCGTTTCGGCCTTCCTGTCTGACCAGGAGGAATGGAGTCCCAAGCGCCTCAAGGCGAACGAAAACAAGGCATTCCAAGGCTCGATCGTCCTCGGTATGGGCTTCATCCTTTCGCACGACGAAGCCCAGCGGATGCTAGACGCCGATCCACGCAACGCGGAGGTGATCTTTCCCTACCTCAACGGCGAGGACCTGAACTCGGACCCGGAACAGCGCGGGAGCCGTTGGGTCATCAACTTCTGGGACTGGCCGGAGGAGAAGGCCGCGACCTACCGCGAGCCCTACGCGTGGATCAAGGAGCGCGTCTACCCCGAGCGGCTTGAGAAGAGCAAGGAGAAGTCCTACCGGAACATCATGTCGATGTGGTGGCAGCACTGGAACGTGCGTCCGGGGCTGTATCACGCCATCGGCCGGGGAGAGACGTTTTGCCAGCACCCCGACAGCTGGGATCCGGCGGCACGGCCGCTGGCTCGAGTATTGGTGGTGGCGAGGGTAAGCAAGACGCTCGCGTTCGCGCTCGTCGATCCCACCACGGTATTTTCCGATCAGATCGTGGCGTTCGCGTTCGGCAGTGCCGCTGACTTCGCGCTGTTCCAGTCGAACCTCCACGGCGTGTTCGCCTGGCAGCATTCTTCCAAGCTGAAGAGCGATCTTCGATACAGCCCATCGGATGCATTCGAGACGTTTCCATTGCCTGGAGCGCGTTATCCTGGCTTGGAAGAGCTTGGCGATACCTTCCACGCACTCCGATCCGAAATCATGCGGGCCGAGAGGATTGGCCTGACACGACTCTACAGACGCTTTCACGATCCGGACGAGGCAGACCGACACATTCAGGAACTTCGGGCTCTGCAGGTGCGAATCGACGAGGCGGTCGCCCTTGCCTATGGTTGGGACGATCTTCATCTCGATCACGGCTTCCACGCAGTCACGTACCTCCCCGAGAACGACAGCGTACGTTTCACCATTGCGGAACCCTCACGCCTGGAAGTCCTGCGCCGCCTGTCGGACCTCAATCGGCAACGCTACGAGGAGGAAGTCGCTCGTGGGCTGCGTGAGAACGCCACTCGCCGTTCCTCCGCACGCGCACCGCGCACACGTCGTGGCGCCGAGGAATCGACACAAGCCACCCTCGATTTGGGTATGCCTTCGGCTGCGACGGCATCGGCTGGGGATTCGGTCGTCTATGCCGCATCGGCGAACGAGAGCGACTACCTCCAAGCCGCCGAATCACGCGGCCGCTATACGGCGATGCCCGCGGACGCCATCGTCGACTTCCTGAGCTCCTCCCGAGGGTGGCATGCCAAGTCGGACATCGTCGCCGCGACCGGGCTCAGCGATGGCCAGTGGAACACCGTCATCGCCGACCTCGTGGCGCGTGGCCTCGTCGAGCGCCAAGGGGAACGACGTGGCGCCCGGTACCGACTCATCGAATAGCGAGGACGCCCGACATGCCATGGAACCCAGGACAACTCGTCCGTCACATCGACGATCCGGCCAAGATCGGCACGGTCACGGACCAGACCCGGCCGCGCGCCTCCGGCCAGCAGTACCGTGTGAACTGGAACGGCCGCCTGGATTGGCATTACGAGGAGGAGCTGGTCGAGGCCGAGTCGGGCGACGACGACGTCCACGAGCTTATCCGGGAGGGGCGCTACGGGCGGGTGGAAGACCTGCGGCGGCTGCTCACGCACGTCCACCTCGCAGGGCGGCTGTCGAACGTCGTCTACGCCATGGGACTGACCCAGACCGACTTCTATCCGCACCAGTACAAGCCGCTTCTGACCCTGCTGGATTCACCGGTCAACGGCCTGTTGATAGCGGACGAGGTGGGCCTGGGCAAGACGATCGAGGCGGGACTGATCTGGACCGAACTGCGCGCCCGTTACGACATGCGTCGGTTGCTCGTGGTTTGCCCCGCGATGCTGAGGGAGAAGTGGCGACTCGAACTCTCGTCGCGTTTCGGTCTCGACGCGCGTGTCGTCGACGCGGCCGAACTCCTGCAGGATCTCGATTCGAGCGAGCACCGGGAAAGGGCATGGATCGTCAGCTACCAAGGTATCCGTGTTCCGAGCGGCTGGGATCCCGCCGAAAGCGACACACCCCGGCGATCGGTCCGGGCCCGGCTCGCCGACCTTCTCTATCGCCATGCCGACCGGGAGCCCCTGCTCGACTTGGTGATCTTCGACGAAGCGCACTACATGCGCAACGAAGAGACGGGCGCGTGGCGAACCGGAAGCCTGTTGCGCGACATCAGCACGCATCAGGTGATGCTGTCGGCGACGCCGATCAACCTCGGCTCGGGCGATCTGTTCAACGTACTGCGTCTGCTCGACCCGGACCATTTTGAGTACCCGGACGACTTCAGGAACGTCGTCTGGGCCAACAGACCGGTCATCGCGGCCAGCGACGTCGTCCGCAATCCGTCGAGCGACGCTCGGCGCATCGTGGAGGCGATCCAGGAGATCAAGTCGTCGCGTTACTTCGAGAGATCCGAGCGCGTCGATCGCCTGATCGAGGAGGCGGCCGCGGTCGAGAAGTGGACGAACGAGAGGCGCGTCGAATTCGCGGCCAAGATCGAGCGACTCAACCTGATCGCGCACATCGTCACCCGCACGCGAAAGCGTGAGGTGCAGACCAACCGGGTCCTGCGTGACGTCACCGTGTTCGAGGCGGAGATGTCTCCCGTCGAAGAAGAGCTCTATCAGGCGATCACGGAGGGTACGCGGGAGTACGCGCTGATCAACGGCATTGAGCACGGCTTCCTCCTCAGTACGCCCCAGCGGATGGTCGCGTCCAGCCCCGCCGCACTGCTGCGCACCTGGCGCGACGACGTGATGGACGCGGACGCCATGGCCGTGGCGTCGGACGAGACGGACGAGGACGAAGACCGGATAAGGGACGCGTCGTCGGGGCTCAGGCGGTATCTGGCCGATCGGGTGCTCCGCGAGTTCGATCCTGGCGAACTCACCCGCCAGGATTCGAAGTTCGCGAAGCTGAAGGATGCCTTGAAGAAGTTCCTGGCCGAGGATCGTGAGGACAAGGCGATCGTGTTCACGACCTTCCGTGGCACGGCCCGCTATCTCGTCGATCGACTCTCCGCAGAGAACGTCGAGGCGGGTCTGCTGATGGGGGGCGCAGAGTTCGACAAGGAAACGGTGGTCAACGCCTTCCGGGAAGATCGCACCTGCCGTGTGTTGGTGAGCACCGACGTGGCCGCCGAGGGCGTCGACCTGCAGTTCTGCAGGCTCGTGGTCAATTACGACTTGCCGTGGAACCCAATGCGCATCGAGCAGCGTATCGGCCGTATAGACCGAATCGGGCAACGGTCGAACCGCATCCTGGTCTGGAACTTCGTGCACAAGGAGACTATCGACGCCCTGATCTTGACCCGTTTGGCCAAGCGCATCGGTGTCTTCGAGAGCACCTTGGGTGAAACGGAAGAGATTCTGGGTAAGGTCAGACGCCTCGAGGACGTGCTGCTGTCCAAGCACCTGACGGCCAATGAAGAAGCGCTACTGATCGAGGAAGTGGCGCTCGCGATCGAGAACGCCAAACGCAAACAAGAGGAGCTGGAGCGAGAGGCGATCCAACTGGTCGCCCATGGCCAGCAGTTGCTGGCGCAGATCGAGGCGGCGCGTGGTGAGGGAAAGACCGTCACCCGTCACGACTTGATCCGATACGTGGACGGTTACCTCAGGAGCGTTCCGGGCTGCC
>CAZVOE010000152.1:0-5307 GCA_964628935.1 uncultured Acidobacteriota bacterium
GTCGTGTTCTGCACGACGGCCGCGACCCCGGCGGGCATCCCCGGAACGTCGGACATCCGCCGCGACAACCGCTCGGCGGCGGCCGCGCGGCCGCCCAGGAGCGTCGCGAGGGTCAGCGCGGCGACGGATCGATCGAAACGCATCCAGCCTCCCCACTCCCAAGGAGGCCCAAGATCGTACCCCCGTCACGGACAGGCGAGCGCCGAGGCGGCGATCTCCGGATCTCGCATCCCCACCTGACGCGGCGAAGTGCCATCGTAGGAGCCCGTGCCGGCGCAGTTTGCGGGGCGGACGAGAACCCAGAACCCGGCTCCCGGAGGGGGGATGTCCGGCCATACGACTCCCGTCGAGGGCTCGTTGTTCGCAAGACAGCCGGTCGTCGCGGCGGTGAAGTCCCCGCCGGTCTTGCGGAGCACGCCGAGATCTCCGCGTACCACGTCGTAGACCTCGGCTTCCGGCATCCAATCCCAGCTCACCCCCGTGGACTTGACGCGCACGTTCGCCCGAGCCGAGGGCGGCACTGCTTCGTCCAGCGTACCGTCGCAGTCATTGTCGAGTCCGTCGCAGATCTCCACCTGGGAGTTGGTGTAGTTGCAGATGATGAAGAGGTCCGCCTGCTCGAACCCGGTCATGTTCACGCCGTCCGACACCCGCACCGACGCCCGGTAGAGTCCGGGCCGGCTCGCGAGCCACTCGTGCGGAATCGTGTAGGTGCTCCCGGGAATCTCGATCTCCATCGGCACGTAGTCGTTGTACTCCGTCGGAAGGGGGGAGGGCTTGATCACGACTGAAGTTCTCAGCTCGGGGGAGTCCGAGTCCCCGGCCAGCCAGCCAAGGACGGCCGCATGGCCGGGCCCGATCGTCGGCGGCTCGGGCTGCGGCCCTCCGAAGGTCGGTGCGACGTCCTTTCCGGCCCGCAGGGAGGTGACGACGGGCGCCGCGGGAGTCCTCAGCCTCTGGGAAAGGAGCGTGTCGGCGGGTCCTCCGGGATCCATCGGGTCCGACGGCCCCCACAACTCGACGTAGAGCAGGAATTCCGAAGGGTATGGGAGCGCGAGCGCAAAGTACCCCCGCTCCGTCCCGTCCAACGTCTCGTCCGTGGCGTAGCCCGGGTTGAACCGGTAGGTCCGCGTCCCCGACTGGGTCACGAGGCGAATCTCGAAGCGGCCGGCTCCGGACGAGCCTCCCAGCGGCGCCTCCGGAAGGTCCGGGTAGCCCTCGAACGTGTAGGAGAAGTTCAGGGCGCCCGCGAACGGCGCCGGGGGATCCTGGAGGCCCCCGGGCATCTCGACGAACCCCCAGACCCCGATCATCGGCGGGTCGCTCTGGATGCGGTACTTCTCGGTGAGCGCGTCGAAGGTGGGCCCGTCGACCCAGCGGCCGTAGGGGAGGACGTTCTGGTCCATGACGTTGTACGCGAGGACGTCGCGCGTGAACGGCACGCCGCCGTAGCCGTAGGGATGGATCGCGCCCTCCACGTCGAACCCTCGCGCCCAGTACGGGCGCGGAGGCTCGGGGTGCTTGTACTCGTCCATGCAGCCGATGTTGAACAGCGTCTCGAGCAGTCCGCCGTTCGTGCAGTTCCGACGGCTCAGTTCGAAGGTGTGGGCGATCTCGTGCGCGGCCGTGGTGAACGTGTCGTGCTCGACGAAGACGGCTCGGGGGGCGGCGCTCCCGAGGGAGACGCCCGGGGCGTTCAGGCCGATGTCGGCGAGCGAGCCCGCACGGGGAACGAGCACCATCTTGTCGATGCCGACCGTGGCCGCCATGAGGCTCAACCGGCCGAGCTGCGCCGCCACGCTGTTCAAGGGGAACTCACTCGACGCGACGACCGGGACGGAGTCGTACGAGCTGTCGAGCGAAGCGATCGGATAGACCGCCTTGCGGAACGGCTCGTTGGCCGCGTAGACCTCGGAGAGCTCGTCCGTCGAGATGAGGTCGGGCGCCCCCTCGGAAGGCGGGGCGTCGAACGGCCGGTAGACGGTCCGCTTGTCCTGGGTTCGGACCACCGGGAGCCAGCGGGTCAGAGCCTCGTTGTTCTGAGTCTCGCAGTCGTTCGGCCCGTAGGTCTCGTCGGGGACGGCCATCCGGACCGAATACGTCATCCGGGGATTCGCGAGGTTCTTCTGCGGGAGATACGGGTCGTCCTCGAACAGGAAGACGGTGCGCCCCTCCGGAGGGATGGAGAAGTTCCGCGTCTGGGACCGTGGCGCGACGCCGTCGTCGAGATCCACGGTGACGGTCGCATTCACGGTCGTCGCGAAGGTGCTCGCGATCTCGACCTTGAAGGCGGTCGGCTTGTTCTCGATGAGGTGCTGGGGATCGTACGGCGCCTGTACCGGCCCGAACGCGGTGATCGCGAGGTCGTCGGTCGTGAAAGGCCTGCCGTCCCCCGTGGAGATCCGGATCTCGACCCGGGCATCCTTGTTGGGGTCGCCGGCGGAATCGCCGTTGCCGAAGGGCAGCCAGGTCGCCCCGATGGGGAGATAGGTCAGGAATGGCGCGAGCGCCGTGTCCTGGTAGGTCATCAGGCAGGCGTCGAAGGTGAAGGCGTACGTCTGGACCCCCGATGCGGGATGGATGTCGAACGTCTCGTCGGCAAAATCGTCGGCCTCGTCGAGGCGGACGGTGAACGGGTAGTAGCGGGTCGACGGGTCGACGGTCGCCGCAACCCGATACGCGTCCCACACCGCGTAGTCGCGGTTGCTTCGCACGTCGTGCAGGGGTCCGTCGACCCCGGCGACGCGGACGACGGGAAAGAAGTCCTGTCGATCTCCGAACGCGCTGAACACGTCCTTCCCCTCGTTCCGTGCCTGCGCGGTGAGGAACTCCAGGACGACCTCCGCGGCCGGGACGGACGGAGGAGCGGACGCGAACGCGGCGACGGCCAGAAGCGCTGCTAGGGATCGGGGCCTCATAACGTCCTCCTTCGGGAGATGGGTGAGACTGTGGGCCGCGGCCGCCCGCGCCGCTTCGCATGCCCATGCGAGGGGCTCACGGGGACCGTCGCCTCCCTCGACAGCGTCGACTTCAGGCGGACCCCCCGGCGTCGCGCCGTTTGCGACCGTACGGCTCATCCCGAGCGTCGAGCCCCCCACCGGGGCGAACACGGGCCCGCTCGTAATGCCGAGGCCGCTCGACTCCGCGCCGCGGGCGGCCTGGCGCGACAAGGTCATCCCCGCCTTCCCGTGCCGCGGGCGGACCTGCCCCCGCTGCGGGCGGCCGATGCGCGTCCTGGCGGCGATTCCATTGCCCGATGCCGGACCCGGGACGCTGGAATGCAGCTTTTTCTTCCGATCCTTCTCGTCGGGTAGCGGCTCTCGCGGAGGGCGATTCCGGCGTTGTTGGGGGGCGACAACGAAGAACGGAAGTGCTCAGGGGTGGAGAATCGACGGATCGGGCCCCCACGCGTGACCTCGCCGTCCTCGCGGCGTGCCACCGTCGTCCCCCGCTCGGAGGGGAACTCCGGCGGGCGCAGTCCGACATGAGCGAGCCGGCTCGGTCGTCCACGAGGAATTCGGCGGGATGGAGCGCTCGTTCATGCCCTCGGGCGTCCTTCGGGCCCTGGGGGCGGGATGAGGATGTACATCACCGGGGTCACGAGGCGCGAAAGGAGGAGCGAACTGATCAGGCCACCGAGGATGACGAGGGCGAGAGGGGAGTAGAGGGACGAGCCCTCGAGGACGAGCGGGATCAGCGCGCCTACTGCGGTCAGGGTCGTGAGCACAATGGGGAGGAATCGGATCTCGCCTGCGCGCTCGATCGCCTCATCGAGCGGGACCCCTTGCTCGCGCAGCTGGTTCGTGAAGTCGACTAGGAGAATCGAGTTCTTGATCTCGATTCCGATGAGGGCGACGAGACCGATCACGGCGGTGAAGGAGAGCGTGTACCCGGCCAAGAACAGCCCCACGAGGCCTCCGATGACGCCGAGGGGAATCACGGAGGCGACGATCAGTGTTCCCCGGAAACTGCGGAACTCGGCGACGAGGATCCCCACGATCCCGAAGACGGCGACCAGGATCGCCGTCCCGAGCCCGCCGAAGCTCTCGGCGCGGCTTTCGTATTCGCCGGCGAGCTCGTACCGGAAGCCGGAGGGGAGCCCCTTCGCGTCGATCGCGTCGCGTACCTGCCGGTTGAGCCGGTCGGTGTTGTACCCCCCGCGGACCTCGGCGGTCACGGTGACGGCGCGCTCTCGGTCGTGGCGCTCGATCTTGACCGGGGTCGACTCGAAGGTCAGCTCAGCCACCTGGCCGATGGGAACGTAGGCGCCGGTCGTCGCGGGGACCTGGAGGGCGTCGAAGCCCGAGAGGTCCTGCCGCTCCCCGTGGGGGACGGTCAGGCGGATGTCGTGCTCGTCGCCGTCGGCCTCGCGGAACCTCGAGACGACGAGCCCCGAGACGGCGAGGCGCGACATCCGGTCGATCTCGACGAGGGGAACTCCGAGCAACGCCGCGGCGTCGCGGTCGATCGCGAGCCTGAGGTCGGTCTTGCGGACGCGCAGCGGGTTGTCGACATTCTCGGTCCCTGGGGTTTCGCGCAGGATCGTTGCGACCTCCTCGGCGACGCGGGCGAGGCCGTCGAGGTCGTCACCGAGGATGCGGATCGCGATCGGGGCGACGATCGGGGGGCCGTTCTCGAACTCCTTCACGAGGATCCGCGCGCCGGCGACGTCGGCGAGGCGGTCCCGGAGGTCCTCCAGGATCCGTGGGCTCGTCTTCGGGTCGTAGCGCTCGAGGGAGCAGAACAACTCGACGAAGTTGGCCTTGCGGTTGTGCGGGACGACGTTGTAGTAGACCTGCGGGTTTCCGCGGCCGACGCTCGTCATCACGTTCCGGATCCCCTCGGTCTCGAGGACGCGCCGCTCCACCTCCCGCGCGATCCCGTCGAGGGCGGAGACCGAGGTCCCCTCGGGGGCCTCGACCCGCACGAGGAACTGCGGCAGCCCCGCCTTCGGAAAGAGGCTGAACCCGATGGCCGGGAGAAGCGCCAGGCTCCCCGCGAAGAGCGCGAAGGCGGTCGCGACGGTGGCGAGACGGTGCCGCATCGCGACGTGCAGGAGCGGGCGGTAGGTGCGGTGGATGACCCGCTGCATCCCCCGCAGGAAGACGTTCCCCTCGGGGTCCTCGCGCCCCGTCAGGAAGCGGCTCGCGAGGAACGGCACGATCGTCAGCGCCACGACCATCGAGGCGAGCACGGTGTAAACGACGGTGACCGGAAGCGAGCGGATGTACTGGCCCGGCGTGCCCGGAAGAGCGAGCAGCGGCAGGAAGGCGCACAGGCCGTAGACGGTGGCGATGCTGGTGAGGT
>CAZVOE010000152.1:5317-7459 GCA_964628935.1 uncultured Acidobacteriota bacterium
CCCCCCCCCCCCCCCCCCCCCCCCCGATCTGCTCCGTCGCGCGGATCGCCGCCTCGACGGGGGGCGCTCCCTCGCGCCGGAAGCGGGCGATGTTCTCGACCACGACGATCGAGTCGTCCACGAGCAGGCCGAGCGCGATCACGAAGCCGACGATCGAGAGCTGGTTGAGGCTGAAACCCGTGAAGTGCAGGAGCGCCAGCCCGATCGCCAGCGACAGCGGGATCGACACCATCACGAGCCCCGAGGCGCGAAGGCCGAGGGGCAGCAGGGTGATCAGCACGAGCCCGATCGCGATCAAGAAATCCCGCTCGAGGGCGCCGAGGCGCCGGGCGACGTTCGTCGACTGGTCGAAGCCGACCTCGAGGGTCACGTCGCCGGGGAGTTTCGTCCGGAAGGCGTCGACCTCGGCGAGGAGGGCGTCCCGGACGCGGAAGATGTTCTGGGCGTCGCGCTGGGTGGCCGTCACGAAGATCGCGCGCTTCCCGTCGTAGCGGCCGAAGTATTCGAGATCCTCGTAGTCCCACGCGATCGTCGCGACGTCGCGCAGGCTCACGACAGACGCTCCGTTCCCCGCGAGCGGGGTCCGGCCGATCTCCTCGAGGGACGCGTAGTTTCCGCTGGTCTTGAGGTTGAGGCGGCGCCGGCCGAGTTCGACGGCGCCGCCGGGGAGGTTCGCGTTGTCCCCGCGGATCGCGTCGATCACGCGGCCGAGGGGAATGCGCAGCGCGGCGAGCCTCTCGAGATCGAGCGACACGCGGACCTGCCGCTCGGGGACTGCCCAGGTTTTCGCGTTCTTGACGCCGGGGACCGCCTCGAGTCGCTTGCGCAGCGCCTCGCCGAGGTCGTCGAGCCGTCGGTACGACGCTTCCTCCGAGACGAGGGCCAGCTGGAGGATCGCGACGTTCGTCGTTTCGAACTTCTCGACATCGAGGCTGGTCAGCTCCGCGGGGAGGTCGGCTCGGGTCGTGTTCACCTGGCGCAGGACCTCGTCGAACTTCTCGTCGGCGTCGGTCGACGCCTCGAACTCGACGGACAGGACCGCGACGCCGTCCTCGATCGTCGCCTCGAGCTTCTCGAGGTCGTCGAGCGACCGGATGGCGTCCTCGAGAGGCCGGACGACGAGCTGTTCGAGGTCGATCTGCGTGGCGCCGGGGTAGACGGCGATCACGGTGAAGTTGGAGTTCGGAAACGAAGGGTCCTCCGCGCGCGGGATCCCGTTCCACGCGCCGATCCCGATCGAGACGAGGAGCAGCGACGCGAGGATCGTGAGGGAGCCGTTGCGGACGGCGAAAGCGGCGATCTTCATCGCGCCTCCGCGTCCCCGACGACGCGGACCTCGACGCCGTCGCGCAGGTACTCCGCGCCGACGATCACGACGCGCGCCGCGGGGTCGAGCACGGTGTCGAGGAGAGCCCGGTCGCCGGAGATCCCCGCGGTGCGCACCGCGACGCGGCGGACCGTGGGGCTCGCCGGGTCGAGGAGGAACACCCAGCCCTCGCTCCCGTCCCCCTCGAGGAGGGCCGAGAGCGGGATCGACGCCCGGGCGCGCTCCGCCGCGCGACGGACGACGACCGTCCCGACGTCCCCGGACCGGACACCCTCGGGGACCCGGCGCAGCTCGAGTTCCACCGTCGTCGTGCGCGTCACCGGGTCGGCGGCTTCGTAAAGGCGCGTGACCGCGGCGGGGAGGGGATCGGGCCTCCCGGCGAAATCGACCTCCGCGGCGTCGCCGACCTTCACGCGCGCGGCGTCGGCTTGCGAGAACCCGGCCCGCACGACCCACCCCTCGGACTCGGAGCCGAAGACGAGAGCCGGCGACCCGGGGGCGATCTCCTGTCCCGGCTCGACGAGGCGGCGAAGGACCACGCCGTCCGCGGGCGCGACGATCACCGACCGATCGCGGTTGAACGCGGCGATGCGCAGCGCCGCCTCGGCCTGCTCGAGGCCGGTGCGAGCGTCCTGCACCTGCTCGAGCGTCGCGACGCGGTCGGCGAGGAGGTTCTCCGAGCGCCTGAGATCGCGGCGGGCCTTTTCGACGGCGCTCTCCGCCTGGCGGACGCGGGCGTCGAGTTCGTCGAGCGCGAGCGAGGCTAAGACGGCGCCGCGTCGCACGGTCGCGCCCTCGCGCACCCGGACCTCGGA
>CAZVOE010000153.1:0-7444 GCA_964628935.1 uncultured Acidobacteriota bacterium
GTGCTCGCGCGCCGCGCCGGCCTGCCGCTCTCCGCCCGGGACGTCTTCGTGAACGTCGCGGGCGGACTCGCCGTCGAAGAGCCCGCCGCCGACCTCGCGATCGCCCTTTCGATCGCGTCGAGCCTCCTCGGTCGCCCGGCTCCCCTCCGCCTTCTCGCCGCGGGCGAGATCGGCCTCGTCGGGGAGATCCGCGCCGTCTCGCGCCTCTCGACGAGGCTCCACGAAGGGGCTCGGATGGGATTCGAGCGCGCGGTCGTCGCCGCGTCGGCCTCCACGTCCGACGCTCCCGCCGGCATGACGCTCGAGCGAACCTCGCACGTCGCGGAAGCGCTCGCCGTGCTTCGGGAGCCCCCCGGACCGCCCGTTTCTCAGATCGGATAGGTGTCGTCTCGCCGGTCGAGCATCCGGATCTGCCGTTCCCATTGGTACTTGACCAGCAGGAGGATCCGGAAGGTCAGGTCGGCCTCCTTTCGTACCGGGCTCCGCCAATCCTTCTCGAGTCGGATCGTCTGCGACCAACGGCTCTTGTCGTCGAGCAGCTTGGCGTTGAGGTTCCAGCGCCCGTCCTTCTGCTGCTGCGCGTGCAACCACTCGAGGTGGGCCATGAGCTGCGGGTATCGATTGATGAGTCCGAGACGCGCGTAGATCTCGAGGTTCACGAGCAACTCGTCGAGCCCACCGTTCTTGGCGTAGAAATCGATCGGCCGGAAGCGCAATCCCCCGCCCTTCACGAACGCCCCCTTGGCGGTCCGCACGAGACCGATATCGGGAGCGAGCGACTGGTACCCCTCGGACAGGACGTAGTCCGAGATCTTCTTGAGTCGCATCTTCGCGAGCTCCCCGTCGAGGAGCCAAGGGGAGAACGCGAACACGCGGAGGATCGGGAAGTCCGGAAAGAACGGGAAGTCGCGCTTCCACGCGGCGCTCCGGATGAGCGGGTGGCTCGCGCCGATCTCCTCGACGGGGTTGCGCGAGACCGGATCGTCGACGAAACCCGAGCAGAGGTCGAGGAGGTCGAGAACCGCCATCCGATTCTTGTCCTCCTGATATCCCGATCGCACGAGGAGGCCGAGCGCGACGATCCGGAAGAGCCAGCGGTAGTACCGTTCCCGCCGCTCATCGGCCTTCACGACCTTCGCGAACTCGAAGAACTTGAGGTCCTTCTTCTGGGTCAGGAACGACCGGAGCGTCGCAGCCGCCTGCCGGACGGTTTTCGTGTCGCGGTTCCACCCCATCTCGAGGAGCGCGGTCAATCCGTTCTCGAGCGAGGGCTCCCATTTCCTCGGGTCACCCGCGAGGGCGCGGCCTCCCCACGTCCCGTCCTTGCGCTGCGTCCTCTGCAGCTTGACCGCGGGCGCGTAGGCGAGCACCTCCTGGCGGGCCTTGTGCACCTCGGGATCGTCCGCGCTGCGATCGAGGAGTTCGGTGAGGACGCGGTAGCGGATCGGGGGGCACGCCTCCTGCAAGAGCCACGGGGTCGGGTCGGTTCGGAGCGACGATCTCCAATCGGTCATGGAGTCCTCCCACCGCCCGCCTCGCGACAGGCCAGGGCGTCTTCGGCCATCCGCCGGAATTGCAGGAAGAGCGGCAGCGCGTCGTGAGGCCCCGGCGACGCCTCGGGGTGGTACTGCACCGCGAGGAGGCGCTTCTCGCGGTCGAAAAACCCCTCGCACGTTCCATCGTTCAGGCTCACGTGGGTCAACTCGGTTCCCGCGGGCAAGGTCTCGGGGGCGACGGCGTACCCGTGATTCTGCGAGGTGACGGCGACCTTTCCGCTCCTCAGGTCTTTCACCGGGTGGTTCGCCCCACGATGACCGAACTTCAGCTTGAACGTCCGCGCGCCGAGCGCGAGAGCGGCGAGTTGGTGCCCGAGGCAGATCCCGAACATCGGCGCCCGTCCGAGGAGTCCGCGCACGGTCTCGATCGCGTAGGTCGCCGCGGCCGGGTCGCCCGGCCCGTTCGAGAGGAAGACGGCGTCGGGAGCCAGCGCCAACGTGTCCTCCGCGGAGTGATCCGCGGGGACCACCGTCACGTCGAAGCCGCTCTCGCGAAGGAGCCGAAAGATGTTGCGCTTCGCGCCGAAATCGTACGCGACGCATCGAAGGCGGGAGGGGATCCCACCCCCGCCGAACGACGGGACCCAGCGTGCGTCGAGACCGCCCTCCCAGGCGTACGGGCGGGGGCAGGTCGCCTCGCGCACGAGATCTCGCGCCTCGAGGGGCGGCGTGCTCCGCGCTTTTCGCACCAGCGACTCGGCGTCCCGGTCGACCGTCGAGAGGACCCCGCGCATCGCGCCGAGGGTGCGGATGTGGCGGGTGACGGCCCGCGTGTCGATCTCCGCCATTCCCGGGATCCTGTGTTCGCGGAGATGTTCGTGGAGTCCCTGCGTCGCGCGCCAGCTCGAGGGGGACTCCGACAGTTCCCGGACCACGAACCCCTCCACCTGAGGCGACGCCGACTCGGGATCGACCGGGTTCGTACCGACGTTCCCGATCTGCGGGCACGTCATGACGACGATCTGCCCGCGATACGAAGGATCGGTCAGGATCTCCTGGTAACCGGTCATCGAAGTGTTGAACACCACTTCGCCGCCGCGTTCCCCGGTTCCACCGAACGCTCGCCCGCGGAAAACGCGACCGTCCTCGAGCGCCAGGATCGCCTCCACGTCAGACCTCCAGCGGGAGAGGGCGCGCAGCGAGCCGCCCGTCCCGTTCCTCGAGAACGCCGAGCGGAAGCTCGGCATCGTGCTCGAACACGACCCAGGAACCGCGACGCGCGAGGTCCGGGAGGAGGCGGCGCTTGCTCGCGACCGTCTCGAGCGGTTCGACGTCGTACCCCATGACCCACGCGTCGGGGAGGTGCGACGCCGTCGGGACCAGGTCGGCGAGGAACGCCACCGACCGCTCCCGCGTGTCGACGCGCACGATCTGGTGGAACGGGGTGTGCCCGGGGGCGGGGACGAGCCGGATCCCGCCGCCGATTCCGGTTTCCCCCTCGACGAGCCGGAGTCGCCCCTCCGCTCGGAGCGGTTCCCAGTCCTCGGGCCTGTACGACGCGCGCGTCCTCGGATTCGATTCCCGGGCGAAGCCGATCTCGCCCCGCTGCACGAAGAATTCCGCACGCGGAAACGCCGACCGGAACCCTCCCGACCCGTCGGGAACCGTCGCCGCGCCGCAGTGATCGAAGTGCAGGTGGCTGAGCACGACCCGGTCGATCTGATCCGGGGTGACCCCCGCGGGGCGGAGAAACTCTTCGACGCTCGGCGTCGAGAGGCCGTACATCTCTCGGAACTTCGGGTTTCCCTTCCCCCCCGCCCCGGTGTCGACGAGCGTGTTCGTCTCACCGTCCTGGATCAGGAGGACGTTCATCGCGAGTTCGATCCGATGGCGATCGTCCGGCGGGCGAAGCCGTTCCCACACGACGCGCGGGACGACCCCGAACATCGCGCCCCCGTCGAGCCAGAGAGTCCCGGCCCGGAGGACGTGGAACCGCACGCCCCCGGTGTCGAAGCGGATCACGGAGCGGTTCCCACTACCCGCCCGAGGATCGGGGCGAGCTTCGAAACCCCCTCCATCATCGCCGCGAAGTCCTCCGGCACGAGCGCCTGCGGGCCGTCGCAGAGGGCCGCTCCCGGATCGGCGTGGACCTCGACCATCAGTCCGTCGGCACCGGCCGCCACCGCAGCGAGCGCCATCGGGACGACGCGGGACCGAACGCCGCACGCGTGACTCGGATCGACGACGACGGGGAGATGCGTCCGCTCCCGAAGGACGGGAACCACGCCGAGGTCGAGGGTGAAGCGGCTGTGGGTCGAGAAGGTCCGAATCCCCCGCTCGCAGAGAACGATCCGCGGATTCCCCTCCGCGAGGAGGTACTCGGCCGACATCAGAAGATCCTCGACGGTCGCGGACATCCCACGCTTGAGGAGAATCGGACGCCCGGTCCTCGCGGCCCTCCGGAGAAGGGAGAAATTGTGCATGTTCCGGGACCCGATCTGGATCATGTCGGCCCGCAGCGCCACCTTCTCGAGGCTATCCTCGTCCAGCGCCTCGGTGACGACGGGAAGACCGGTCTCGGCCCGCGCGGCGTCGAGAATGTCGAGGCCCGACTCCCCGAGCCCCTGGAACCCGTAGGGGCTCGTTCGCGGCTTCCAAGCGCCGCCGCGGAGCATCACCGCCCCCGCCGCCCGCACCTTCTTCGCCGCCTCCAAGTACTGCGCGCGGCTCTCGACCGCTCACGGTCCGGCGATCACCGTCAGGACACCCGGCCCGAATCGCGCGGGACCGACCTCGACGACGGTCGGGTCCGGATGTCCCGCGCGGCTCGCGAGCGGCCACGCCGCCCCGCCGGCCGGGGATGTCGGGGACTCCGGGTTTCCGAGGACGGGCATGGGCAGACCAGTCTCTCCGAGGCGAGGCCGCCGGGAACGGGAGAGTAGCGGAAGCCAAGACCGGATTCAAGGGGACCGGTGTGCGGAACTCCTTTCGTTGACACCCTTTGCAGGGCGTGGTACTGTCCGGCGGTCTGTCGGGGGTCGCGGTCGTGGGCGTTGGACCGCGCCGGGGACGGACAGGCGCGTAGCTCAGGGGTAGAGCGCTACCTTGACACGGTAGAGGTCGGCGGTTCGAAACCGCCCGCGCCTACCAGAAGCCGCACGAGAGCGAGGGCGATCCCGTCATGTCCGATTCGATGACCACGATCCGGGCGACCCTCCCGGACGGGAGCATCCGGGAACTCCCGGCGGGGGCGACGGCCCTCGAGCTCGCGGAGTCGATCGGGAAGCGCCTGGCGAAAGACGCCGTCGTCGCCCGGGTGAACGGCGCGCTCGTCGACCTGAAGACCCCGCTCCCGGACGACGCGCGGGTCGAGATCGTCCTGCCGGGCGACCCCGACGCGCTGCACGTCCTCCGGCACTCGACGGCCCACGCAACCGCCCAGGCCGTGCAGGAGCTCTTTCCCGGCACGAAGATCGCCCAGGGCCCGGTGATCGAGAACGGCTTCTACTACGACTTCGACCGCGAGGAACCGTTCACGCCCGAGGACCTCGCGCGCATCGAGGAGCGGGTGCGGGAGATCATCGCTCGGGACCTCCCGATCGAGCGCCTCGAACTTCCTCGCGAGGACGCCGTCGCCTACTTCGAAAACGAAGGAGAGCCCTACAAGATCTACTTCGCGACCACCAAAGGAGGCGAGACCGTTTCGATCTACCGCCAGGGCGGTTGGACCGACTTTTGCCGCGGCCCGCATGTGCGATCGACCGGCGCCCTCCGCGCCTTCAAGTTGCTGTCGGTCGCCGGCGCGTATTGGCTGGGCGACGAAAAGAACAAGATGCTCCAACGCATCTACGGCACGGCGTTCTTCTCGCAGCGCGAGCTCGACGAGCACCTGAAACTCCTCGAGGAGGCGAGACGGCGTGACCATCGCCGGCTCGGTCGGGAGCTCGACCTCTTCCTCTTCCACCCGTACGCGCCCGGCGCCGCGTTCTGGACGCATCGAGGGACCACGCTCTTCAACGTCCTCAACGAGTTCATGCGCGAGCTCCAGCGGGACGACTACCTCGAGATCAAGACCCCGCTCCTGTACAACCGGCAGCTGTGGGAGCTGTCCGGTCACTGGGGGAAATACCGCGAGCACATGTTCCTCGTCCTCGACAGCGAGTCGGGGGAACACGACCTCTCCCTCAAGCCGATGAATTGCCCCTCGCATCACGTCTATTACGCCACGCGGACCCATTCGTATCGCGAGCTGCCGCTCCGCTTCACGACCTATGACGTCCTCCATCGAAACGAGGTCTCCGGGGCCCTCTCCGGACTGACGCGGGTCCGCCAGTTCCAACAGGACGATTGCCACATCTACCTGCGGGACGATCAGATCACCGAGGAGGTCCGCCGCCTGACGCGATTCATCCTCGACTATTACCGGCATTTCGGGCTCGAGGCGAGGCTCAAGTTCGCCACCCGTCCCGAGCAGCGGATCGGCGACGACGCGATGTGGGACCGAGCCGAAGCATCGCTCCGCGCGGCGCTCGAAGCGACCGGACTCCCGTTCGAGCACAAGCCGGGCGACGGGGCCTTTTATGGGCCGAAGATCGATTTCGACGTCGCGGACTCGCTCGGCCGGAAGTGGCAGCTCGGCACCATCCAGCTCGACTACGCCGCAGCGGAGCGGTTCGATCTTTCCTACGTGGGGGAGGACAACACCCCCCACCGTCCCGTCGTCATCCACCGCGCGGTGAACGGGTCGTTCGAGCGGTTCATCGCGATCCTGATCGAGCACTTCGGCGGCGCCTTCCCGCTCTGGCTCGCGCCGGAACAGGTCCGCGTCCTACCGATCACCGATCGCGTGATCCCCTACGCGCGGCGGGTGCGCGACGCGTGCGTCTCGGCCGGGCTCCGCGTTCAGATCGATGAACGGGGGGAGACGATCGGCGCGAAGATCCGCGACGCCCAGATCATGAAGGTCCCCTATATGCTGGTGCTCGGCGACCGAGAGGCGGAGTCGGGATCGGTCGCGGTCCGCTCCCGACGGAAAGGGGATCAGGGAGCCGAGCCCCTCGAAGCGTTTCTGACGATGGCCGCGGAGGCGATCCGCGCTCGAAGCAACGAAGTCTAGTTTTACGAGGAGAGACGATCCCATGCCCAAGCTCAAGTCCCATCGCGGCGCGGCCAAGCGGTTCAAGCGAACGGCCTCGGGAAAGTTCAAGCGCTCGAAGGCCTACAAGAGTCACATCCTGACCAAGAAGACCACGAAGCGGAAGCGCGCGCTCGACATGCCGACCCTCATTTCGAAGGCGGACCAGAAGAAGGTCGAGCGGATGCTCCCCTACTGAGGGGAAGCGCGCCCCATTCCCGCCGAGCGGAGCCCGAGTCGCTCCGACGGCCCAGGAGTCGTCGATGCCGAGAGTCAAGCGCGGAAACAAGCGGCGCCTCAAGAGGAAGAAGATCCTCCGCAGGGCCAAGGGGTATTACCTCGCGAAATCCAAGCTCTACCGGATCGCGAAACAGCAGGTCGAACGTTCCGGGAACTTCGCCTTCCGCGATCGCCGCGCCCGCAAGCGGGATTTCCGGCGCCTGTGGATCGTCCGCATCAATGCCGCCGCGAGGCTCCACGACATGTCCTACTCCGCGCTGATGCACGGGCTCAAGGTGGCGGGCATCGTGCTCGATCGGAAACTCCTTGCGGAGATCGCGGTCCACGACCCGTCGACCTTCGGACGAGTCGTCCAGGCCGCCCGCCAGGAAAAACGAGAAAAACCGACCGACGGCCATCCGGGCCGCTGACGGCAATTTGTCGAACATCGCCAGCTCGGCCGCATGATCGGGATGGGCTACCGCCGCCAGAAAACAGCCCACCAGCATCGCCGCCTCTGGCGGCTGCGATTCGAGCAAATCCAGCACGCCGGCCACCTCGGGCGGCCAGTCGGTTTTACTGCGCATGGCGATGC
>CAZVOE010000154.1:0-7434 GCA_964628935.1 uncultured Acidobacteriota bacterium
GAGCGTCGAACGAAATGGCGTGACGGCGGAAGCAGCGCGGCGAACGCCCACGCGTCGGGAGCGATGCGGTGGAACGGGTCCGGGGCGACCTCGACCTTCGCGAATCGCCCGGCCCAACGGCGCCCCCACCACCAGGCGAGGCCGGCGACCGCGGCGAGGGCGAGGAGCGCGAGCAGCGCCCGGCCGAGGGGGCCGTAGTCGGGAGACACCGCGACCGCGGACTTCAGGTCGGCGATCTCGGGGGCCTCGGCGGTCTTCGGCCCCGCCTCGATCGCCCCCGCGACCGTCAGCGGCACGGCCGCCGTTTCGACTGCCGCCGCTCCGCCGTCCGGCGCGAGGACGCCGATGCGCACGGGGGGGATCGTCACCTCGCCGAGCCGGAAGGCCGCGAGCTTCCCTTTCCATCGCCGCGGTGAGGCCGCGCCCCCCGACGGGACCGCCTCCCAGGTCCCTTCGAGGACGCTCACGTCTCCGAGGACGGGGCCGACCGGCCCCTCCACCAGCCGATGTCCCGGGGAAAGGGCGACCTCGATCGTCGCATCGAACGGCACCGCGAGGACGACCTTCGAGGAGGACACCGAAAGGCGCGCGGAGGGACCTTCCGCCTCCCCCCCCTCCGCGGGGGCGAGGAGGACGGCAAGCGCGACGAGCGACGCGACGACGCGCATCGCTACCCCGCGGCCCGCGCGACGCGCCGGGCGCGCTCGCGGAAGAATCGAACGAGGGCGAGGTCGAACGGCTCCGCGGTGTCGAGCTCGAGCAGGTCGACGCCCGCCCGGTCGAGGACCTCGGTCGCCCGCAGGCGGAGGGCGAGGGTCCGCTGCGCGTACGCCGCGCGCACCCGGGGGCTCCCCGCGTCGACGAGGACCACCGCGCCGTTTTCCGGGTCGAACGCCGCGACGAGGCCGACCGGCGGCAACTAGCGCTCGCGGGGGTCGGACGTGCGGAGGGCGACGACGTCGTGTTTGCGGGCCGCGACCCGAAGCGGCCGCTCGAAGGCGTCGTCCTGGAAGTCCGACACGACGAAGACGACCGCGCGCTTCGGCACGACCCGCTGGAGTACGGTCAGCGCACGGCCGAGATCGGTCCCACGCCCCTCCGGCTCGAAGGCGAGAACCTCGCGAATCACACGGAGGCCATGCTCCCTCCCTTTCCGCGGCGGAACGAAACGTTCGACGCGGTCGGTGAAGAGGAGGAGACCGACGCGGTCCCCGTTCCGAATGGCCGAGAAGGCGAGCAGGGCCGAGATCTCGGCGGCGAGTTGGAGCTTCGTCGACTCCGCCGTACCGAATCGCTGCGAGCCGCTCCCATCCACGACGAGCACGACGGTCAGCTCCCGCTCCTCGGTGAATTTCTTGACGAACGGGTGCCCCATGCGGGCCGAGACGTTCCAATCGATCGAGCGGACGTCGTCGCCGGGCTCGTACTCGCGGACCTCCGCGAACTCCATCCCCCGCCCCTTGAAGACCGAGTGGTACGACCCGGCCAGGCTCTCCTCGACGAGCCTGCGGGTTCGGATCTCGATCCGGCGAACCCGGCGGAGGACCTCGCGGGGCGTCACGGGACTTCGACGGCGTCGAGGACCCGCTGGACGACCTCGTCGGCGGTGACCGACTCCGCCTCCGCTTCGAAAGAGAGGATGAGACGGTGACGAAGGACGTCGTGACCGATCGCCTTCACGTCGTCCGGGGTCACGAACCCCCGTCCTCGGAGGAAGGCATGGGCGCGCGCCGCGGCGACGAGGCAGATCGTGGCGCGCGGCGAAGCGCCGTACTGGACGAGCCCCTCGAGATCGAGACCGAACTCTTTCGGCCGGCGCGTCGCCTGGACGAGACGGACGCAGTAGTCCTTGATCCGGTCGTCGACGTAAATGAGGTGCATCGCGTCCCGGGCCCGAGCGAGGTCGGCGAGATCGACGACCGGCTGCGTCTCCGGGAGGTCGGGCCGGGTCATCCGTTCGAGGATCTCCTTCTCCTCGTCGGCGGACGGGTAGTCGACTTTGAGTTTCAGCATGAAGCGGTCGACCTGCGCTTCGGGAAGGGGGTAGGTGCCCTCCTGCTCGATCGGGTTCTGCGTCGCGAGGACGAGGAACGGCTCGGGGAGATCGAAGGTCCGGTCGCCGAGCGTGACCTGACGCTCCTGCATCGCCTCGAGCAGGGCCGACTGGACCTTCGCCGGCGCGCGGTTGACTTCGTCGGCCAGGACGAAGTTCGCGAAGATCGGCCCCTGGCGTGGGACGAAGGTCCCGTCCCGCTGGTTGTAGATCAGCGTCCCCGTCAGGTCGGCGGGGAGCAGGTCGGGAGTGAACTGGACTCTCTGGAACGTCGCGCGCACCGCTCGCGCGAGCGTGCGCACGGCGAGGGTCTTCGCGAGCCCGGGAACCCCTTCGAGGAGGAGATGCCCCCGGGCCAGGATGCCGATCGCCATCCGCTCGAGCAGGTACTTCTGGCCGACGATGACCCGTCGGACCTCCTCGAGCATCCGCTCGACGACCTCCGCCTCCCGGCGGACGCGCTCCTGCACGACCTGCACGGACTCTTGCATGGGGGCTGCCTCCGACGCCGTGATACGCGCCTTTCCGCGAAAGGACCGGAAATTTTAGGGAGAGGGCGTTCCCGGTGTCAAACCGGTTCGCCGGCCCCGCCGCCGAGGTCGCCCGAATCTCGCAGACGCCGAACGGACCGAACACCCCGGCCGTGCCCGGCCGTTGTGGCCGCCGATCGGAGCGGGACCCATATTGCCCGTCGCGGTACGCCCCGCCGGGGGCCGGGTCGAAACGGGAACCGGGGCCGGATCGGCCCCGCTGGGAGCACCGGGAGACGTGACGTTCGACGCGTCCCGCTACCTCGATCTCTTCGCTCTCGAGGCGAGGGAGCACCTCGCCGCCGCGCGGCGACTCCTCCCCGCGGCCGAGGGGCTCACCCGCGACGACCCCCGTTTTCGGAAGCTCTTCCGGCACCTCCACACGTTGCGGGGAATGGCGGCGTGCATGGGGTTCGACACCCTCTCCGAGACCGCAAACGCGGGGGAGAACGTCCTCGACGCCGCCCGCGACCTTCAACGCCCCCTCGACGCCCGTCGCGTCGAGGCGCTCTCCGGAGTCCTCGACAGCTTCTCCCGGCTCCTCGAGGACACGATCGCCGATCGGGGCTGCGCCTCGGTGGACGAGGGTTCGACGTTCCGCAGTCTCGCCGACCGGGTCACCGCGGGGGCGGTCGACGCCGCGAGGCGTCTTGGGCGCCGGGTCGAATTCCGCGTCTCCGGAACGGAGATTGACCTGGGACCGACCCTTTCCCGCGCCCTCTGGGAGCCGCTCGTGCATCTCGTCCGGAACGCCGTCGATCACGGGATCGAACCGCCCTCGGAACGCCTCGCCGCGGGGAAAGCCCCCGAGGGGGTGCTGTCGCTCTCCGCCGAACACGGAGAGGACGCCCTGAGGATCGTCGTCGAGGACGACGGCCGGGGGTTGGCGGCGGAAGCCGCTCGCGGCCGGATCGCGGCCTCGGCCGCCGCGCGAGGGGGCGGCTCGATCTCCGGAAGGGGAGTCGGCCTCGACGCCGTGCGCGCGTCGGTCGCGGAGCTCGGAGGGAGCGTCTCGATCCGGAGCGGCCCCGGAAGGGGGACTCGGGTCGAGATCGAGCTCCCGATCAGGCGAGGTGGCGCTCGATGAGCCCGCGGAGCCGGTCCTTGGGAAGGGCCCCGATCGCCTGATCGACGACCTTTCCATCCTTGAACACGATCAGCGTCGGGATGCTCTGCACCCCGAAGCGCGCCGCGAGCAGTCCCTCCGCGTCGACGTCGACCTTCGCGATCGTCGCCTTCCCCTTCATCTCGGCGGCGAGCTCCTCGAGCGCGGGCGCGATCGCGCGGCACGGTCCGCACCACGACGCCCAGAAATCGACGAGCACCGGCCCCGCCGCGTTACGGATCTTCGCGTCGAAATCGTCCTGTGTCAGAATCGCGATGTCCGCGCTCGCCATCCGGTCACCTCCGGCTGCACTATAGCAACCGTGAGACGCTCCCGCCGACCCGAGGAACTCCCCCCGCTGCGCCGCTTCGGCCAGCACTTCCTCGTCGACGCACGGGCGGTGGCCGCGATCCGCGACGCCCTCTCCCCCGCTCCGGGGGACGCCGTGCTCGAGATCGGCCCGGGGCGGGGCGCGCTCACCGCCGCACTCCTCGACCTCGGGCTCGCGGTGGTCGCGGTCGAGATCGACCGCGGACTCGCGAGGAGCCTTCGAGATCGATTCGCCGGGCGCTCGCTCGAAGTGCTCGAGCAGGACATCCTCGACCTCGATTTCGCGGAGATCCCTTCCCGCTCGGGCCTTCCCGCAGACGCGCCCATCGTGGTCGCGGGAAACCTCCCCTACAACCTCTCGAAGCCGATCGCGATGCGGATCGTGGAGGAGCGGGCGCGCGTCCGGCGCGCCGTCCTCATGTTCCAGCGCGAGGTCGCCGATCGCCTCGTCGCCTCGCCCGGCACGAAGGAGTACGGCCCGCTCACCGTCCTCGCGGGACTCGCCTTCCGGATCGAGCGCGTTTTCGACCTTCCGCCGGGCGCGTTCCGCCCGCGCCCCAAGGTCACTTCGACCGTGACCTTGTGGACGCGGCGCGAACCGGCCGCTCTCGCCGACGCGCTCGAACCGGCCCTGCGCGGCGTGCTTCGGGCCGCGTTCGCGCGACGGCGGGGAACTCTCCGCGTCAATCTCCGCGCGGCACTCGGCGAGACGGCCGCCGCAACGCTCCTGTCCGCGGCGGGCGTCGACGAGGGTTTGCGTGCGGAGCGTCTTGGCCCCGATGCCTTCGTCCGTTTGGCCGCAGCGTGGCCCCTTCCACGGGACGCGAATCGTGGGGAGGGAAAACGCCCGTGAGTGGGGACGCCCGGAGGGCCCGTTCGTTCGAGCCGAATCCTCGGGCCCGATCCGATTGCGGAGACTGAGGCCATCTTCCGCTCGGAAAAGGGGGGTCGAGCGCGTCTTCGAACCCGACCCATCCCCGACGTTCGCGTCCCGTTGTGGTCTATACTCCGGCGCGCGCGCCCCGCGCGGGGAGTGACGTTTGGGCCGAAGCGAACGCCTCGAGATCATCCCGTTGGGAGGCCTCGGCGAGTTCGGGATGAACCTCACCGTGTACCGCCACGGCACCGACTGCGTCGTCGTGGACGCGGGGATGATGTTCCCCGGAGCGGAGCACCTCGGGGTCGATGTCGTCGTGCCGAACATGGAGTTTCTCGATTCCTGCGGCACGATCCACGGCGTCATCCTCTCCCACGGCCACGAAGACCACATCGGAGCGCTTCCTTTCCTCCTCGCCGCCCACGACGTCCCGGCCTACGGGACCCCCTACACGATCGCCCTCGTTCGCGAGCGGCTCGCCGAACACCCGTTGCCGCAGAACCCCGACCTTCGTTCCCTCGACCCGGACGGGGACCGCGTGCGGCTCGGCCCGTTCGAGCTCGAGGGGATCCCCGTCACTCACTCGATCCCGCACTCCCTGCTCCTCGTTCTCCGTACGCCGGTCGGTACGGTCGTCCACACCGCCGACTTCAAGCTCGACCCATGGCCCGTTCTCGGCTCGGGGACCGACCTCACCCGTCTCGCCCGGATCGGGAAGGAGGGGGTCCTCGCGCTCCTGTCGGACAGCACGAACGCCGACCGCCCGGGGATCACTCCCGGAGAGCGCTCGGTTCGCCCCATCCTCGAGCGGATCGTTCGCTCGGCGCGCGGACGGGTCTTCCTGACCACCTTCTCGAGCAACATCCCGAGGCTGAAGCAAGCGATCGAGGTGGCGGTCGAAAGCGGCCGAAAGGTCGCCGTCGTCGGCTCCTCGATGCGGACGCACGTCGAGGTGGCCGAGCGCCTCGGTCTCCTCCGGATCCCCGCGGGGAGCCGCGTCGATGCCGAGACGGCGATGGACCTCCCGCCGGAGCGTTGCCTCGTCCTCGTCACCGGTTCGCAGGGGGAGCCGACCTCGGCTCTCGCGCGTATCGCCGTCGACGATCACCGCGAGGCGTACGTGGAGCCGGGTGACCGGGTGATCCACTCGGCGCGGACGATCCCCGGAAACGAAAAGGCCGTCGGGCGGATGGTCAACCACCTCCTGCGCCGCGGGGCGGAGGTCGTCCTCGAGACCGACGCCCCGGTGCACGTCTCCGGACACCCGTCGGCCGACGAGCTTCGCCTGCTGATCCACCTCCTCGCTCCGAGTTCTCTCATCCCGATCCATGGCGAATTCCGGCAGCTCGACGCGCACGCGAGGATCGGCGTCGACGCCGGTCTCGACTCGAGCCGCGTCGTCCTCCTCGACTCCGGCGACGTCCTCGCCCTCGACGAGAGCTCGATCGAGCGCGTCGATCGGGTCCCCGTGGGACAGGTCTTCCTCGACGCCTCCCTCGATCGCGTCGACTTCGACGTGCTCCGGGACCGGAGGAGAATCGCGGGCGACGGGATCGTCGTCGCCGTCCTCGCCCTCGACCGGGCGACGGGCCGCCAGAACGGCGAGCCCGAGATCGCGACCCGCGGATTCGCGTCGGAGGGGGACACGCGCGACCTCGTCCGCGAGGCGGGGGCGGCCATCGCGGCGGCCCTCGAAGAGACCACGGTCGAGCAACGCTCGGACGAAGGGCTGCTCAAGAGCCTGGTTCAGAACGAACTGAAACGGTTCTTGAGGCGGCGGACCCAAAAGCGCCCGCTGATCATTCCCGTTCTGGTCGAGCTCTGAGGGGGGGGAACGTGGGGTCGATTCGGGCGGTGACCGAGAGGCTGGCCCTTCTTCCGGGGAAGCGCTGGTTCGACGAGGTGCTCGGAATCCTCCTGACCGTCCTCGGTCTCGTCTCCCTCGGCGCACTCCTCGACTACGCTGCGACCGACCCGACTTGGTTCCGCCGCGCGGCGGAGGAGACCCAAGGGGGGAATTTCTTCGGACGCGTCGGAGCGACCCTCGCCGAAGCCCTGCTGCAGCTTCTCGGCGTCGCCGCGTTCCTCGTCCCTCCCGTCCTCGTCGCGAACGGATGGTCCCGATTCCGCGGTCGCGGGGCCTCCCGCTCCCTCGGGAGCCTCGTCGGAACGTCGGTCCTGGTCACGGCGGTCGCCGCGCTCGCCCACCTCCTCTTCGGCTGGATCGCCTACGACGGCGAGCCGTTCGCGGCCGGGGGCCTGTTCGGATCCTGGATCGGGGGGGCGCTCGAAGCGATGCTCGATCGCACGGGAGGGATCCTCGCCGCGGCCGTCCTCCTCGCGGTCACGATCGTGATCACGACCCGCTTCTCGTTCGCCCGCGCCTTCGACCGCGCCGCCGAGTGGTCCCGAACCTGGTTCGCCGGGCGGATCGAACGGCTCGCGCGATGGCGCGAGGCACGCGCGCGCGATCGCGAGCGGCGCGAGGTGCGGATCAAGCACGCGCGCGCCGCGGCCGACCGCGCGCAAAGTGCCGTCC
>CAZVOE010000155.1:0-7346 GCA_964628935.1 uncultured Acidobacteriota bacterium
GCGGACGACCTGCAGGACGTCGGCGCCGGTCGCCGCGACCGCGCGGGCGGCGGCTTCGGCGTCTTCCCCCGGCCACAGGTCGATCGTGACGCGGAGAACCCCGCCCTCGCGGCGGGTCGGGTCCTTGTACGGGCGCCGGCCGAGGTCGGAGGCGATCTTCCATCCCGGCTGGACGGCTCCGGCCCACCGGACCCCGGGAAGGGAGCGGACGGCCGCGACGGAGCCCGCGGGGAGACGGAAGAGGAAGGCGCGTTCGGGGAGGTACTCGATCGGCTCGCCGCCGAGCGCACGGACGCGGTCGAGAAGGGCGGGGCGGATCGGTTCGGAGAATTGCACGACGAAGATTCCGGACGCCGGTTCCTCCGCGTGCCGAAGGTGCTCGGGGAGGGGGAGCCGCTCGCGGAGCGGGTCGAAGGAGCCGGCCTTGAGGCGGATCGAGGGGCCCGAGGGATCGGCGGCGAACGCCGGGACGAAGGTGGCGGTGAGCGTTCCGAGGAGCAGAAACGCCAGAACGACGCGCAGGAACCTCATGAAGAACCCCCCAAAAAGACCGCGGAGAGAGTACCGCGAGAGGGGGGAGTTGGCGAGGAGGCTAGCGAAACCGCACCGTGAGCCTTCCGACCGATTCGAGCCGCGCGACGGCGGTCGATCCCGGGGTCACCGGCCCCACCCCCTTCGGCGTCCCCGTGAAGAGGAGATCGCCGCGCTCGAGCGTCATGAGCCGCGAAGCGTGGGCGACGAGCGCCGCCACGCCGTGGATCATGCGCGACGTCGAGTCCTTCTGCCGGACCGCGCCGTCGACCGCGACCTCGATCTCGAGTCCCGATCCGTCCCCCACCTCCTCGCGCGGGGCGACGAGGGAGACGGGAGCCGAACCGTCGAACCCCTTCGACGTCGTCCACGGCTCTCCCTTCTTCTTCGCTTCGGTCTGGAGTTCGCGGAGCGTGAGGTCGAGGCCGACGGCGTAGCCGAGGACGTGGTCGAGGGCCTCCGCCTCCGGGATCTCCCGACCGGGCTTTCCGATGACCGCGACCAGCTCGACCTCGTGGTGGACCGCCCCGAGACCCGCCGGGAGGACGATCTCGTCCCCGTCGTGGGCGAGGGCGGTCGCGGGCTTCAGGAAGAGCACCGGAGGCTCCTCGCCCGAGCCTCCCATCTCCCGGATGTGCTCCGCGTAGTTCCGACCGACCGCGACGATCTTCCCCACGCCGATCCGCTCGCCGGTTCCCCTCACGACGACGTAGCGGGAAGGCGGAGGCTCCGCACCCGGCCGGTGGGGGCGGAGGTGCCACGACCCTTGCGCGGTCGCGATCAACTTCCCGTCGCCGTCAACGAGTTCTCCGGCGACGTGCGCGACGTGCGCCCCCCGTCGCAGCACCGTCCCCCGGGCGGTGAGCCTCGCCGAGCGAGTCCCTTCGAGGAACTGGACCGACAGGGAGGTCGTCGAGCACCACCACTCCTTCGGGATCGCAGTCACGACCGCCGATCCCATGGCGGAGTCGAGGAGGGCGGCGATCACGCCCCCGTGCACCGCACCCGCCCCGTTCCGGTGGGCGGGCTGGATCGCGAGGTGGTACACGGTCCGGCCCTCCCCGCGGGTTTCGACCTCGATGCCGAGCCACTCGTGGAAGGGTGCGGGAGCCATCGAACGGACCTCCTCCCGCGTCGTGTCGCCGGGGCGCGGGGGAAAGGAGGATAGCGCAGCGACCGCAGCCGTTTCGCACGCGGGGGGAGGAGCCGCAGGATCCGCGCCCGAGCGCGCGCGATCGAGTGAAAAAGGGCCGGTTTGTGTCGGATTTTCCCGCCGCTTCGCGGCATGACCCTTGAAAATGCCCTTGAATGGGGAAGAATCCCCGCACGAGTCAAGGAGGAGCGATATGGCGGACCCTCGCGCCGACGAACACCCGGCAGCCGACACGACTCTCGATCACATGCTCGAGGAGGTGAAGGAGATCGAGGGGGTCGGCTCGAAGGCCAAGTGGTTCAAGCTGGCCGGTTTCCTCGTCGTGCTCGCGATCGTCGTCGCGGCGGTGTGGTATTCCCAGCAGATCCCCGTCGAGCGGCCCGCGATCACGGACGAGGGGATCCAGTTCGCGATCTCGGCCCCCCCGATGGGCGGACTCATCCAGAAACCGACGTACTTCAAGTGGCAGTCGGTTTTGGGGCGGGAGCAGTACGTCCTGCGGATCGGGACCGCGCCGGGCCAGGCCGACATCCTCGAGAAGTACGTGAAAAAGGACTCCGTCTCTCTGACCGAGGCCGAGAAGCTCAATCTCACCCCGGGGCGGACCTACTACGTGAAGGTCTGGGCGCTCGACAAGGCGGGGAAGAAGATCGGGCACGCCGAGGGGAAGTTCGACCTCTGACCCCGGCGACCCGAAAAAAAAAGGGCGCCTCCACGGGAGGCGCCCTTCCTGCATCGATCGCGGACGGTGGCGGGGATCAGTACCTGCGATTGCCGCCGCGGTTCCCACCGCCGTAGCCGCCGCCGAACCCGCCGCCTCCGCCGCCGCTCGTTCGCTCCCGGGCCTCGTTCACGGTCAAGGCGCGTCCGCCGAAGTCGTGCCCGTTGAGGTCGCGAATGGCGCTGTCGGCGTCCTCCGAGCTCGCCATCTCCACGAAGCCGAAGCCGCGGGGGCGACCGGTGTCGCGGTCGGTCACGAGCTTCACCTCGTGGACCGTTCGGCTCGTGCCGGTGAAGAGGTCGCGGATCTGCTGCTCGTCCGCGTTGAAGGGGAGGTTTCCGACGTAGAGTCTGGTACCCATGCTCGAACTCCTGGCGCTCCCGCGGGAGCGCCGTCTTCGAGTCCCGGCCGTCGACCCGAGACGACGGGTCGGACACAAGTGCCTCGGCACTTCAGGCTTCGGCATCATCTTTTCGTTTCTGTACGAGAGGATGGCGGCCGGGACCTGCGTGCACAGTACGGCACGCGCGGCACGATGTCAACTCGGGGGCTTCGCGAACAGCCACCAATCGCCCTCGCGGGCGACGGGCCGCGGTCGATTCGGCCCCGGGGGGAAGAGTCGTCGGGGGTCGACGTGTTCTCCGCGGAAGACGAAGTAGTCGACCTCCCGGTCGGCCTCGCGCCACTCGAAGGTGTCCCGCTTCGTCCAGAGCGGCTCCGCCCATGATGGCGTTTCCTCGTAACGGACGAGCACCGGGAAGAGCTGGGAGAAGGAGAACCCGACGAACCCTCCCTTCCGCACCTGATACCACGCCCCCGCGTTCCAGAAGAGGGGATACCCGGGGACGGCGCGGCTCATCTGGTCGAACGCCACGAGCCGGAGGACCTTCCCGGGCTCCGTCTTCTCGAGGATGCGGTCGAATCCCGCCATTTCCCGGTCGTACCCCCGGAAGCGAATGGAGAGATGGAACGTCCACCCGAGCGCGAGCAGGAGGAGGAGTCCCACGACCGCCCGGCGCGCGCGAGGGGATTCGGGCATGCGCAGGAGCGTGAGGAGCAGGACGGCCAAAAGCGCCGGGAACCGCTCCGGCAGCACCACCGTGTGAAACGCCGCGTCGGGAGCGGTCAGGTAGAAGAGGCCGGCGGCGCCGAGCGCGGCGAGGACGGCACGGTTCGAGCGCATCCGGACGCCGAGGAGGACGAGCGCTCCGGCGACGAGGACGAGCGCGGCAAACCCGATCGCCGCCTCGGGGCTTCCCACGAGGGCCGCGGGGGTCCGGTAAAGCCGGGACGGCAGGCCGGTCCACCGGATCGGGGTCCGCACGTGGGCCTCGCCCAGCCAGACCGTGAGGGCCCAAGCGGCCACGAGCGGAAAGGGGATCGCCAGGAAGAGCCCCCCGCGAAGCTTCGTCCGGAGATCGCTTGCGCCGCCGGCGATCGCCGCCGCGGCGACGAGCACCCCGACCGCGAAGGCGAGGGCGTGACAGAACGCGAGGCCGAGACTCGCGAGGGCGATCCACACGCCGTTCCGGGGCGAAGGATCGGACTCGAACCGGAGAACCGCCGCGATCAGGAGGATCGCGACCGGGATCGCGATCAGGAAATTGAGGAAGCCCGAGTAGAAGCTCACCCCGAAGGCGAGGGGCGCAGCCGCGACGGCCCACCATGGGTCTCCCTTCGTGACCTTGAGGAGCACCGCCGCCGAGAGCGGCACCGCCGCCGCAGCGACCGAGACGGTGAGCTTGAGCGCCGTCGCGACGCCGAAGAGGGCGGCGAAAGCGCGCGCGAGGACGTACGCGCCGAGGTAGGGGGTGAACCAGTGGAAACGGTAGACGCCCGGAGGGAAGAAGAGAGGATCGTCGCGATGGGTCCAGAGGGCGACCTGGGCGGCGTGCTGCGCGAGATCGACCATCGGGAGATGGCCCGACGCCCAGATCGGTACGAGGCAGAGAGCCCCCGCGATCGCGGCGGCGGCGCGGCCCGCGTTCACGGCCCCTCGACGTAGGCGCCCGACTGCCCGACGCGCGCGGGGAGCCGGCCCCGATGGGCCCGGAGGCGCGAGGCCAATCGCTCGGCGGCTTCGGGACCCGTCGCGAAGAACGACACGACCGGGCTCCCGCACACGACGTTGTCGGAGATCGTCCACTTCCCGACGCGGACCCAGGTGCGGGGCAGTCCTCCGAACCGCTCGAACCACCGCTCGAACACCACCGCGACGTCGGCCCCGTTCGCCTCGGCCACCGACCGGATCGTGTCGGGTCCGTAGGTCCCGAGGCGGCGGGCCCGCGCGACCTCGGCGTTCGCGAGGCCCCAGAGGTCGACCACGCGCACGTCGCCGAGGAAGGCGACGAGCCCGATGTCGTTCACGGCGACCGCCGCCCCTCGATAGTGCTCGCGGAGAAAGTTCGCCGTCTGGACCTGCTGCTCGTGGATGTTCCCGGCCGCGATCGGCGTGTCCCGGAGAGCGGTGGCCGCCCTCGGAACGAGAGCGAGGGCGAGGAGCCCCGCGACGACGGGCCTTCCCCGGATCGTGCGGTCGAGGCACGCGAGTCCGGTCGCGAGGACGCCGAAGGCGACGAGGTAGGCCTCGTACCGGTAGAACTCGCCGGTCCGCGCGAAGTCCATGTGGAGGAGAGAGGCGGCGACGAAGAGGGCGAGCGCGAGGGAGACCGGCTCCCACAACGTCCGCGTTCTCCGAAGGCGCACGGCGAGGAGGATCGCGGCCCCCGCGACGAGGACGGCGAGCTCCGGCGTCTTGAGGACCTCCGACGCGACCGACGGGCCGGAAAAGGCGAGGAGTTTCCCTCCGAGGTCGAGGAACGGGTACTTCGCCTTCATGAGGACGGAGCTCGGGAGGAACGAACCGCCCTCCAGGAGCGAGAAGGCACCGAAGGCGAAGACCGGGAATGCGCCGCCGCCCGTCACGGCGAGGGCGAGCCGCCATCGCCTCCGGACGGCGAGCAGGAGCGCGACGACCAAGACGAGGAAGACCCCTTCGTACCGGGCGGCGACGGTCAGAGCGGCGAGCGACGCGAGCGTCGCGCCGCCGCGGGCGGAGGCGGCGCCCTCCGAGAGGGAGCGAATCGAGACGGCGGCGAATCCCAAGGTGAACAGCACGTGCATCGCGTGCTCGTTCGCGACGAAGACGAGCGGGACGAGCGGGGTCGCCGCCAGAATCGCGAGGAGGATTCCGAAGGCGGGCCAGGCGGCGGCGCCGGAGGAGCGAAGCCAGAGATGGGCGGCGGCGAGGACCCCCGCCGCGAAGACGGTGGCGAGGGCGATCGGCAGGGCGGTGTGGACGCCGCCGATCTTGAAGACTGCGGCGAGAAGGAGCGTCCACAGCGGCGATGACGAGCACGACGCGAACGTGCGGCCGTCGATCCCCCACACCCCGTGCTCCGCGAGGCTCCGCGCGAGCGCCATGTGGATGTAGGTGTCGTCGAGCACGTAGACGAAGCGCCCCTCGGTCCGCTCGAGGCTCCGGGCGAGGGTGAAGGCCAAGGCGAACGCGAGACACGCGAGCGCCGCGAGGAGCGGTCCGTGCTTCCTCAAGCCGTCTCCGAGCCTCGGAGCGGGGCCGCGGGGTCGGCCCTCTTCGCCTCCAGCCACTTGCGCCGGTTCGCGCTGCGCGAGGTCTTTCCGCTCGAGGTCTTGATGATCCACCGGCCCGACAGCACGTCGACGTAACTCACGGTCAGGGAGGTCCTGCGGTTCACCTCGATGCGGATCCGCTTCGCGATCTCCGCCTGCTCGTCCGGTGCGTCGGCCAAGACCTCGGCGACGACGGCGATCAGCTCGGTCCCCTCCGACTCGTCCGGAACGCCGAACGCGACGACCCGTCCCGGTTTCACCCCGGGCACGGTGCCGACGATTTCCTCGATATCGGCGGGGAAGATGTTCTTCCCGCCGTGGATGATCAGGTCCTTGAGGCGGCCGACGACGTAGACCTGTCCGTCCGCCAGGTACCCCATGTCGCCGGTCAGGAACCACTCCCCGCGGAAGAGTTGCGGGTTCAGCTCGGGGCGCCGGTAGTACCCCGAGAAGAGAGAGCCGGTCCGGATCGCGATCTGCCCCACGCGCCGTTCGGGAAGGCGTCGATCCTCGTCGTCGAGGATGCGGACCTCGACGCCATCGAGCGGCGGGCCGCAGGAGACGTTCACGACCGCGTCCTCGGCGTCCGGCGCGACCGGGATCGCCTCGGCCCGGAGTTCGAGCGCCTCCCGGTCGACCGTGTCGTAGACGAGCGGCGTCCCGGTGACCGTGTGCGAGACCATGAGCGTGTTCTCCGCGAGGCCGTACGCGGTCCCGAGACGGTCTCGGGTCACGCCGAGCGGGGAGAACCGTTCGAGGAACCGCTCGAAGCTCGTGTGGTAAACCCGCTCCGAGCCGTTGACGAAAGCCCGCATGCCGTCGAGCCGGATCCCCTCGAGGTCGCGGTCGCGGATCCGGCGCACGCAGTGGTTGAACGCGAAGTTCGGCATGTTGACGAAGGTGCCGCGGTGTTCGTGGATCGCCTTGAACAGGATCGCGGGGTGTCGCACCCAGTCGAGGGGCGAGAGGAGGACGACCGGAACCCGGGAATGGAAGGGGAGGATCGCCCCGAGGATCAGGCCGCCGTCGTGGTAGAGGGGCATCCAGGAGACGATCACGTCGTCCGGACGCACGTCCATCCGCGCGGCGAGCGCCAGGATCTGGTTCCGGACCATTCCGTGCGTCGTCGGGACGCCCCGCTGGTTCCCCGTCGTCCCGATCGACGTCTGGAGGTAGGCGAGTCGGTCGGCGGGCACGGAAGTGTCGGGAGCGGGGGGCTCGGGGGCCGGAGGAGTCGGCGGAGTGGGCGGCTCCTCATCCCGCTGCCGGGTGCCCGAGAGAACCACGCTGTCCTTGGAGCCGCAGTTGCAGGCGGCCTGAGGGGCGGAGCTCCGACCCGGCATGGCCAGG
>CAZVOE010000156.1:0-7333 GCA_964628935.1 uncultured Acidobacteriota bacterium
GGGGCCCGCCCCGGGGGGGGCCGCCCCCGCCTGGGGTCGACCGCCTGCTGACGAAACCGTTCAGCGTGAGCCTCCTGCGTGGGGTCGTCCGGGAGCTCCTGGAATGCGCATCCCGGGCCCTGACGCCGAAGTGACCCCCGAGGCGCGACCGACCGCCGTCCAAATTGGCGCGCCCGATTGGCCAGCGAACGAAACTCCAGTCGATTTCGAGCCGATCTCTTTGGCACCCGACTTGCTAGTCTATCGGAGCGGAAAACGACCTGGCTTCCTAACCTACGCAGCGGCTAGCCGGGATCGGAGGGAGGATGGCCCTCAGATCCCGGCTTCGCTGTTTCTGGTGGTTTTTCTCCCCCGACGTGAACCCGTGGAGCGGCCCCATCCGGGCCCTCCGGGACGCGACCCAGGGCACCCCCGTCAAAACGGCGTCCAGCGCCCGTCGGTTCCGCAACGGTCGTTGCAAATTGCAGCAACTGCGGATATAGGTTCGGGAATGTTCCCGGCGACGATCGGAGGGCGGATCCACCTCGCCGAAGAAATCGGGCGGGGAGGGATGGGCGTGGTCTTCCGCGCGGAGGAGGACGGCCGCTCCGGCCCGATTGCGGTCAAGTTCCTCTCCTCCCGGCGGTACACGGAGACGGCGCTGCGCCACTTCGAGCAGGAATTCCGGACGCTCGCCGCGCTCTCGCATCCGAATCTCGTCGAAGTGTTCGAATTCGGGCGGATCCCGCGAGACGACGGCGCCGTGGTCCCCTACTACTCGATGGAGTTCGTCGATGGGGACCGCCTCGACGTCGATTTCGCTCGTTTCCCCTCCGACTGGGGACGACTGACCGATTGCCTCGCGCAGGTGGCGCACGCGCTCGCGTACCTGCACGGTCGTGGATTCGTCCATCGCGACATCAAGCCGTCCAACGTGCTCGTCCGAAACGGCGGGCGCTCGCCCGTCGTCAAGCTCATGGACCTCGGGCTCGCGAGCCCCCTCGGGGGCTCCGCCGAGGACGCTGCGGTACGCGGCACCCTCGCCTACCTCGCGCCCGAAACCGTGCGGGGCGGGACGCCCGACCCGAGGAGCGACCTCTACTCGCTCGGCTGCACGCTGTACGAGGTGCTCACCGGGCGCCCCCCGTTCCGTTCCGGAACCCCGATCGAGATCGTCGGCGCGCACCTCACCGAGGCCCCCATCCCTCCGATCCAGCTCCGCCGCGACGTCCCCCCGCCTCTCGATCGTCTGGTCCTCCGGCTTCTCGAAAAGGACCCCGGGGCCCGTCCGCCGACCGCCGCCCAGTTTCTTCGCGAGCTTCATCTCGCGACGGGCCGCGCTCCGATCGCCGAGCCTCCGGAGATCCGGAGGCGACGCATCCTGGGGGCGGGTTTCGTCGGGAGGGAACGGGAACTCGAGCGACTCGATCGCCTTCGCGTCGAATCGAGACGCGGAGGGACCCCGCTCGTCCTCCTGGTCGGCCCCGCCGGTTCCGGGAAAAGTCGCCTTCTCCGGGAACTCGAGGTCCGTTGCCAGGTCGGCGGCGACGACGTCCATGTCGCACGACCCGACGGTCGCGACGGCTCGGCCGCGGCGCTCGGGGAGGCGCTCGATCGGGCGTTCCGGTCGCGGACGCCCTGGAACGACCCGAAGGCGAACCTCGCGGCGAAGGCCGTCGCACGCCTACTCGGCCGCGAAGGCGGCGACGCATCGGAGGCGGACGCCCCCCTCGCGGCGGAGCTTGCGGAAGCGATCGCGGCGCTCGCTTCCGCTCGCCCGCTCGTCCTCCTCCTCGAGGACCTCCACGAGGCGGACGAAACGACCTGCGCGACCCTCCGCCACCTTCTGCGCACGGCGGGGCCGGGCGCGGCGGCCCGGTTGCCGGTCTATCTCGTCGGTACCTGCCGCGGGGAAGAGCTCGCGCGCACGACCCCGTTGTTCGATCTCGTCGCCGACGGCCGGGAGGAGGGATGGGTCGAGGAGATCGTGCTCGGGCCCCTCGGTCAGGAGCACGTGCACGCCCTCTTGCGCTCGATGCTCGGGCTCGAATCGGTCCCGCCCGCGTTCGTCGAGCGGGTCCTCGAGGAGACTCGGGGGAACCCCCTCCACATCTCGGAGACCCTCGCCGCGCTCGCCGAGGACGGCCTCGTCGAGCCGGGATCGTCGACCCCGCCGGACCCCGAGGTTCTCGACCGGGTCGCGCTGCCGGGAAGGATCCGGGACCTGCTCGCGCGCCGCGTCGCCCGGGTCGGGGAGGAGTCCGTGCCGGTCCTTCGCGCCGCCTCGGTCCTCGGACGGAACGTCGTCGATCCCGACGCGGTCGCCGCCGTCACGGGGCTCCGCTGGGAGGCGGTGTTCCGGCGGCTGTCGGAACTTTCGGATTCGGGGGTGCTCGAACGGGGAGAGGCCGCGGACGGAACGCCGGTCTACCGCTTCGTCCTCCCCGGTCTCGCGGAGGTCGTCCTCGAGGGAACGCCGGAAGCCGAGGCGCGCGCGCTTCACGAGCGGGCCCTATCGTATGTCGAGCGGCGCGGGGTCCCGAGACGCCCCGACGCGTGGGCCGCCCTCGCCCGCCACGCCGAGCGCGCGGGAAGGATCGGACGGGCGGTCGACGCATGGACGCGGGCCGCCGACCTCGCGCGCGCGGCGCACGCCCTCCACGACGCCGCGGAGTTCTACGGGCGCGCGATCGAGGGGGCGCTGCGGCAGGGAGAGGGCTCGGCGGCCGTCCTGTGCTCCCTCTACGAGCGGCGCGGGGAGATCCGGACGCGGACGGGCGCATTCGCGAACGCCGAGGAAGACGCCCGACGGATGATTTCCCGAGCGGAAACGGTCGGATCGGAGGCGCTCCGGGCGAAGGCCCAACTCGCGCTCGGGCGCGTCGCGGCCGCGGCCGGCGACGACGCCGGGGCGAGGGAGCCCTTGGAACTCGCGGTCGTCCTCGCCGAGCGCTCCGGCGACGCGGCGTTCGCCTCGGAGGCCGCGGCGGCACTCGGAACCTCGCTCGGTCGCCTCGGCGAGGGCGCCGCCGCGTCGGAAGCCTTCTCCCGAGCGGCGCGTCATGCCGCGGAAGCCGGGCGCCCCGACCTGCAGGCTTCGGCGCTCATCGCGGAGAGCGCGGTCGAGCGGGAGAGAGGAAACTTCAAGCGGGCGCTCGACTGCCTCCGGGAGGCCGAGCGGCTCACCCGAGGCAAGGCGGCCGGCGCGGTCGAAATCGGGATCCTCGAGGGGACGGCGCTCGCGCAGGAGATGCAGGGCCGCACCCGGGACGCCGCCGCGTCGTACCGGCGGGCGCTCGAGTGGGCTCGGCGGCGAGGAGACGTCGCTCTCGCCGCGCAGGTCGCCCGGAGGCTCGGTGGAGTGCTCGTGCGTTCCGGCGACGTCGATGGCGGCCGCGCCCGTCTCGACGAAGCGCTCGCGCGATTCCGCGGCCTGGGGCTCCGCGATCGCGTCGTCGACACCCTGGTCGCGCTGTCCGATGCCGAACGGCTCGCGGGTCGTCGCGCGGAGGCGCGGCAGGCGGTCGAGGAGGCGCTGCGGCTCGCTCGGCGCCTGGGGCGGAAGGAACCGCTCGCCGAGGCGCTCGTCGGGCTTGCCCGCCTTTCCCTCGCCGACGGCGCGACGGAGCGCGCGGCCGCTGCGCTCGAAGAGGCCCTCGCCGCGGTCCGCGGGCTCCGGAATCCCGCTCTGCATGCGGCGATCCTCGCCGAGTCCGGGGAGCGCCTCCGCATCGACGGCCGGCCGTCCGAGGCGCGGGTCCTCCTCCAAGAGGCCGCCTTCCCCGCGAAACAGGCGGGGGACCGGCGCCTCGAGGCGGCCGCGCTCTTCCGGCTGGGCGCCGCGTGGCTCGACGACAACGACGCCGACCGCGCGATGGTCGCCTGCCGTCGCGGCGTCCAGCTCGTCGAAGGCTCCGGGCTCCCTCGCGAGGAGGCGGCGGGCCTGCGTCTCCGCGCCCGGATCGAGCTCCAGCGCCCGGGCGGGGACGTCGTCCGCGCCTCGGGGGACGCGGAGACGTCGCGGCGGCTGATGGAGGAGGTCGGAGACGGCGAGGGAGCCGCGCTCGCGGCGTTCGTCGCGGCGAAGGCGGCGCAGCGCCTCGGCCGCAAGGACGAGGCGGCAGAGCGCCTCGACGCGGCCCGGAGATGGCTCGAGTCCGCCCGTGCGGCGGTCCCCGCGAGCGATCGCGCCGGCTTCACCCGCGACCCGCGCCGCGCGGAGATCGAACAGGAGCTTCGAAGGGTGCCGGACGCTCCCGTGGGCCGCCCCGCCGAGCGCGTCGCCGCGGGCATCGGTGAGCTCGAGGCGGCCCGCGAGGAGAACGCCGCGCTCCGGAAGCTGCTCGACCTCAATCGAGTGTTCGCGACGACGCGGGACGCGGAGACGCTCTTGCGGTCGGTCGTCGACGCCGCACTCGCCCTCACCGGCGCCGAGCGAGCGTTTCTCCTCCTCGCCGACGGCGCCGAATTCGAGACGCGCTCGGCACGCGACGCGTCCGGCGCGACCCTCTCCGGAGAGGATTCGGAGTGGAGCCGCTCGGTCGCACGAGCGGTGCTCCGCGACGGGAGCCCGTTCCTCTCGTCGGACACCGCGGCGGACGAGGCGCTCGCCGGGGCGCAGTCGGTTCTCGATCTCCGGATCCGCTCGGTTCTCGCGGTTCCCCTCCGCACCTCGGAGGGGATCGTGGGGGCCCTGTACCTCGACAGCCGCGTCGATCGCGGGATCCTCTCCCGCAGCCACCTCGACCTCGCGACGCGTCTTGCGGAGCAGGCGGCTCTCGCGCTCGACACGGCGAGGCTCCTCCAGCGGATCGAGGAGCAAAGGGAAGATCTCGCCCGGCTCAACCGCGAGCTCGAACGGACGGCGGAGGCGCAGCGGGCGGAACTCGCCGCGGCGCGGGAGGAGCTGGTTTCCACGCGGAGCAGCATGGAGTTTCGACTCCGCTTCGAGGGGATGGTCGGCGGCTCCTCCCCGATGCAGCGCGTGTACCATCTCGTGGAACGGCTCGCACCGAAGAAGATCCCCGTGCTCGTCGTGGGGGAGAGCGGGGCGGGAAAAGAGCTGATTGCCCGGGCGTTGCACGCGCGGAGCGACCGGAGCGGCGGACCGTTCTTCACCGTCAACTGCGCCGCGCTCCCCGAAAACCTCCTCGAGAGCGAGCTGTTCGGTTACAGGAAGGGGGCCTTCACCGGGGCCGATCGGAACAAGCCGGGGTTCTTCCAGCTCGCGCACGGCGGCACCCTCTTCCTCGACGAGATCGGGGAGATGGGTCCCGCGATGCAGGCGAAACTCCTCCGCGTGCTCCAGGAGGGCGAGGTCCTCCCGATCGGCGCGGCGAGCCCGGTCCCGGTCGACGTTCGGATCGTGTCGGCGACCAACCGGAATCTCCCCGCGATGGTGAAGAGCGGAACGTTCCGGGAGGATCTCTTCTACCGGATTCACGTCGCGCGCATCGAGGTCCCGCCGCTCCGGGAGCGGCGCGACGACATCCCGCTGCTCGTCGATCACTTCTTCGCGGAGATCGCCCGGGAGGAGGGCACCGAGAAACGGCGGATGGACGAGGGTGCGCTCGCCCGGCTCGCCGAGCATCCGTGGCCGGGGAACGTCCGGGAGCTCCATCACCTGATCCACCGGCTCTCCGCGTTCTCCAAAGGACCGGTCGTGACGCGAGCGGACGTCGAACGGTACGGCGACCTCTCTCCGGCGCCGCGATCCGCGCCGGCGCCCGCTCCTACCGGACCGGTCGAAAGCCTCGAGCAGGCCGAGCGGCGCCAGATCCTGCGAGCCCTCGAGGAGTCTCGAGGCAACAAGTCGCGCGCGGCGGAAATCCTCGGAATCAACCGCGCGACCCTGTTCCGGAAGCTGCGACGGTACGGCATGGACGCCTGAGGGCGTTGCATCCTGCACCACCGCCGCGGGATGCGACGGCCGCTTCGGCAGAGCGCGCCGCTCCGAGGCCGGAATCCGTCGCGTTCGCCAGGGAATTCCGGTGAGACCCCCTGGCACCGCCATTGCTCTCTGATCCAGGCGCAAGGCGTTCCGAACTCGGGGGGCGCGCTGCCACGGCGGGACACCCGGACAAAAGCTGGGACCCCCTCCGTCCTGCCGGAGCGGCGCGACCTCCCGAGGACGGACCGTCGCGGTGGCTGGCATCCCTACGCGGCCTCCCCCGTTCGTCGGATCCGGGATCGCCCACGATCCCGGATCCACCCCTCGTTCCGTTTGACACTCCGCCGCGGCCGTCCGTATCCTCGCCGGGGAGTCCTTCCGTGCGCTTCCTCGCTGGAACGATCGCGTGCATCTTCCTCCTGTCGAACCTCGCCGCGGCTTCGGCCCCAGATCGCGGGGACGGCGCGAAGGCAGCCGCCGAGCGGTTCGGATCGGCCCTCGTTTCGGCCCGTCCTTCCGCACTGCGCGAGGTCCTCCCCTCCCAGGGAAAGGTGCGCCTGTCGCTGAAGCGGCTGGGGCCGGAAGAGGGCGCGTTCGCTCCGGGCCAGGTCGAAGCGGTCTTCCGGGAAGTTCTGGCGCAAGGGGCGATCCGGGGGTTCTCGCTCGTGTCCGTGGACAGCGACGGACGCTCCGCCGCGCTCGTCGTCGCCCGCGCCGAGCTGGTCGACCTCGATGGGCACGGGGCGCGTGTCGGGTTCCGGCTCTCCCTCGAGCCGGAGGGGAGCCGCTGGATCCTCCGCGAGGTTCGGGAAACCCCCGAATGAGCACGGCGAGGGCGGCTCTCACCGCCTTCGGCGCCGCCGCGTTGCTGCTCGCCGGCTTCGAAACGGCGGCCCGCTTTCGGTCCGTCCCTGCCCGGCCGGATGCGGCGGCCCGCCATCGCGCCGTTCAGACGGGTTTCGCGGAGCGGCTGCGCGAGGCGGAAGGCACTGCCCGATGCGTCCTCGAAACCGGTCCCATCGACGCGGCGACCCGCTGCGTCGCGGATCCCTGGCGCGGGAGATTCGAGGGGGCGGCGGTCGGACGTCCCCCGAACGAGTGGATCGACTGGACAGGAACCCCCACCGGCCCCCTCCCGGTCGGTCCCGGCGCGGGCCCGTTCTGGTCCCTCCGCTCTCTCGGGATGCGGCACACTCTCGTCGTCCGCTCGGCGCCCTCCGCGGACGGCACCTTCGGCGCCGCCTGGTTCACCCTCGACGCCTCTCCCGATACCGATCCCGCTTCGATCCGCCTACCCGGCTCTTTCATCGCTGCGGGCCGCGGAGCCGTCACCCTGCTCCGGGCGTCCTCGCCGGACGTGGACTTCCTCCTCGACGCGCCCGACGGTTCCCCCCTCGCGGCGCTCGCGCCCGAATCGGTGACGGTTGGGTCGTCCGCGGAGCGGATCCGAGCGCTCGGACTCGC
>CAZVOE010000157.1:0-7222 GCA_964628935.1 uncultured Acidobacteriota bacterium
CCCTGAGCCAGTAGCGCCGGGCCTTTCCCTCGGGCTCGCTCTGGACGGTCCGGTCCGCCTTCCAGCGCCCGAGGTACTTGGTCGCAAGTTTGGAAGCGGCCTTGAGCCCGGCCGACTCGACGGCGGCCACGAGGTCGGCCCGGAGAGCGCCGTCCCGCCCCGCATCTCGGAGCGCCCCCAGGAGAGCGTCCTCGGCGACGTTCGAGATGGTCACCGCGGTGACGGTCACGCCGAGCCCGTCCTCGGTGTCGCGGATGGTCACGTCGAGGGGTGCGGCGGTGTCGGCCCAGCGGGAGCGCTCGTGCCGGAGGGTGAGGTGTCCGCCGTCGCCGCGTTCGAGGGTCCAGAGTTGGTCCACGGCGGCCACGAGGTCGCCGCTTCCCCGGAGGCGGTGCGCGAGGTCGGAGGATGCGTCCCGGTGCGGCTTGGTCAGATGATGGAGCCCGAGCACCGCGGCGCCGTACTGGCGGGAGAGCGGGAGCACGCCCGCCCCGTAGAGCCCGGCCATCTCGCGCGCCGAGTTCTCGTCCGCGTCGTGGAGTCGAACGAGGGAGTCGAGTAGTACGAGGTCAGCGCGGTGCTCTTCGACGGCCTGGAAGACGGCCTCCCGGTGCTCGGGGCGGTCGAGTCGCACGCCGTTCCCGCAAAGGTAAAGGATCGGGAGCGAAGCCATCTCCTCCGGGGAGATGCTGAGCCCGTGGGCGAGGCGCCGGAGGCGATACCGCACGAGGCGCTCGCTCTGCTCCTCGTCAACGTACAGAACCCGGAGCGGGTCACCGTCGAGGGCGAGCGTCCCGAGCCAGGGGCGGCCGCTCGCGGCGCAGAGCGCGAGAGCGAGCGCAAGCCAACTCTTGCCGGTCTTCGGTTCGCCCCCGAGGGTCGCCACGTCCCGCCGTGCGAGCCACCCGTGGATCGCCCACGGGATTGGCTCGGGCGTCCCCGTCATGCACGCCGGGAGGTCAAGGGTCCGCAGTTCGAGGGGGGCGGCTGCGTCTGACGGGAGCTTTCCCTCGCGGCGCAGTTTCACGAACGCGCCGACCACCAGGTTCTCGACCTCGCCGCCCCGCGCGGGGAGCATCTCCCACGATCCGGCCAGGGCGCGGGCGACCTCGCGGACCTCGTTCTCGGGGACGCCCTTGAGCGCCCACGAGTACGTGAGGGTGCGGAGCCGATCGTGCCGCGACTCTGGCGGCGTTGCGATCGTCTCGGCCGGTCCGGTAGTGCCGTTGACTCTCGACAAGACCCACGCGGGCGGCGCTCCGATCTCTACGTCTTCGGGATGGTGCGCGAGGTCCCAGACGTACCCTCGGCCGTTCGGTCCCGGGCTCGGAGGCACGATCACGTATCCACCGTCACCCTTTACGTCTACGCCGGGGCCGAGGGCGTTGGCCCGTGAGACTATCCGGTGACCGGCGGGGCGCTTCATGTAGAGGTGCTCGCCGCCTCCGGGCGTCTGGGCGGTCACGGTCTCGATCCGTCCGTGCTCGTCCTCGAGACGCGCGAGGGTTTCGTCGCCGCCGTGCCTCGGGTCCACGTCCACGACGAAGACGCCGCTCCGCTCCCCGGTCACGACGGCCCATTGACAGCCTGGGTGCCGCGCGGCCCACTCCTCGATCTGCGCGGGGTCAGCGCTCGCGAGGCTCGGCCAGTCCTTCAGGAGCGGCTTCTTGTCCATGCACGGGAAGACGGGCATCCCGCGGGAGACAAGCAGCGCCAGCTCGGCGGGGGTGGCGCTCATGCCGCCCCCTCGCGCCGATTGGCGTCGACGGCGTCATCCCACCGCCGGATCGCCGCATCGAGTTTCAGTGACCGCTTCCGACTCCACCGAAGGGTGACGGTCCGCTCGGCCAGGTCGTCCAGCTCGGCGCGCAGCCGGGCGGCCTCGAACCGGAGCCGGTGCTCGTCGTAGGTCATTGCGGCTCCCCTCGAAACGAGGCGAGCTTCGCGACCTCGCGATCGAGGAGCGTCCCGGTCAGAGCCGCGTTGAGCGCCGCCGGGGAGACCTCGAAGGCTTTCGCGAGGATCTCCGGCTTCGTCGCGATGTCGGAGAGAACCCGGAGGATGAGAGCGGCCGATTCGGCCTCGGCGCCTTCCTCCGAGTACCCGCGGAGGTGGAGGATTCCTCCCGCGATCTCGATCTTGAGCCCGGTCACCGCCCGGCCCCCAGGAAGTCGGCGATTGCGCTCTCCGGGATCCGAACGACGCGCGCACGCCCCCTGCCTCCACGGGCGAGAACGACCGCGCGGAGCTTCCCCTCGCGGATCCAGAATCGGATGGTGTCCTCGGGAACGTCGAGCAGTTCGCCCGCCCTTTGCGGGGAGTAGTGCCGCTCGATCGCGCGCTCGGGGAGGGGGGCTTCTTCCGCGTCCATGCTGAGGTTCTACCGTTCCGCGGAACGGAATGCCCCGGGAAGAAACCCCCCATTTTGACCCCCCTATTCTTCCTGAAGATTCAGGCCGGATTTCGCTTCAGCGAGGTCCGCGACGCCTTGCGTCAAGAGGTCGCCGACGTCGCCTGGGACGAACATGCCTTCGGTATGCTCCGAGACCGCCTGGAGAACAATCTCGACGGCCCGCTCGGCCATCGTCTCGGACCCCGCCCGTCCCCGCGTAAGGGGCACGCCGCATGCGTCGAGCGCCGAGACGACCCAGAGCACCAGCTCCCGCCGGAGCGTCTCGCGCGGGCGCCCTCGCCAGTCGAGCGCGACCAGGTGATCTACGGCCGTCCGCATCCGGTGGAGCACGGTCTCGAAGGGAAGGCGCCCGTCCTCCCGGCGCGACTCCACAAACTCGACAATGCCGGTACTCCACCGGGCCGGGTCGATCCCGTGCTCCCCGAAGTCTCCGCGGGCGGCCATCATCTCGGCGACCGCCTCCCGAACGGCCCCCCCGCAGCCGTCGAGGGCCGCGTCGAGTTCGGCGAGGGCGCGGACGGTACGCTTGAGCCCGGCGAGTAGATCGCTCTTCCCTCCCGGCCCGAGAGCCGGGGCCGCGTCGAGGTACAGGAGCCATGCGTTGACCCCGACCTCCAGCTCCGAAACGCGGGAGTCGTTCCCCAGGATCCCCGCGAGCGCGTCGCGAGAGTTCGCGTCGAATCGGAATTCACCGGACGGCATGAAGACCTCCCTGTGTGACCACAGCGTGACCACGACCGCCGCGATTGGCGCGATTGGCGCGAGAGAAGATGCTAAACTGCGCTGTTTCGTGCCGGTAGTCGGGACTCAAAATCCCCCGAGACCTAGTCTCGTGTGGGTTCGACTCCCACCTCCGGCACCAGCCGATTCAACGACTTAGCCGAAGCGGGGTAAGTTGGGCGGGAACCGGCAACCGCGTAGGTCGCCGTACTGGTCGCCAGAGACTTCACGGACGCGACCGTGCGACGGGCCGCGTCGAGCGCCGCGACCGCCCCCCGAAGGTGTTCCGGGCGGAGGTGCGAGTACCGCTGCGTCATGGTCGGCGTCGAGTGCCCGAGGACCGTCTGCACCTCGTACAGCGACGCCCCTCCCTGCACCATCCAACTCGCGGCCGTGTGCCGGAGCGTGTGGAAGCCGACGCCGGGGAGCCCGGCCTTCCCTGCCGCCTTGCGGGTCTCTTCCGAGATGTGGGCTTGCCCGTCCGGGGTCGCCCTGCTCTTCCCCTCCGCGTCCAGGAACACGGGACCGTCGCTCCGCCCGGCCTTGAACCGGGCTCCGAGCCCGTTCAAGACTTCGCGCGACCCCTTCACGAGCGGCACGACGCGGGAGCCGGTCTTCGTGTGCTCCGCGACGGTGAGCACTCCGGTCGCGAGGTCCACGTCGCTCCACCGGAGCGCCGCGATCTCCCCGAGCCGCATCCCGGTCCAGATCGAGAACCGGAGCATCGGCCGGAGCCAATCGGGAGACGCCGACTCCAAAATCCGGAACTCCTTCGCCGTGAGGAATCGAGTCTTCGGCTTCGCCGGAGAGGGCTTCTCAAGGTCGCTCGCCGGGTTCGCTTCGAGCACTCCCCACCGCACCGCCATCTTGAAGACCCGATGCGCCTTGCGGAGCACCTTCAACACGGAGGTCGGCGAGAGCGGTCGCGTCATCTTCCGGGAGGGCGTCGAGAGAAGGTGCACACGGTAACGGTCGAGGTCGCCCCGCGTGATCTCCCGGAGCGGACGCTCGCCGAAGTACGCGGTGAGATACCGAAGCGTGTCCGTGTAGTGATCCGACCGCCGACGCCCCGGATGATCCCGGAGGAACCGCTTCGCGAACTCCTCGAAGGTCGGTCCGCGATTCGCTTCCGCCTTCCGCCGCTCCTCGCGCACGTTCACGTAGGTCTTCGCGGCGACCTCCCCGACGCGCCGGTCGAGAAGCCGCTCCGCCTGCCGGAGCGTGAGCCCCGCCTTCTCGACGGGACGCCGACCGTCCGCGAGCGTGAAGCGGATGTAGAACACCTCCCGGCCCGACTTCGCGTGCGGCTTCGAGTAGATGCCCGAGCCGTGCCAGAGGCGACCGTCTTTGTCGCGCTTCCCCTCCGGCTGTCCCCTGGTCTGATTCGCCATCGGTCCTCCTTTCGGGGCGTGCGCCCCGGAATCGCTCCCGCCGACGCGGCGGGGCGCGTGTGAACTACTTCGACTTCGGCGACCGCTTCCCCGTCCTCCCCTCCCGCATCTCCGCCGCCCGCTCCAACGCGAGCCGCCGAAGCGCCATCGCAAGGGGTTCGTACGGGGCGACTTCCCGGATCGCCGATTCCTCGACGGTCGAGAGCCGCACGAAGGCCGCGTGCGGGCGAGCACCTTCGGAACGGGTCGCCTTCTTCGCCTTCACCGTCTTCGCCTTCACGCTCATCCCCTCCGCCGGAGATTGTGCTCTGCTTATCAGCGCTTGTCAATCGGTATTTCGTTGCACGTGAGATTCCGCCCCGGATACCCTTCGCCGGAGGTACGGAGGTGCCGCCGATGTCCCTTTTCGACTGGCTCCGGCGTTTGCGGAGTCCCCCCCCCGAGCCGAGCCGAATCTCGACCCCCGCGCCACGGGAACTCCCGCCGGAGCAACTCGACGCGATCCGAAGGATGCTCGCCGAACTCCCGCACGTGCGCCTTCCGAAGTCGAGCCACGGGAGCACGCTCGCCGAGCACCTCGACGCCTTCGGGATCTCTCGCGAAGACGCGAAGCGAATCGCCGAGAGCGCCTTCCCCGACCCTTCGGTCGAGCCGACGCTCCCCCGGTTCCTGGTCGCCGTGTCCGACGCTCTCCACGAACGGGAAGATCGGCACTTCGCTTCGTGGGGCTCGACGCTCTATCAAGCGGCCCTCGCGTTGAACGGAGCCGGTCGCGGCGACTACTTTCCCGTGCTCCGGGAATCCGCACGCGTGCAACTCCGGGAGTACCAGCGGGAGGGCGTCGCGAAGGTGGAGATCCTGCGCACGGGCGACACTTGCCGCGCGTGTCGATCCTCTCGGCGTCGCGTGTGGACGGTCCGGGAAGCCCTCGCAACGATGCCGATTCCGGTCGAGGGTTGCACGAACGTGGTACGGGGATGCCGGAGCGGTTTCTGCCGCTGTACGTGGACGCCCCGACTCTGAGGGGTCGCGTCGCACGCGTGCTCCGCTCACGCCGACGGACGAACCGGGGTCGCTCTCCACCGCTCGACCGCCGGGCGCACGCTCTTCGCCTTGAAGTACCGGACGATTCGCGGCTCCCCTTCGAGCCGGACCTCCGAGCCGACCGTCACGACCGACGCGTAGCGCTCCGCCTTCCGGTCCCGCATGGTGATCGCGATCCATCGGCCCGTTGCGGATTCCACGACCTTGAACGTGAGCACGGGACGGTTCCGCCGATTACGGAAGAGCCGGGGCTTCTCCGCGACGGTGCCGATGATCTGCATGTTGAATCCCTCCGACCCGCCGAACCCGGCGGGAAAGAGTTTCGACGGGGCCGCACGGCCGACTTGATCCGCGCGCTCGCGAGGTGACGGAGCGGTTTTGGAGACTCCACCCCTACCCCGTCGAAACCCAAGTCCACGAACCCGACCGCCGGGCCGATCTCCGGGAACACGCACGGCCCGAATGTGCGCGCGCCTCGGGATCGGCGAGCCCGGAGCGACGGTCGGCGGGGGCTCCGTCCCCCCATGCTCACCGACTCACCGCGCCGAGTAGTGCCGGGTCGCTCGATCGTACAGGTACGGCTCCTCCGTTCGGAGCGCTTCGAGGGCGCGTCCGAAAGAGAGGTTCCGCTCTTGCATGATCTCGTGCGCCCGCGACACCGCGTCGGCCATCGCGCTCTGATCGGTTTCGGGCTCCGACGCTCCCCCGCCGTATGCTTCCCGGAGCGACGCGGCGAAGTGCCGATCCTCTACCTTGATTCGGTCGAGGGCTTCCGCGAACGGAATCCCCTTCTTGTCCGCGAACGCGCGCACCCGTTCCGAGAGCGCCAACTGATCCGCGAGGTTCATTCCCATGATCAATTCCCTCCGTGTCCCCGCGATCACGCGGCGACGATCTCGACGACCCCCTCCGCCCGAAGCACTTCCGCCGTTCCCGGCGGGATCTTCATCCGCGTCCCGATCACGTAGTGCTTCCGCAGGAGCGGAGCCGGGGGGCGCGTCGCGTGGTAATCAGTCTTGAAGACGACCTCGACCGATTCTCCGTCGCCCCCGTAGAGCGTCCGCGTGAGCGCCTCCGCGAGCACGGTTTCGGGCGTGAGAAGGCCGGGCTCCGGCTTGCGCTCTCGCCCCGGCGGGAACCGGAGCGACCCGATCTCCGCCGTGATCGTCGCGACCCCCGCCGCGACCTTCCGCAGACCGGGGAGCGCCTCCCGGAGCGCCGCGTCGAGTTTCCCCATCGCTTCGTTACGCTCTTCGAGCACCTCGGGGAGCCGCGCGAGCGCGTACGCCTCTTCGGCCGCGTCCCGATCTCGACGGGCCGAGTCGGAAGCGATCCCGAGGTCGCGGTGGAGCCGCTCCAATTCGCCCCGACGTGCCGAGTGCTTCGCGACCTCCGCCGCTCCGGCCGACGGGAACCTCCGCCCGATCTCCTGGTACTCGTTCGTTGCGTCGGCGATCGCCTTGTCCAACTCCGCGAGCCGCGCCCGCGCCGACTCGACCGCCGCGCGAGCCGCTTCGCTTCCGTTCGATCCCTTGCGTCCCATGTGTCCCTCCGTTCGTATCCCGTGGCGACCAGTACGGCGACCTACGCGGCCGACGCGTGGTCTGACCCCCGTTTTACTGGACACCCAGAGTCTGTCTTTTCTGCTCGCGCC
>CAZVOE010000158.1:0-3705 GCA_964628935.1 uncultured Acidobacteriota bacterium
AGGGCTCGGGGGGGGCGTAGTCGGCATGCGGGTCGAAATAGTGGACCCACGTGAACGCCGGCTCCGCGCGGCCGAGCCCCTGGAGCCATCGGAGCGCCGCGTCGGTGACCGCCGCCGCCCGACGCTCGCTCGGCCGCGCCCCACGCGCCGCCGCCCCGGCCGGCGGGTCGACCGAGCCGGGTCCTTCGAACCGGTCATCGAACGTCTCGAAGCCCTGGTCCAGGCCGAAGGGCCGGGACAGCACGTAGGCTCCGACGAAACCTCCGGTCCGCCATCCACCGCCGCGGAAGACCTCCGCGAGCGTCTGCTCGGATTCGGGAAGGGAGAAGGTCCCGTTGTTTCGGACTCCGTGGGCCGCCGGGTAGCGGCCGGTGAGGAGCGAGGCGTGGGACGGGAGGGTGATCGGAGCGACGGTCGACGCCTGGGTGAAGCGGACTCCTCGGGCGGCGAGGCCGTCGAGGGCGGGGGTCCTTGCGGCCGGATCGCCGTAACAGCCCAGCCGGTCGGCGCGGAGGGTGTCGATCGTGACGAGAAGAACGTCGGGGCGAACCCCGCCGCTCCGGCAGCCCGAAGCTACGACGAGCGAGACGACTGTGGCGAGCACGATTCGCGGCGACACGGAAGGGACAAGATACCGCGATTCCGGAACGGGGGATTGGCGGGGTAAGCTCTCGACGCATGGAGACCCTGGCCGTTCTTCTCTTAGCCCTCTCGGCGATCCTCCTGTTCGCCACGGAAGCCCTGCGCGTGGACGTGGTCGCGATCCTGATCCTGGTGGCGCTGGCTCTCTCCGGTCTGATCGCTCCCGAGGAGGCTCTCTCCGGATTCTCCAATCCCGCGACCGCCACCGTCGCGGCGATGTTCGTTCTCTCGGCCGGACTCCGTCATACGGGGCTCGTGGACGCCTTCGCGGACGGTGTCGACGCGTTGCTCGGGCGGAGCGCGCTCCTCGTGAACCTCGGGCTCATGGTCGCGGTCGGCGTCGTGTCGGCATTCATCAACAACACCGCGACGGTTGCCGTTCTCATCCCGACCGTGCTCGGGCTCTGCCGTCGTCACGCGTGGTCGCCGTCCCGGTTCCTGATGCCCCTCGCGTTCATGGCGCAGCTCGGGGGGGTGTGCACCCTCGTCGGGACGTCGACGAACATCCTCGTGTCCGACATCGCGCGGCGATCCGGGATGGCGCCCTTCGGGATGTTCGAATTCTCCGCGCTCGGCCTTTGGTTCGCCGGCGTCGGGTTCGTCTACCTCGCCCTGGTGCCGCCGCTCCTGCTCAGGAGGGTCGGAGACGCTCCTCCGAAGCCGCTCGCGGCTCGCTACGAGTTGGGCAGATACCTCACCGAGATCGAAGTCGGTCCGGATTCCGAACTCGTCGGACAGCGTCTTGCCGACACGCAGATCGGCGAACGTCTCGGCGTCGAAGTCCTCGAGGTGATCCGGAGTGGAAAACCGGTCTGGATCCCAGCTCCCGAGCAGGTTCTCGAGGCCGGCGACGTGCTCATTGCGCGTGTGCCGATCTCGAACCTCCTCGACGTCCAGCAGACGATGGGGCTCCGCTTCCGGCGCAACATGGAGGTGAGTGAGTCGCGACTTCAAGGTTCGGGAGTCTTCCTCGTGGAGGCGCTCATCCCGCCGGATTCCCGACTCGTCGGGAAGACCCTCCAAGAGGCTCAGTTCCGGAGGCGATACCGCTGCCAGGCGATCGCGATCCGACACCACGACCGGCTCGAGGCGGGAAAGATCGGGAAGGTGAAGCTCGCGATCGGCGACGTCTTGCTCCTCCAGGGATTCCGTCGAGATATCGAGGCGCTCGCCGCCGGACTCGAGGTCGTGATTCTGGAAGAAATCGCGGCGGGAGTGGTTTCCCCCCTCAAGAAAGGACTCGCGGTCGTGGCGATCGCGGGCGCGGTGACATTCGCCGCACTCGGGGTGGCGCCCATCCTCGTGACCGCCATGGCCGCCGCCGCGTTCCTCGTCATCGCTCGCGTGCTGACGATCGAGCAGGCCTACCAGGCGATCGACTGGAAGGTGATCTTCCTTCTCGCCGGGGTGATCCCGCTCGGGATCGCGCTCGAGACCACCGGCGCAGCGTCGACGGTCTCCACGGGGTTGGTCGACCTCCTCGGACGATTCGGCCCGTGGGTGCTCCTCTCCGCGTTTTTCCTCTTGACGACGCTGCTGACGAACGTGATGTCGAACAACGCGACGGCGGTCCTGCTCGCACCGCTCGCGATCGCCGCCGCGAACGGTCTGGAAGTGGACGCGAGGCCGTTTCTGGTCGCCGTGTCCACGGCCGCATCGACGGCCTTCATGACGCCGATCGGGTACCAGACGAACGCGATGGTGCAGGAGCCCGGAGAGTATCGTTTCGGCGATTTCTTCCTGATCGGCGCCCCACTCAACCTCGCGATCTGGATCGCCGCAACGCTCCTGATCCCTCGGTTCTTCCCGTTCTAGGGGATGGCATCCACGTCGAAACGCCTCACGACGGGGACGCGCGCCGCGACCCAGATCGTCACGAGCACGGTGAGCAGCCCACCGGAAACGACCGACACGGTGGCGCCGATCGCCGCGGAGGCGAAGAGGGACGCGACGAGCCCGGCCTCGAGCTCACCGAGCTGCGGCCCGCCCATGAAGAAGAGCATGTTCACCGAGGTCATCCGCCCTCGCAGTCCGTCCGGCGTGATGAGCTGACGGGTCGTTTGCCGCACGATCGTCGAGATCAGATCCGCAAGGCCCCCGATCGCGAGCGCCGCGAAGGTGAGGAGGAAGGAGCGGGACAGCCCGAAGACCACGGTCGCGGCGCCGTACACCCCCACCGACCACAGGAAGATCTTTCCCTGCTCCTTCGGGAGCGGGAACGCGGCCGTCCAGATCGCCCCGACGACCGCTCCGATCGCCGGCGCTGCGCGCAGCCAGCCGAAGCCGGAAGGACCGACGTCGATAATCTGGTCGGCGAAAATCGGGAGGAGCGAAAGCGACGTCGAGAAGAACGTGGCGACGAAGTCGAGGAGCATCGTCCAGACGAGAATCGGCGAGCCGAAGACGAAACGCAGGCCGGCCTGGAGGGCCGCGATGGGTCCCTCCCGCGACCCCGCGTCGCCCTCGGGCGCCGACGGCGTACGCATCGCGTAGAGCGCTCCGAGCGTCCCTCCGAACGACGCCGCGTTGAGAAAGTACAGCCAGGCGATCCCGGACGTGCCCGACGGGGCGACGACCGCGAGAAGGAGCCCCGCGAGCGAGGGCCCCGCGACCGTCGCGCCGTGGAACATGGTGAGGTTGAGCGCGAGCGCGCCGGGCAGTTCCGCCCTCGGAACGAGGCGCGGGATCAGCGCCTGGCGCGCCGGGTTGTCGAAGGCGCTCGCCGCGGCGCTCGCCGCCGTGAGCGAGTAGAGAAAAGGAACCGTGTCCAGGCCCGCGCGGGTGACGAATCCGAGCGCCAGCGCGACCGCGAGCATCGCCCCCTGCGTCGCGAGCATCACCTTCCGCCGGTCGAGGCGGTCGGCGAGCACCCCTCCCCACAGCGAAAAGATCACGATCGGGACGACGCGGCACAGTCCGACGACGCCGAGCGCGAGGGGCGAACCGGTCAGGACGTAGATGTGCCAGTCGAGCGCGACCCACTGCATCTGCGAGCCGGTCAGCGAGACGAGATGGCCGAGCCAGAACCGGCGATAGTCTCGATGCCGAAGCGCGCGCCCCCGC
>CAZVOE010000158.1:3715-7065 GCA_964628935.1 uncultured Acidobacteriota bacterium
GGGCGCTCCTCGGGAAGGGGAGGTTGCGGGAGGGCGCCCCGGTAGCGGTCGGTCAAACGGCGGCGTACTCGACCTTGACGCCGTCCCGCACGCGGAGGCGGCGGAAATCGTCGAGGAGCCGCTTCGTCACGGGTCCGGGGACTCCGGCCCCGATGGAACGTCCGTCCACCGCAATGACGGGCACGATCTCGGCTCCGGTGCCCGTCATGAAGACCTCCTCCGCGTTGTAGAGGTCGTGAAGCCCAACGACCGTCTCGGCCGTCTGGTATCCGGCCTCACGCGCGAGTTCGAGCACCGCGCCGCGCGTGATCCCCGAAAGGGCCCCTTGCATTGTGTCGGGGGTCTTCACCCAGCCGTCGCTCACGAAGAAGAGGTTGTCGGCGGTGCATTCCGCGACGTACCCCTGGTGATTGAGCATGATCGCCTCGAGCGCCCCCGACCGCTTCGCGTCCAGTTTTCCGAGAATGTTGTTCAGGTAGTTCAGCGACTTGATCCGCGGGTCGATCGAGTCGTTCGGGATCCTTCGGACGCTCGCCGTCACGAGCGCGATCCCCTTCTCGTAAAACTCTTTCGGATAGAGCGCGATCTCCGCGACGATGATCACGACCGTCGGTCGCTTGCACTTCGCCGGGTCGATCCCGAGATCCCCGTCCCCGCGCGAGACCACGAGTCGGATGTACGCGTCTTTCTTCTCGTTGGCGGCCACGGTGTCGCACACCGCCGCCGTCATCTCCTCGGGACTCAAGGGGATCTCGAGCGCGATCGTCCTCGCCGATCGGTACAGCCTGTCGATGTGCTCCTTCAGCCGGAAGACGTTCCCCTCGTAGACCCGGATCCCCTCGAACACGCCGTCGCCGTACAGGAACCCGTGGTCGAACACGGAGACCTTGGCGTCCTCCCTCGCGTACAGCTTGCCGTCGACGTAGATCTTCACGGGAACCTCCTCAGCAGGCGACGCGCGCGGCGGGACCGGCGGCGTCGCGGATCCTTCCGACGAACCGGCGATGGAACGCCGGGTCGCCCGTCAACTCCGGGTGGAACGTGAGTGCGGTCACGCGCCCCTCTTCGACGGCGACCGGTTCGTCGCCCAGGCGGGCGAGGACCTCGACGCCGCGCCCGATCGTCCGGAAGCGCGGCGCGCGAATGAACACCGCCTCGACCGGTCCACCCACCGCAGGGGCGTCGAGCACCGTTTCGAACGACTCGGCTTGACGGCCGAAACCGTTCCGCTCGATGACCGCGTCGAGCAAGCCGAGGCTGGGCTGGACCGGATGGCGAACTTCGCGGGAAAGCAGGATCGCGCCGGCGCACGTACCGAGGAGAAAGCCCCCGGCGGCGTGGAACTCCCTCAGCTTCTCGAACCACGGCTCGTCCGCCATCAGGTGGAGGAGGGTCGTGCTCTCGCCGCCCGGGATGACGAGCCCGTCGAGGGAGCCGAGGGCGGACACGCGTCGCACCTCGATCGCCTCCGCCCCTGCCTTCTCGAGCGCTTTCCGATGGGCTTCGAAGTCGCCTTGGAGCGCGAGCACGCCGATCCGAGCGGTCATGGTCACCAACCCCGCGTCTGCATCAGTTCCGACTCCGGAAGCTTCGAGGTCTCGAGCCCGTCCATCGCGCGACCGAGCCCCTTCGAGACCTCTGCGACGATCTTCGCGTCCTGCCAGTGGGTCGTCGCTCGCACGATCGCCTTGGCGCGGCGCTCCGGATCGGACGACTTGAAGATCCCGGAACCGACGAAAACCGCCTCGGCGCCGAGCGCCATCATGAGGGCCGCGTCCGCGGGTGTGGCGATCCCCCCGGCGGCGAAGTTCGGCACAGGCAGCTTCCCCTCGCGCGCGACGAGCCGGACCAGTTCGACCGGGGCCCCGAGGTTCTTCGCCTCGGTCATCATCTCCTCGTCGCCGAGGGTTCCGAGACGCCGGATCCCCGACTGCACGGCCCGCATGTGGCGGACCGCCTCGACGATGTTCCCCGTGCCGGCCTCCCCCTTTGTACGGAGCATCGCGGCTCCCTCGCCGATCCGCCGGAGAGCCTCGCCGAGGTCCCGGCAGCCGCACACGAAGGGAACCGCGAACGCGAACTTGTCGACGTGGTATTGCTCGTCGGCGGGAGTGAGCACCTCGCTCTCATCGATGTAGTCGACGCCGAGGGCCTCGAGGACGCGGGCTTCCGCGAAGTGCCCGATCCGGCACTTGGCCATGACGGGGATCGACACGGCCGCCATGATCCGTTCGATCATCTCGGGATCCGACATCCGAGCCACCCCGCCGTCCTTGCGGATGTCCGACGGGACGCGCTCGAGCGCCATGACCGCAACCGCCCCCGCGTTCTCGGCGATCTTGGCCTGTGTCTCGTCGACGACATCCATGATGACGCCGCCCTTCAACATCTCGGCGAGGCCGGTTTTGAGCCTCGGCGTTCCGTGCCGGTTTTCTCTCTGCGTCATCGTCGCCTCCGCCGCCGCGCGCCGCGGCGCGCCGTCACAGGATCGGAACCGTCTCGAACCTCTCGCCGCGTCGGCCCGTCGCGCCCTGGGGAATCCGCTCGTGAAGCAAGGTCCCGAGGATCCGGATGCCGGCGCGGATCGCCTCCGGCTCGGCCGACGAGAAGGTGAGACGCATCGTGTTGCGGCCCCCTCCATCGGGGTGGAAGAGTTCCCCGCGGCTGAAGAGCACCCCGCGCTCGCGTGCCGCCCCGAAGATGTCCCCCCCGTCCACGTTCTCGGGGAGCGTGACCCAGAGGAAAAGCCCCCCTTCCGGACGGGTCCACGTCACCGCGTCGGGGGCGTAAGAGTCGAGCGCTTCGAGCATCGCTTCGCGACGCTCACGGTAGGCCACGCGCACGCGCTCGAGATGGGTCTCGAGCCCGCCGTCTTCGAGGAACGCGTGAAGGGCCGCCTGCACGAGGAGGCTCGTTCCGTGGTCCTCGATCTGCTTGAGGACGAGGAGGCGCTCGAGCACCGGCGGGGGGGCCGCCGCCCACCCGACCCGGAGGCCGGGAAGCAGCTTCTTGGAGAACGTGCTCAGGTGCACGACGCGTCGGCCCCCGTCGAGCGCGTGGAGGCTCGGAAGGTCCTCCCCTTCGAACCGAAGGTCACCGGCCCATTCGTCCTCGACGACCGTGCAGGAGTGCCGCACGGCGAGGTCGAGCAACTCCCGCCGCCGGTCGAGGGAGAGCACCCGCGTGGTCGGATTTTGGAAGTTCGGCTGAACGTAGAGGACCCGCGGCCGGTGGCGCTCGAGCGCCATTGCGAGGAGGTCGGTCCGGATCCCGTGCTCGTCGACGGGGACGCTCACGAGGCGCGCGCCGAGCGACGCGAGCGCGCTCATCGCCCCGGTGTAGGTCGGCTC
>CAZVOE010000159.1:0-1514 GCA_964628935.1 uncultured Acidobacteriota bacterium
GGTCCAGGGAGGCGGCCTTCCTCCGGGCCCGCTCGGTCCCGACGGTGCGGAAGTCCGCGGTTTTCGCCTGGTGAGTCGTCGTGACGGGGAGGCGGCTCCTTGAACGGTTCCCCGGCATCCCCGCTCGACGCCGTCGTCGAGCGGATCCTCGAGGGAGAGGCCCCGCTTCCGGTGCGATCGGCGGCCGCCCGGGGCGCCCTTCCCCTTCCCCGGCACGTTCTCGCCCGGCTTTACTTGAAACTCCGGGACGATCCCGACGAAAGCGTGAGAGGCGACGCGACCGCGAGCCTCTCCCGGCTCGCGGGGGAGTCTCTCCGGGAAGTCCTCTCCGACCCCGGCTGCGCCGCCGAAGTCCTCGCCCATTTCGCGAAGGCGGCGTCCAAGGAGGAGTCGCTCGCGGAGGTCGTCGCCTTTCATCCGAACGCTCCGGACGCGGCCCTCCACACGCTCGCGGCCGAGGGAAACGCGGCGGTCCTCGAGCTCGTCCTGACGAACCAGGAACGTCTGATCCGCTCCGCGGGGCTCCTCGACCGCCTCGCCGCGAACCCCGCGCTCCGGCCGGATCAAACCGGCCGAATCCTCGAGCTTCTGGATCGATTCGTCCGGAGATCGGCGGGAGAAGCGCCCGGCGAGGGAGAACCGCTCGGCGCGGAAGGGGAGGAGGACCTCCGATCCCTCGAAGAGACGGCGCGGCTCCTCGAAATCGACGTCGGCGAGCTGTACTCGGCGAGCGAGATTCTGGACGGCGAAGAGTTCGAGACCTCGGCCGATCCCGAGATCCGCAGCACTTACCGGCGCATCCTCACGATGAACACCGCCCAAAAGGCGATCCTCGCGATGAAGGGGGGGCGCGAGGAGCGGATGATCCTCATTCGGGACACGAACAAGATCGTCTCGCAGTCGGTCCTCCGAAACGGGCGATTGACCGAACAGGAGGTCGAGCAGATCGCTCGCATGCGCAACGTCTCCGACGAGATCCTTCGGCTCGTCGGGACCAACCGCGAATGGGTGAAAAACTACGCGGTCGTGACGAACCTGGTGCACAACCCGCGCACACCCCCGGGCATCTCCACCAATTTCGTCTCCCGTCTCGTCAACAAGGACCTGAAGGCGCTCCAGGGCGACAAGAACGTTCCGGAGATCATCCGCAAGATGGCGAAGCGCACCCTCGAGACGCGCACCCAGAAGTCTGCGCCCTCGTTCCGGAAAAAATAGCGGGGAACGGATCGATGCGATTGCTCGACGAGGTCCGGAATCTCATGGGAAACTACCATGTGAAGTCCGGGATCTACCACTTCTACCGAAACGAGTTCAAGCAGGCGGTGGACTTCTTTCGGAAGGCGATGAAGGACGAGGCGAACCTCCCCGAGTCCGACCGGCGGATGGCGCGGCACTACCTCACCCAGTCGTTCGTCGAGTCGGCCGAGCGGCTCGCGTCCAAAGGAGACCTCGACGCCGCGGCGCGCGATTTCGCACGGGCCGTCGAGGTGTCTCCCGACTTTCCGGACATCCGT
>CAZVOE010000159.1:1524-6977 GCA_964628935.1 uncultured Acidobacteriota bacterium
GCCGGGTCCTCGAGCGCCTCGATCGTCTCGACGAGGCGATCGAGGAGTACCGCGCGGCGGTCGAGTCCAACGAGAACTATGAGGCGGCGCGCACGGCGCTCGCCTTTTGCCTCCTCCGAGCGGGGAGGGACGACGAGGCCGCGGAGGCGTTCGCGCAGGTTCTCGCGCTCAGGGTCCGCCAGATCCGGGAACCCTACGATCGGGGGCTCGCGCGGCTCCGGGAGGGGATGACCGCGGAGGCGGAGGAGTTCTTCCGGGAGGCGTTTCTCTCCGACCCGCACGGCTTCCAGGAGCACTACCGCGAAGCCCTCTCGCTCCTCCGGGCCGACCAGTTCGAAAAGGCGCTCGCGGAGCTCGACCTCGCGATCGAGCTGGGCCCCAACTACGGCGACCTCCACAATTACCGCGGCGTCGCTCTTTGCGAGCTGGGCCGCATCGACGAGGCGATCGCCGCCTTCCGGCGTTGCATCGCGCTCAACCCCGACTACACGGTCGCCAAACTCAACCTCGCCTTCGCGATGCTTCGCGCCGGTCAGTTCAAGGAGGCGGAAGCGCAGCTCGAGGCGGTTCTCGAACGCGATCCATCGCAGAGCGCCGCCGCGGTCAAGCTCGAGGAGCTTCGCACCGGGAGGGCCTCCGACCCCCGGAGGGGCTCCCCGACTCGGAGCGCATCGCGGTGAGAATCGACTCCTTCGGCATCACCGACGTCGGCCGGCGGCGCGCCTCGAACGAGGACGACTTCCTCGTCGAGCCCGACTTCGGTCTTTACGCGGTCGCCGACGGGATGGGGGGACACGCGGCCGGGGAGGTCGCCTCCCGACTCGCCATCGAAAGCCTCGAGACGTTCTTCCGGAAAAACGGCCGGCCCAGCGGAGATCCGTTGCTCGCCGCGCAGCGCCTCAAGGAGGCGGTGGCGACGGCGAACCGGAGCATTTGGGAGGCGATCGCCGGCCACGACGAGCGGCGAGGGATGGGGACGACGCTCGCCGCCGTCCTCCAGATCGGGAAGCAGTGGGTCGTCGGCCACGTCGGCGACAGCCGCGTCTACCTGCTGCGCGACGGCCGGCTCGCGCGTCTGACCTCCGATCACTCGTGGGTCAACGAGCAGGTGCGTCTCGGTTTTCTCACGGACGAGGCGGCCCAACGCCACCCGATGCGGAACATCGTGACCCGGGCGCTCGGAAGCCGGGAGGACGTCGTGGTCGATATCGCGCTCGAGCCGCTTCGGGAGGGCGACGTCCTCCTGCTCTGCTCGGACGGCCTCAACACGATGGTTCCCGACGAGACGATCCGCGATATCCTCTCGCGGCACTCGATCGACCCCGGCTCCGCCTGTCGAGCGCTTGTGGACGAGGCGAATCGGCGCGGGGGTGAGGACAACATCACGGTCATCGTCGCCGCCGCGTCGCCGAACGGAAACGGCCGCTCCTAAGTCCCTGACCGAAAAGAGCTTCAGGTTGACGGTCCACGGGGTTGCCCCTATATTTCGGAGGTCTCCGCGGACGGGGACTCGAGAGGTGCGTGTGTACGTCGGATCGGCTCGCAGAGGGATCGTCGGCCTCCTGACGGTGGCGAGCGCGGTCGTCGCACCCGCGGCGCGGGCGGACGTCACGGAGGGCTTCCCCGCAGCGCGCCCGGCCAATCGCGTGCAAGCCTTGGCGGTCCTCGGCGGCGGGATCCACGCCCCCGACCACTGCCTGACCCTTCGGATTCAGGGCGCCGCCGCCGCGACGGGAGGAGTCGCCGCGCCGAGTCGACGGGCGCTCGCGATGCTCCGCCACGACGGCTCCCTCCCCTCCGAGCAGCGACGGACGGACGTTCGCGGCAACGTCATCCGGTACACCCTGGACCGGACCTCGCTCGACCGCCTCGAGCCCTCGACCTCCTCCGACGAGGCCCCTCCCGCGGTGCTCGCGGCGGACGAGGCGCTCGCGGCGGCGTGGACCCTTCTCGTGAGGGGACTCGACCTCCCCGATCCGGGTCCCCTCGACCTTCTGCTCGTGCATCTCGGACCCGGCTCCCGCGGCGCCTTCCTCCCTCCGGGCGGAGACGACCGGCGCGGAACGATCTGGATCGACGCCGCGGGGAACGCCCGTCTCGACGAGATCCGATCGAACGTCGCCCACCAGTTCGCGCATGCGGTGGCGGAGAGAATCGGCCTCGATCCCTCCTGGGGCGAGGCCCTCGCGGGGTGGGTGGACCTCCGCTTCGGAGGGATCGGAGCGTCCCGGACGGAAGCGGCGGTATCCGCACGATTCGCTCGACTCGGGGACGGGATCCCGACCGAGGACGCCCGCCTCGCCCTCGGGAACGCGGCCTGGCTCGTGTGGATCGAGGAGTCGAAGGGGGAGACCGCGTTGCGGGTCGCGCTCCTCGAACTCGCCGCCTCCAGGCCCTTCGCCGCCGCCACCGATCGCGCGCTCCGCCGCGTGGACGGATCGGGGTGGACGGACGCACTCCGCGACTTCCATCTTTGGTCGATCCTCGTCGGATCGTGGGACGACGGCAGGCATTTCCCGTTCGCGGCGCGCCTCGAGGACCCCGCCTTCGCCGCGGAATTCGAGGGGCTTCCCGCCCTGTCGATCCAGTCGTCCGCCCCACTCGCCGGGGGGGGGGTCGCGCATGCCCGCGTTCGCCCCGAACTCGCCGACGGCGGCGTGACGGTGCGCTTCGAGGGAGAGTTCGGCGGGCTTTGGGAGTGCGACCTCCTGCTCCGCGGAGCGGGCGGGGAGCTTCACCGCCTCGCGGTCGGCCTCGACGCCGAGGGGCGCGGCCAGGTCACGGTGCCGGCGGGGACCGCTCGCGACCTCGTCATCCTCGTTCGGAACGTCGACGACCCCACGCGCCCGGCCCGTCGATATACCTGGACCGCCTTCCGCGACGCCGACTATCCCGTCCGGTTCGTCGGGGTCGAGGCGAGGGCGGTCGAAGAGCCGCGGGGAACGATCTCGGTGCGGTGGGAGACCCTGTCCGAACGGGGACTGGTCGGCTTCCACGTCTTGCGCTCCACCGAGGGAGGGGAGTTCCGTGTCGTCCATCCGGTCTGGGTGCCGGCGGTCGGGACGGCGACGGAGGGGGCTCTTTACGAGTTCCTCGATTCCGACACCGCCCCCGGTCTCGCCTACCGGTACCGCGTCGATGCAATCACCGACAACGGGCTGAACTCCCGTTCCCCGATCGTCTCCGCCTCTCCCGCGGCCGAACCGTCGCACTGAGTCCGAACGGAGCGCCGTGTCGTTCGACTCCCCCGAAATCGCGTTCCGGGAGGCCGTGAAGGAAGCGGTCCGCTCGGCCTTCGGAATCGAGGTCGAGCGGGTGCCCGTGTCGTATCCGCCCTCCGTCTCCCAGGGCGATCTCGCATCCACGGTCGCCTTCGATCTCGCCCGCTCGCTGCGCCGGTCTCCGCGCGCCATCGCCGAAGCGATCGCCGCCGCCGTCGTTGCCGGGGGCCCGATCGCCCGGCTCGAAGCCGCGGGGGGCGGCTACCTCAACGCGACTCTCGACCGGACGGCCTTCTTGCGCCTCTGGCTTCGGGACGACCTCTCCGCTTTGGGGACGCCGACGGGGGGCAAGGTGATCGTGGAACACACGAACATCAACCCGAACAAGGCGGCCCACATCGGGCACCTGCGAAACGCGGTCCTCGGAGACACCCTCGTCCGCTTCCTCCGCCGACTCGGCCGCGAGGTCGAGGTCCAGAACTACATCGACGACACCGGAGTCCAGGTCGCCGATCTCGTCGTCGGTTTCCGCGTCCTCCGGGGGGAGGAACTCCCCGAGGTTCTCGAGCGCTATTCCGACGCCGTCCTCGCGGAGCGAGGAGAGCGTTTCGACTACGTCGCGTGGGACCTGTACGCCGAGGTGACCCGGTTCTACGAGGAGGACCGCGCGCGGCTCTCCCACCGCGAAGAGACGCTCCACGCCATGGAGCGGGGCGCGAACCCGATCGCCGACCTCGCCGCCCATGTCGCGGCGCGCATGGTGCGCCACCACCTCGAAACGATGGACCGGATCGGCGTCCGCTACGACCTGCTCCCGAAGGAGAGTGACATCCTCGCTCACCGGTTCTGGGAGGACGCCTTCGCACGACTGAGGGAACGCGGCGCGATCCGCCGGCTCGAGGAGGGCAAGAACGCGGGCTGCTGGGTGATGGACCTTCCCGGAGTCGAGTCGGGGGCCGGGGAAGATCAGAAGGTCATCGTGCGGTCGAACGGAACCGTCACCTACGTCGGGAAGGACATCGCCTACCAGATGTGGAAATTCGGTCTTCTCGGGCGCGACTTCTCGTATGCCCCCTTCGATTGGGGCGAACGGCGGGCGCTGTACCCCGTGTGGGAAACGGTCCCGCGGGGAGGTTCCGCATCCCACCCGCCGTTCGGCGGGGCGGAGACCGTCTACAACGTGATCGACACGCGGCAGTCCTACCTCCAGCGCGTCGTCGCGCAGGGGCTCAGGAGCCTCGGCCACGACGACCGCGCCGACCGTTCGATCCACTTCTCCTACGAGATGGTCGCCCTCTCCCCCGCCGCCGTCTTGGCCCTCTTCCCCGGGCACGCGCTTTCGGACGAAGAGAGGGCAAAGCCCTACCTCGAGATGAGCGGACGGAAGGGGCTCGGCGTCCGCGCCGACGACCTTCTCGACGCCCTCGAGCGCCGCGCGTCGGAGGAGGTCCGGAAGCGGAATCCCGCCTTCGACGAGGCGCGGGTGCACGAGACGGCGCGGCGGATCGCCGTCGGGGCGCTCCGTTATTACATGCTTCGCTTCACTCGGAACCGCGTGGTCGCCTTCGACCTGGACGCGGCGCTTTCTTTCGAGGGGGAGACCGGTCCGTACCTCCAGTACTCCGTCGTCCGCGCGCGGAACATTCTGGCGAAGGTCGCCGAGCGGTTCGGCCCCGAGGAGATCCTGCCCGCGCGGCTCGCGGCGACCGTGGACCTCGGGAGCCTCGACGCGGAGAGCCTCGCGGCCCACTGGGAGGTGCCGATCCTCCTCGCCCGCTTGGAGGCGGTGCTCGGTTCGGCGGTCGAAGCGCTCGAGCTCTCGGGCGTCGCGAAGCATGCCTACCAGTTGGCGCAGGTCTTCAACTCCTTCTACCACCGGTGGCCGGTCGCCCAGGAGGAGAACGCCGCGGCTCGAGCGGTCCGGATCGCGGTGGTCCACCTCTACCATCGGGGGATGGTGGAGTTGCTCGGTCTGATGGGAATCGAGGTTCCCGAGAGGATGTGACGCCCGACGAGGAGGGCTCCCTTGGCGGCTCCCGTTCGCATCGTGATCCTCGGCCCCCTGCCCGACGGATTCCGGGAGGCCCTCGCGGCCCTCCCCGGAAACCCTCTCCTCCTGGACCATCCCGACCCGGCCTCCGCAGCGAGCGTCCTCGGCCCGGCGGACGTCGCGGTCTCCACCCTGGGCCCCCCGTCCCCGTTCTCCGGGACCCTTCACGCGCTGGCCCTGAG